>JAFLUF010000129.1 GCA_022508925.1 Oscillospiraceae bacterium | reverse complement strand
GTTGCGGTGAAATGCTTATCGCCTATCTGTATATTCATTTTCGTTACCTCCGTATTTGCGTTAGTCTGAGCAGTGCTTTCCAAGCTCGAAATAGTATCTGATGCCGTGGCGTCGGATGAATCTGAAGTTTCGCTTGATGTTTTATCTGATGAGCCGGAATAATCTGAACTGCTTGTTTTGTCTGAATTACCGCAGCCGACTAACAAAAAAACACAAGCTGTCATCATAAATAATACTGTCAGAAATCTTTTCATAATATATCCCTTCTTTGTTTCACCTGTAAATTTACTGTTTTTTTGCGGCGAGCCGCCGCAGGCATTCCCAACATTACATGGTGCTTATCATGTATTTCAACTGTAATGTTGTGACTTTGATTTTATTATAACATATTAAAGTGAAAATAGCAAATGCTTATATTGAATAGGTACCAATAACTTTTGGTTATAGCTTTAAAACCGAAAAGATTTTTTCGACAATTTCATCAAAAGTCTTCTTTTGTATTTTAAGAATTATATTCTTGCATATCCTGTTGGAACTGCTCAAGAAATCTCTGCGCGGCTTTTGTGAAAACGGGATACTTTTTCCAAACGAAATGGCACACGGCTTCGGTAGTCGGAGAAAGCGGGCGAAAGCACAGATTGCTGTCACCGCTGACATTTATCAGCCTGTCAAGGCAGAGCGCGTAGCCCATGCCCTCCGACACCATGACAGAAGCGTTGTACACAAGATTATACTGCGCTTTTATATTAAGCAAACCGTCGGTTTTTCCAAGCAGTGCGGAAAGTATACTGTCCTCGACCTGCCGGGACACTATCAGCGGGATATCCCACAGATCCCGCGGTTCAATAACTTCCTTTTTAGAAAGCGGTGAACCCTTAAGCATAAGGATTCCCCAAGTGTCATGAATCGGTATGGGAATGCTGTCATAGCGCGAAATATCCATCGGCTCAAAAAGCACCCCGAAATCAATAAGCCCCTTGTCCAGACGCTCGGAAACATCCACGCCGTCGCCGCTGTAAAAGTTGTAGCGGATATTAGGGTATTGCCCGCTCAGTTTGTCGGCGGTGCGCGCTATAAGACTTATCGCGTGAGTTTCTCCCGCGCCGATATATATCGTACCTGAGATGTCCTCATCGGAGAGCTTTACCTCCTGTTCGGCTTTATCTACAAGTTCAACTATCTCCTCGGCGCGCTTTCGGAGTATCATTCCCTCCTCGGTAAGCGTGATTTTTTTGCCGCCGCGTATAAAAAGCGTCTTGCCAAGCTCGTCCTCCAAGTCTTTCAACTGGCGGGACAATGTCGGCTGAGAGAGAAAAAGCGATTCTGCTGCTTTTGAAAAGCTCTGCTCACGTGCTACCGCAAGAAAATATTTAAGTACCCGTATTTCCATAAGATACCTCCGTTTAGAGTATGATTTAATTATAGCACAATCTACTATGCCTGTCAAGCATAGATAGCTATTCAAAATAAGTATTTGTAATCATCAATATTATGTGTTATAATAATTCCAAGAAAAGGAAGTGATGTTATGACAGTGGCAATACTTCAGAATCTCATTGACGCGGGGTGCGATGAGAATACCATTACGAGCTTTAAGAGCTGCAAGTCCGTTCGTGAAGAGATACGGCTTCTTGAAAAACACCGCGCCGCGCTGCTCAACAAATCCCACGAGGTTAACAGACAAATTTCGTGTCTGGACTATCTTATGTACAATCTTGAAAAGGAGATAAAGGGAAAATGAAAGAAATGCACGAGGGTATTTTTACGGGCGAACGCGCGCTTTTTCAGGGCGCGGAGCTGAAAATAACTGACAGCATTTTTGATGACGGAGAATCTCCGCTCAAACACAGCAAAAACATTGAGCTTATCGGTTGTATGTTCAAGTGGAAGTATCCGCTGTGGTATTCCGAAAACATCACGGTTCGCGACTGTTCGGTGTTCGATATGGGACGCGCGGGGATTTGGTATACCAACAACATTGAAATGACCGATACCCTATACAAAGCACCCAAAGGCTTCAGAAGATGTGACGGGGTAACTTTGGACAATGTGCAGTTTACCAACGCCGCCGAAACTCTCTGGCACTGCAATAATGTCACCGCCAAGAATATCACCGCAAAGGGCGATTATTTCGCGATGAACAGCGAAAATATGGAGTTTGAGAATTTCAACCTTGTAGGAAATTATTCATTTGACGGCTGCAAGAATATCGTAATACGCAATTCAAAGCTGCTCAGCAAGGACGCTTTCTGGAACAGCGAAAACATAACCGTTTACGATTCGTTTATCTCGG
>JAFLUF010000128.1 GCA_022508925.1 Oscillospiraceae bacterium | reverse complement strand
AGCGCTTTATAGATAAAAAATCCGCGCCGGTCAAGTTTTCCCTGACAGGCGCGGAAAAGTTTTATAGAGGGGGATGATCTCTTGGAAGATAATCTGAGAACAAGCATTTGTAGGTAAGTGGTTATTGAGAACATAATCACTCCGAAAAAATAGAGGAGGTGTGCTGTTGTTAGTATATTATCTTTAAGAAAATCCTTGGGGCATGTAGTTTCAGATGAAAGCGCAATATTATAGCTGACGGATTCTAACCAATCCCGTTCAATATTTTATCTAAAAAAATTGAGGGATAAGCGCTATTGAACGAAAACAAAAATCGAGAGTTAGACAGAAATAACCGATTTCAAAGATAAAACTGAAAATTCAGAGTGCGTATTCTTGTGTTTAGGGAATGTATAGCAAGCAGAGAAAGTATCGTATTCTCTGACACTTTCTTACATTTTGAGGGAGTTCCCCCTTAAAATGTTTTAAGGAACCCTGCATTCTAAAACAAACACCTATAATTTTATATATTTTAATATCAAAACAAAATTTTGCAAAGGGTCTTCTCAAAAACGGTCAACGGGTTTATAATATAATTGACCGATACGGACAATAGTATTTTGAAAACAGGTGAAGCAGATGAACGAGAAATTCTATTCGCTGCCCGAGGACAAGCAGCAGAAAATAATCAACGCGGGCTTTCTTGTGTTTTCGCAGAACTCCTACAAGAAAAGTCCAATAAACGAGATCGCCGACTGCGCGGGAATAAGCAAGTCGCTGCTGTTCCACTATTTTCGCAACAAGCGTGAGCTGTATCTTTTCTTGTGGGATAAAGCTTGCAAAATAACTATAGAATACCTTACCGAATACGGCTGCTATGAGCCGACCGATCTGTTCGAGATGATGGAACGCGGTATGCGGGCTAAAATACACATGATGACGAAATACCGCAGCATGACCGCGTTTGTGCTCAAGGCGTTCTACGAGAAAGACCCGGAGGTCGGCCCGGCGATACACGACAGCTATCAAAAATACTTTGATATAAAAGCGCAGGGCGCGCTGTCGCGCGTCGATCCGAACGATTTTGTTGATGGCTTTGACCTTAACATGATGTATCGGGAAATGTACCTTGCCTCGGAGGGTTATCTCTGGGAAATAATCCAATGGGACGGCGAGCTCGACGTACAGAAGCTTGAAAAGGATTTCGAGGATATGTTAAAATTCTGGAAGAAAATATATTTGAAAAAGGGGAACGAAAAATGAACGCTGTCGAAACGGTTTCACTGACGAAATTTTACGGCAAGTCGCGGGGAATAAACGATATTGATCTGACGGTTGCCGAGGGGGACTTCTTTGGATTTATCGGTCCGAACGGCGCGGGAAAAAGCACCACTATCCGAATACTCACAGGGCTTATTTCCCAAACAAGCGGAACGGCAAAAATATTCGGAGAAAACGTCGGAAAAACGGATATTCTCGCGGATATCGGCTATATGCCGTCCGAGGCAAATTTTTATCACGGAATGAAAGTGCACGAAGTTATAAAGTATTCCGCGGAATTGCGGAAACGGGATTGTGCGAAGGAGGCAGCGCGGCTTTGCGAAAGACTGGATCTGGACATAAGTAAAAAAATATCCGAGCTTTCACTCGGAAACCGAAAAAAGGTTTCTATCGTTTGCGCCCTGCAGCATAAGCCGCGGCTGTGTATTCTCGATGAACCGACAAGCGGTCTCGATCCGCTGATGCAGCGTGAATTTTACGCGGTTTTAGAGGAACGCAATTCCGAGGGAGCAACAATATTTCTCTCCTCGCATATCCTTTCCGAGATACAGAAGTACTGCAAGCGCGCCGCAGTAATACGTGAGGGGCGGTTGTTGGTTTGTGACCGTGTGGAAAATCTCATACACACCAACGCGAAAAAAGTTACGCTGTCGGGCATTTCCGAGCTTCCAAAGCTGAACGGAACAGGAAATGTTGAGTTTGACGGTGATACTGTAAAATTCCTGTACAGCGGCGAACCGCGTGAGCTTCTTAACGCGCTCGCACCGCTGCCTATAACCGACATAAGCATTACCGAACCTGATCTTGAGGAGATCTTTATGCATTATTACAAGGAGAATTAAGATGACAATTCTTAAGCACGAAATACGGCAGGGGCGCAATTCACTTATTATCTGGACATCAGTCATCGCGTTTATGCTGGGAGTATGTATTCTCATTTACCCCGAAATGTCAAAGCAAATGGACGGCATAAGCGAGGCGTTTGCGAATATGGGCGGATTTTCCGCGGCGTTTGGAATGGACAAGATTAACTTCGGCGAATTTATAGGATTTTTCGGGATAGAGTGCGGGAACATTCTCGGGTTGGGCGGCACTTTTTTCGCGGCGCTGACGGGAATTTCGTCGCTGTCCAAAGAGGAGCGTGAGCA
>JAFLUF010000127.1 GCA_022508925.1 Oscillospiraceae bacterium | reverse complement strand
TCGCCAAAGGGCTTTGCCCTTTGGAAACCCGAATTTTTATTATTAAATAATTGGTAGTTTTACAGGCTGTCGAGAAGCCCCCGGATGCGCGAAAGCCGTGCCACGGCTAACCATCTGGTTGCCGTGGTGCGGCTGACAAAGCAGATGGGGGGTTATCGACAGCCTGGTGTTAGGAGAGTGATAACATGGCGATACGCGAGGGCAAGACCTTTCGCTACAGCAACGCCTCGATCTTGTCCTATGCCTCGGTAGTCGGAAAAACCGAGAGCGAAGGACCCTACGGCGATGAATTTGACGAGATAGTACCCGACAACAAGGGCGGCACGGAGACCTTCGAGCAGGCAGAGGGCCTGTTTCAGCAGAAGGCTTTAAAGCACGCGATGGATAAAGCGGAGCTTGTGCCGGATAAAATAGACCTTATCTTCGCGGGAGACCTGCTCAATCAGTGCACAGGCTCGTCCTACGGACTAAAGGACTTCTATATTCCCTTTCTGGGAATTTTCGGCGCTTGTTCGACCTTTGCCCAGGGGCTTCTGCTTGCGGGAGCAATGGTAAACGCGGGATATGTGGACAACGCCGCGGCTGTAACTTCCTCGCATTTTTCCTCGGCGGAGCGGCAGTTCAGGTTTCCGCTGAATTACGGCGGAGTGCGTCCGCCGACGGCGCAGTGGACGGCGACAGCCGCGGGCGCGGCAATAGTCGCCGCTACTCAAAAGCCTCCGTTTATCCGTGCGGCGACGGTCGGGAAAATTGAGGACATGGGAATATCGGACGCCAACAACATGGGCGCGGCAATGGCGGGCGCGGCGTATGATACTATCCTGCGGCATTTCAGGCAGACGGGGCACAATTATGAGAGCTATGACCTGATAATAACGGGCGACCTCGGGCAGGTGGGGTCGGATATGCTTTACGAGCTGTTCAAACGCGACGGGATAGATATTGAAAGCCGCCACAGAGACTGCGGCCTGCTTATCTACGACCGTGAAAAGCAGGACGTACACGCGGGCGGTTCGGGCTGCGGCTGTTCGGCGTCGATGATATGCGGGCATTTCCTAAAGCGTGTTGAAAGCGGCGAGCTTAAGCGGATACTTTACGCCGCGACGGGCGCGCTTATGTCGCCGACAATGGTACAGCAGGGCGGAAATATCCCCGGAATTTCCCACGCGGTGGAAATAAGCTATAATTAGAGATTAGAAGCAAGAGGTTAGAATTGCTCCTTATTTGGTTGACGGAAAATTAACCTTCAGGCTTGATCTCTAACCTCTGAAGGAGTATAATATGGATATGTTTATGGAATACGTCTGGGCGTTTATCGTGGGAGGAATACTGTGTTCGATCGGTCAGGTGCTTATCGACCTGACAAAGCTGACTCCCGCGAGGGTATTGACAAGCTATGTCGTGGCGGGAGTTATCCTCGGAGCTATAGGCGTTTACGAGCCTATCGTTGAGATAGCGGGAGGCGGAGCGACCGTGCCGCTTACGGGCTTTGGAAACCTGCTCGCCAAGGGAGTAAGAGAGGCGGTAGACGAGCACGGACTGCTTGGCGCGTTTATGGGCGGTTTCACCAACGCGGCGGTCGGCATTTCGGCGGCGATATTCTTCGGGCTTATCGTAGCTCTTATATTCAAGCCGGGAACAAAGATAAACGCAAGCGCGAAGCAGTAATGTTATTTGGGGGAAAAACTTTCTGTAGAAATGTTTAGCGTTATGCGCCGAAGGCGCATAACGCGCCCAAGCCCCCTTTTCAAAGACTTTTAATTTTTACCGTTCATGATTACGCACTTAAGCTCATTTACATTCTCGACCAAGAATTTCGGCTTGAATTGCGAAAGCTCCCCGCGTGTACGAAATCCCCAGAGAACTCCGCACGCGTCAAGCCCCGCGTTTTTTGCGGTCTGCATATCCACCGAGCTGTCGCCCACATAAAGCGGCAGACACCCCTCGGTCCTGTATTTTTCCGCAAGATAACGCGCCGCGTCGGGTGCGGGCTTTTTGGGGTATCCGTGCTCGCCTCCGACGATCTCCGTAAGCTTATCGCCGAAAAAGCGCTTTAAAAGAGTCTCGGCGAACCCGTGGGATTTGTTGGTGTTGCAAAGACAGGTGATGTTCTTCGCGCAAAGCTCTTCCAAAAGCTCTGAAATGCCGTCGTAGGGCAGAGTCTTGTCCGCGCTGTGAACGGCGTAGTATTCGCAGAAAAGCCGATAGGCTTCGTTGAATTCGCCCTCGGAAAAGTCCGTTGGAAGAATACGCTCGATAAGCTTTGGAATGCCGTTTCCCACAAACAGCTTGTAAGAGTTTTTCTCATGAACGGGAAAGCCAAGCTCGGACAGCGCGTAATTCCCCGCCGCGGCAAGGTCTCCGAGCGTATTTAAAAGCGTTCCGTCAAGGTCGAAGATAATTGGAGAGTACATAACAAATCAGCTCCGAATTAAAACAAATTCTTGTATCTTAGGATTCCAAAGGGCGGAGCCCTTTGGCAG
>JAFLUF010000126.1 GCA_022508925.1 Oscillospiraceae bacterium | reverse complement strand
CCGTGGCATCCGCCGCCGCTGTTTTCCATCGTGTACAGCCCTATCGTATAGTCGGTGTTGTTCTCCACGACGCCGATGACCTCTATATTCTCGCCCATCTCGTATTGGGTCTTGGTCGTGCCCACAAGATAATGAACGCCGTTTATATTCATGAAGCCTACCGTGTTGTATCTCTTGCCCTCATAGTCTATGCGGATCATTCTCAGCACGGACGGGTCTTTTTCGAGCATTTGCCCGATCTCGGGAAAGGCCATGACGTTTCCGACCATACCTCCTGCTTCATCAGATAAAGCAAAGGTATTCTCATATCCGGGAACGGGAGACCTGCCGCAATAGGATCTGGTGGAATAGTAAATGTCATTGAGAGTGCTTTTTGTCAAAAAGTAGACCCACCTATCTCCTTTGATCATAGGTGTGGATGTGTAGCCCGAAACATATATAAGCTTCCCGTCATTCACAATATAATTGTCGCCGATAACGATCTCCGTGCCGACAACTATGTTCCCCTTGTATACCTCATCGATACGGAGCGTATTATAGCTTTGCCCGTTAAACGTTCCATTCGACCTGTTAATGTCACCTGTCAGGGGCTGATACTGCCACGCGTCGTCTGTGAACGTTCCGACAACTATAAGGTCGCTCTCATAAGCCAGCTCAAAAAAGTTTTCGGGATAAGCAAGCTCCGCTATAGAATAAAACGTTGGCTCAAGCTCCGAAAAATCGCCGCTGTATCGATAGAATGGAACTACCTCATCGGGATAAAGCGGGTTGTAGGAGCTGTTGGAAGGCTGTACGGGATCATCGATCATATTACCGCGCTGCTTATTGACCGCCAGCACAATGCCGATGACCGCACCTATCACCACCAGACAAGCCGCCACAGCCATAACGGACTTCCATACAGGACGGCGCTTGGGGGCTATTTTTAAAGGCTTGGTGTCGCCGTACAGCTCTATTTCGGGATCGCCGTCTGTATCGCCCGACATAGCGCCAACAGAGGGCTTTGCCCCGACTACCAGCTCGTCATCTATGTTGTTCAGCATTTTGAAAAATTCATGCTCGGTCATATTTCAAAACCTCTTTTCTGTAAATGCGCACACAGCTTCTTGCGCGTTCGGTTAAGTATCACGGAAACGGCGTTTTCTGTCGTGTTGAACGCCGCCGCAATATCACGCACGCTGTCAGCATACCAATATCGACAGATAAATATATCGCGCTTTAAAGCAGGCAGCTTCTTCAAAAAGGTCTCGATCTCATTAAGAAGCTCTCTGTTCTCCGCGGCGCGCTCGACGTCCGAGCGTCCCGACACCATCTCCGAAATTTCCTCATAAACAAGCTCCGCCTCACCGCCGCCGCGCTTCATAGCGTTTGATGATTTCAGCATATTTATCGCGCAGTTTCTGGTGATCTTTGCCAGAAACGCGGACAGCATACGCGGCTCCTGCGGCGGGATAGTTTCCCACGCCTTCATAAACGCCTCGTTTACGCAAAAATCCGCGTCCTCGTTGGAGCCGAGTATATTCAGCGCGATCTTGAAGCAGTATGCGCGGTATTTTTTCTCCGCCTCGGCGACCGCGTTGTCGCTGCGGTCAAGAAAAAGCCGCACTATTTCGTAGTCCTGCATCGAATCACCTCTTTGCATTGAAAGATCCTTCACTAATATAGACAAAATTCAGATATATTTCTTGCACTTATTAAAAAAATTATTGGAGGAAAAGTCTTTTTGGGGGAACCCTTTTTTAAAAAGTGTTCCCCCACCCCCCCTCCCAAAAACTTTTAATTTTTAGCTGTTTGCCAAAGTTCCTTCCAAAATATTGTACAAAATTACTATTGACATCTACAATATATTGTGATAAAATAAAGATACGCCACTTAAAAGACGTAAAATCTAAAGGGGGGAAAAATATGGTAGACGTAAATGTTACCGGAGGAAAGCTTGCTCGCGAGGAGATCGACTATTATATCAACATCGCCCAGGAAAAATATCCGGACAAGCATCTGAGAGCCATTGATCTTGAGGTGGACGGAGAGTTTGTCAACGCGAAATATCACTTCTCGGACGTGCCGTTCCAGCGCATACGCAGGATAACGGGCTATCTCGTCGGAACGCTCGACCGCTTCAACAACGCAAAACGCGCCGAGGAGAAAGCCAGAGTAAAGCACAACACCCAATAAACGGCGAATCGCCGCAGATATTTTGAGCGTGCTCTGTTTAGTATTCCACTCTTGTTCTCGTATGAGAAATTAAACTTTACAAGCAAAGCAAATCCCGGGTCAAAAGGCTCGGGATTTGTAATATTTACGCAAATTATTACACTTTGTCAATCCTAAAATATAATATATCGAAATAATATAACGTTTTGTAATATTAACAAAAAAAAAGTTTTTGAAAGGGGTCCAGGGAAAACTTTTTTCAAAAAGTTTCCCCCGGAGAAAGCCACACTATGCAGCAATTATTACATTTTTACCGTTGCGCTTTCCGACATAAAGGCGCTTGTCTA
>JAFLUF010000125.1 GCA_022508925.1 Oscillospiraceae bacterium | reverse complement strand
ATCTCGAACTGCTCGCGGGAATCCTTATACTTGTGTACCGCTCTCAGAATGGTTATTACCTGCTTGTCGGTAGGCAGCGGGATAGGACCCGCAACTCTTGCGCCGCCGCGCTTTGCAGCGTCCACAATTTTAGCGGCTGCCGCGTCTACCAGGCTGTGCTCGTAGCCCTTTACCTTGATTCTTACCTTCTCATTAGATGCCATGATGATTTTTCAACCTTTCTTGAAATTTAATACCATTTTGGTTTTTGCCGTCCGCCGAATGTCATGAATATCAGCAAGGCGGCAAGCAGCCGGCGAAAGCTTGATTTGAAAAATCCACCGTGCCGTGTGTTCCATCTTCTTGGGGACATCGGTCAGTTATCCGGATTTTTCGGACACTTTGACCTTCCCAAAGCCATGAAATACGTCACGTAACTTTTCGCCCGGGTCCTGCCCGGACTGCTCCGTCGAAATTACCGCGAAACCATTAAAATATCGCGCAACCTCCGACTTCATCGCCTTTTTGACGCGCCCCTTTCGGAAACCGTCAACAAATAATATTTTACCACAATTAAATAATAATTTCAACCGGTAAAGCAAAAATATGTTTTTTGCTCTCGGAGAAATTTTCCTTATTTTTAGCGCTTTGTTTGTACATTATGCACAAAAACAAGCAATTTGTTGTATTTTCCCCATTTTTTAAGATGCTTCAAACAAATTTATGACACGTAATTTGCGGCGCTCGGCAAGCTTTACGAACTGAGCCGCCCCGCCCGCCCTGATCATGGACTAAATACGCAATGACTGTGTCCGCCTTACCTACCATCCACTTATTGCGGAAGCTTATCGCGTATTTTTTCGGCACGGCTTCTATCCCCTCGGGAAATTCGGTTTCCTCGGAATTTACCTCATAGTTCGGAAGATACGCCAGCACTATACGGAAATCGATATTCGTGTACTCAGCCTTCAGTTCCTTTAAAACAGACACAGTCATTCTGTCAAAGCTGCCGTGGTTCCCTACATAAAACATATCCGCGCCCTTGTTCTCGATCAGGTCTATGAGCGTTTCTTTCAGTTTGCCTCTGACGGAACGCGGTGTGTTTCTGTGCCCAAAAAATGTACAGGTCATTTGCATACTCTCCTTTACATTTGCTAAATAATTATGACATTTGCTCTTATTATTATACAATTGCTATCTAATTTAGTCAATAGAAATTTACTTTTTACTGAGAAAAAATTTCGTTATAACTACAATAATATAAAGTGATTGTGATGGAGGGCTTTAAAGTTATGAGTAAGGAAGTTTCTTTTAAAAATAGAGATCGATTTAACCAGCTTGGTTTTGCCATTCTGGCGCTGCGTAGAGTTCGCGGCTTAACCCAAGAACAATTAGCCGACAAGGCTGGCATCAGCCGCGGTCTGTTGAGCGCGATAGAAGCCCCGAATATGCCCCGTAATTTTACACTTGAAGTATTTTTCGACATCGCCGAAGCTCTTGACGTAGACCCTGCCGATTTGATAAATGCGTCCGTATTTCCTGATAAGGTGGTCAACAAAGTCAAAAATAAAGATAAAGACAAAAACAGCTAAAATACAAAACCGGTCAGTGCTCAGACACCGACCGGTTTTCATTATTATATATTCACTTAGCTTTACTCGCTTTACAATATTCCCCGAGCGAACATTCTTCGCACTTCGGGCTTCTCGCGGAACACACGCCGCGCCCGTGCCACACCAACCTGTGACAGAAGTTCAGCCCTTCCTCGGCAGGGATCACCGCGCGGAGCTGCTTTTCGACCTGCACAGCGTCCTTTCCCTCGGCTAATCCTATTCTGTTTGACAGCCTGATAACGTGCGTGTCGCAGACCATAGCGGGCTTTCCGTACAGATCGCCGACTATAAGATTGGCGGTCTTTCGTCCCACGCCGGGGAGCTTCACCAATTCCTCAATGGTATCGGGGACTTTTCCGCCATAAGTATCGCGGATAGCAGCACACATATTTATAATATCCGCTGCCTTCGTGTGGAACAATCCGCAGGACTTTATCAGCTCCTCAACGTCCTTAATGTCAGCCTCGGCGAACGCGTCAACGCTCGGGAACCGCCTGAACAGCGCGGGCGTGACCTGATTTACGCGAACGTCCGTACACTGAGCCGACAGCCGTGTCGCAATCAGCAGCTCATGCGGCTTTGAATACACCAGTGCGCACTTCACCTCGGGATATTCCTGCTTCAACAGCTCTATGACCGCCGCCGCGCGTGATTTTTTCGTCATTCTCATTGGTTTATTTACTTTCCTCGGGTCTCTCCGACCTTAAAACGCGCACCTTCAAGATATTTCTGTCCTCGATCTGCGTCACAACGAGCTTTATGCCCTCATACTCGACAGTCGGAGGAGTAAGCTCCGCGCCCTCGGGGATATAACCGAGCTTATCCGTCACAAAGCCCGAGATCGTTTCATACTCGTGATTTTCGGGAAGCTCCACATCAAACAGCTCAAATACCTCGTCGGGATTCGCCTCACCCGCAACGTCATAAGCCTCGTTGCTGAGCTTTGTGATCATCTGCTTCTCATCGTCGTACTCGTCCTGGATATTTCCGACAATAGCCTCAATTATATCTTCAAGCGTGATGATCCCCGCAGTGCCGCCGTACTCGTCGACAACCACCGCCATACCCGCTTTTAACGCGGTCATCGTTTTAAAAACATCGGGACATGGACACGCCTCGGGAATAAATCTCACCTCGCGCAGAAAGCTCCTGATATTAAAATCCGACAGATCCTCCTTGCCGATAAGGCACAGCAGATCCTTCACTATAATAATACCGATGATCTT
>JAFLUF010000124.1 GCA_022508925.1 Oscillospiraceae bacterium | reverse complement strand
TTAAGATACCTGTTCCCGAGGCGCTCGTCGGCAAGACGATATTTGTTTACCGCGTGGAGAGTTACGGCGGATACACCCGTTTGAGAACAGAACCCGCCGATGGTGGTTATGTTGTATTTAAAACGAACCATTTCAGCGAATATCTCTTAACTTCCGAGCCGGTTGATGTTGACGACGATGACGACGACACAAGTTCCACTACAAACAGCACCGACAGCTCCGCTAACAACTCCGGCACTGTTGCAAATCCCGACACGGGCGTTGCGGGCTTCTCTCTCACAGCAGGTCTTATCGCTCTTGCGGGCGCGGCGGTAGTTGTCAGCCGCAAGAGAAAATAATATCCGCCCAATTTTAAAAAATAAAATAACCGCGCTCGGAGCATTCCAAGCGCGGTTTTGTTATAATTCTATTGTGTACTTTACGTCGTCATATCATGCTGTCAAGCCAGCAGGAAGGAGCGGTAAGCCCGAACATCTTTACGACTGTCGGAGCGACATTCGCGAGGCCGTACTCGCCGTCCTTTATCGTGTACTTTACGTCCTTATCATAAATGATAAAAGGAACGGGATTGAGCGAGTGGGCTGTTCTTACGGCAACCTCGCCCTTCTTGTTCTTTTCAAGCATTTCGTCGGCGTTTCCGTGGTCGGCGGTAACAAGCATCGTGACTCCGTACTCGTCGCACACCTTCATCAGCCTTGAAAGCCCGATATCCACCGACTCCACACCGATGATAGTCGCCTGCATAGAACCTGTGTGTCCGACCATATCACCGTTGGGGAAGTTACAGCGCAAAAAGTCGTACTTCTTGGACTTTATCGCCTCTATCAGGTCGTCAACGATATCCGCGCTCTTCATCCAAGGACGCTGGTCAAAGCTTACGTTATCAGAGGGAATTTCCTTGAAGGTCTCAAGCTCGTCGGAGAATTTTCCGCTTCTGTTGCCGTTCCAGAAATATGTTACATGACCGTATTTCTGCGTTTCGGAAACGGCATACTGATTGAGCTTTGCGTTTACCAGAACCTCAGAAAGCGTGTCGTGAATTTCCGGAGGATTTACGAGATATCTCGCGGGGAGTTTAAGATCTCCGTCATACTGAAGCATACCCGCGTAGCATACGTCGGGTTTCTTTCCTCGGTTGAAATGAGTAAACTCGTCCATATCGAACGCCATGGAAAGCTCTATCGCGCGGTCGCCGCGGAAGTTGTAGAGGATCACGCTGTCGCCGTCAACTATTTTTCCGACAGGCTCGCCGTTTTGCGCAATTACAAAAGGCGGCAGGTCCTGGTCGATAGCTCCTGTTTCGTTTCTCAGGGTTTCAACAGCTTCGAGCGCGGAATTAAACTGTCTTCCCTCGCCCTTTACGTGAGTATTCCAGCCGCGTTCTACCATGCCCCAGTCGGCCTGATATCTGTCCATTGTTATCTTCATTCTTCCGCCGCCGCTGGCTATCTTTCCGTCAAACGAGCCGTCGTTTAACTCGGCGAGCGTCTTTTCGAGCTGTTCAATGTATATAGGCGCGGAAGTCGCGGGAACATCGCGTCCGTCAAGCAGGCAGTGTACTCTTGCCTTTTTCACGCCCTCTTCCTTAGCCTTTTTCAGCATACTGAACAGGTGGGAGATGTTGGAGTGAACGTTTCCGTCCGACAAAAGCCCGATAAAGTGCATTGTTGAGTCTTTTGAAACGCAGTTGTTCACAAGCTCCTTCCATGCCGCCGAGCCGTACATCTTGCCGCTTTCGATACTCTCGTTCACGAGCTTCGCGCCCTGAGAGTATATCTGCCCGCAGCCGAGCGCGTTATGTCCGACCTCTGAGTTTCCCATGTCGTCGTCGCTCGGAAGTCCCACAGCCGAGCCGTGCGCCTTGAGCTTTGTGTTCGGGCAGTTTGCCAGAAGCCAGTCGAGTGTGGGGGTATTCGCCTCGGTAACGGCGTCGCCGAGTCCCGTTTTTGAAAAGCCCACGCCGTCCATTACTACAAGTAAAACAGGTTTTGCCATTTTTTATACGAACCTTCTTTCCTTAATTTTTTATAAATAACCATGATTTTCGGAAATGAAAATATATCTCAAAAGCCTGATTTATTCGCTTTTCGCCTGACCTTTAAATTCCGGAAATCTGAATGCCTTCGCTCCGCCGTCAAATGCCTTGAACGCGTTTTCAAGCGCGGCTTTGGCAATTCTTCTGTCGGGATAATTCGCTACTCTGCTGAAAAGCGTTCCGTCGCTTGTAACCGCGTCTATCTGCCCCTCTCTTATCGAAAGAGATATTGCTTCTACGAGGTTCATTCCGTCCTGAGTTAAAATAATCATTTTTTCCTCCGTTAGTTATTGTTTTATCAACAGCGCGTACACTGTCAACTGTTTTCATTCTTTACACAAGCCGCGCAGCACATCAGTACTATCGCCGCCGCAAACAACGGGAGCAAATACATATCAAGCAACGAGACCGCAGACCTGTTCATATTGAATGCGGTCACCCCCAGCTCGCCCTTTTCCGCCAAAAGTTTATCCAATAATGCCAAACTGCTTGCCACAGCGGAAAACGCTATCCTTTCCGCAATGAACGCAATGCCCGAAAATACCGCCGCGCCGATAAACAGCCCCCGCGATGTGTTTTTTCTCATCAACAGCACGAGCAAAACAAAGCAAATTCCGCAAACCGCCGCGATAATTATTACGGGTATGGAATATACCGTCTCGATCGACTCCAATACCTCCGGGTCTACAAGTCCGCCAAACAGCAGCGGCTTCTGCAATAAATACCCCACGATAAACAGGACATGATAAGCTGCACCGAAAATCAGCGACAGGTCAAGCATCCGTGTTCGCTTAGACATCAGTTGTTCTCCGCCGCTTTGATTATCGTTGTGAAATCAGCCGCCTTGAGCGAAGCGCCGCCGATAAGTCCGCCGTCTACGTTCGGCTTTTTCACAAGCTCCTCGGCGTTTGCGGCGTTCATCGAGCCGCCGTACTGAATGGTTATAGCGTCGGCTGTCGCCTTGTCATACTTCTTTTCGAGCTGCGCTCTGATAAACGCGCAGACCTCCTCAGCCTGCTCTGCGGTGGCGGTCTTGCCCGTGCCTATCGCCC
>JAFLUF010000123.1 GCA_022508925.1 Oscillospiraceae bacterium | reverse complement strand
TGCGCGCGATCCTTGATAAAAACAATGTTAAGTTGGAGTGCTGGTATCCGCTCGGTCACGGGAACGTGGAGCTTCTGAACAATTCGGTGATTACGGAGCTTGCCCAAAAGTACGGCAAGGACGCGGGGCAGATCATTCTTCGCTTCGAGGTGCAGGAGGGCTTTATCACGCTGCCTAAATCCTCAACCCCTGAACGAATAAAGAACAACATAAACATCTTCGACTTTACACTAACGGACAAGGAAATGAACTCTATCCGCGCGCTCGATACAGGCAAGACCTCACACGATCCCGACGCTACGGGCATCGGTGAAACGCTGCTGAAGGCGTTTGTTGTTGAGGATTGACAAACCTTAAAAAATGCTGTAACACTACTAATAAAAACAGATTTTCAAAATAATCTTTTTTGTAGTACTTAGCCACTGAATTGACCCTCACAAATGGCTCTGTTAAGCCAAATGTGAGGGCCTTTTTTGTAGGTGTCAAACCAATTTTTGAATTTTAGGGACGTGATTAAGTCCGGCAAGGATATTGTACATATATCAAATGCTTCTTCATAGTGAATACGAAAACATTTAAATATAAGGTTCTGCTTAAAATTATTTGATTTTTTTGAAAAAGTTGTTTACAAGATCCTCAAAAAATGATATTATTATAAACATAAAAATATTTTTTAGTGGCGGTGGCTTTTCATAAAGATACGTTTTTTAGTCATGTCTTAAATTAAAGGTTCGCCAAATTTTGTGATATATCCCAATATTATAAACTTAAAAGAGATATTATAGGAGGCTTGTAAAATGAAAGATAAGGTTGATATTTATGAATTGGTTCTGTCAGAAGATGGAACTTACGAGGCAATAACAGCCCCGATCGGGAAGGAGCTGCGGATAGTTATCCCCGAAGAATACAACGGAATACCCATCACTAAAATAAGCGTCCGCGGACCTGTTGAAGAGCCTGCACATACTATCTGCGTTTCAAAAAACGTAAAAATTTTTATGAATACCACCACTAAGTTCCAGCTTAACAGACAGCCGCCTTACTATGTGGAAATATCCCCCGAAAATCCATGGCTTATTGCTGATGACAAGGCCGTTTTTTCAAAGGATAAAAAAACACTGTACGCGTTTACCGCGAGAAAAGACAATAGCTATACTATCCCGGGTGAGGTCAGGGTCATATATAACAACGCGTTTTTCGAGACATTGGGTTTAAAAGATCTGACTTTGCCCGATGAACTTGATGAAGTGGGGGACTTTGCGTTTTGCCGCTGCGGAATAAAAGAACTCAGGCTGCCAAAACGCATGAAAAAGCTCGGGTCACATTCATTCTCGGTTACTTCGCCTGATATTCTGGTTCTTCCCGAAGATGTTGAGGAAATGGCTTCCAACGCGTTTTTCGGAACAAAATGCTCATCGCCCGTATATATTCCCGACTATTTTGACAAGCCCGAATATTGCATACCGAACTATGATTTTGCACAGGACATGATCATTGATAAGAACAGTAAGTCGTTTACGGTTATTGACGGAGTGATCTACTCGAAGGACATGAAGGCGCTCCTTGCGGTCACCTCAAAAGCCCCGAGCGTAATTACTGTTCCCGACGGTGTTGAGGTGATCGGAAGTAATGCGTGTATCAGAAATAAAAATATCCGTGAGATGATCCTCCCGAATAGTGTTCGCACAATATTAAGCTATGTGTTTTCTTCGTCAACGCTTGAAAAAATTAATCTTGAAAATGTAAAAATTATTGAAAGCAACGCATTTACTGTCTGTCAAAATTTGCTCCGAACAGGAAAGATCGGAGCGGAAGAAATAGGTGATTACTGTTTTGACGCATGCAGTTCTCTTACCGAGTTGTGTTTTACAAATGTCAGGGAAATAGGGGATTGCGCTTTATCCGGATTAAGAAAATGCAATAAGATATTTCTTCCCGAAGGACTGGAAAAGATCGGCTTCGGCGCGTTTGGGGACAGCCTATTCAAAACGATCAGGATCCCGCGCAGCGCGTCCGGATCGGATAATTTTATTGCGGACAGTGCGCTTGAAATTGAGCTTTATGATGTGGAAAATTCCGTGATCTACAAAAAAGTTCCGAACAATAATTTTGGTGACGGCTGTCTTGTAAAGGTGCTGTCCCCCGACACCGATGAGATAAAATTCGCGGTCAAGATCTTTGGAAATAAAGATCGATATTTGAATGAATATATAAGCAGCCTGTTTGGCGGAGAACAGTTCTTCGATCTGAAAAAATATGATGAGTATTTTGAAATCTTCTGCGGTGATTATTTTAACTCCAAATATGAGGCTGCGTATTACAGGATAAAATATCCCGTGAATCTTACCGATCATTCACGGGAGATATATGCGGCATATCTTGAAAAATACGCCTCGGAGTACTTCAGAACGATCATTGATAAGCCGGATGTAACTGTTGAGGAAATAGCGGACTTTCCTTATCTGAACAGCGTTAAAGAGCCTGTGCTGCTTGAATTCATCACGCTCTCCGCAAACCGCGGGCTGATCGAGATAACCTCTTTTCTGATGAATTATAAGCATGAGCATTTTCCGAATATCAATAACGATGGGGATATCAATGACGTATAACATAACATTAGTCAAATGCCGAAAAAATCTTTTTTGTAGCGCTTAGCCGGCATTAAAATCCTCGCAAATGGTTTGTTAAGCCAACGAGCCTGTTCTGATCGAGGAAAATGAGCCGGTTGTGTTTCACGTTCGGGAGGGCGGCTCCCTTGACCGCGCACAGTGCGAAAACTCTCAGAATTTTTTTGGGGGAAAACAAGTGTTTTCCCCCAAACGCAACATTTTTGTAAAATGAAAATGCAGCAGCCTCCGTTTTCGCAAGTCGGCTCACAAATTCCGAGCTGCCGGGGAAATTACCTGTCCGCCCCCGCGGATACTGTACCTTTGTCGGCGTCCATAGTGACCGCCGTACCTGAGCGCAGTATCTGTGTGGAGTTTACCGCTCCCACGATGACGGGGATATCGAGCGCCATGCCGACGATAGCAGCGTGGCAGTCCTCGCCGTCCTCCTCGGTGATGATGCCCGCCGCAGTTTTAAGCAGCGGCAGCACGGCATTGCTGGTCTTGGGTATTACCAGTATCTGTCCGG
>JAFLUF010000122.1 GCA_022508925.1 Oscillospiraceae bacterium | reverse complement strand
GCAATTTAGTTAAATTTACAAGAAGATTTTTATTATTTTACAATAAATTCCAAAAATCCTTCCTCATTTTAGCGGGCTGTAAACAAGTTGCACGGATTTTTTGTTTGATTTGCACAAATTCAACAGTTGGTTTATGTTTGACATTTACTAAAAAAGGCGCTATAATTACACCAACACTTCAACAAGGCGGGGGAATCACCTTGAGGGAGTTTGAACGGAAGATGTCACGCGGCGTTTTCCGATATACAGATCAGATACAAAATATGGGAAGGGATCATTACACACAACACAAGGGGCAATTATTGGAGGCGATTTTTTTGAAACCTATAGCAATTGGCATTAATTTGAACCGTACCCTGGCGAGAAACACGCTTATCAAGGTCACAGCGTTCGTACTCGTCGTTATAATGGCGGTAATGCTTACCGGTTCACTTTATTTCAGGAGCAACGTATATATCACAGACAATGGCATCACCAAGGAAGCAAGAACTAACGAGACCACCGCGCTCGCGATCCTCGGAGAGCAGGGCTACTATGTAGGCGCGTTTGACAGCGTGGAATTCACTTCCGACGACAAATACAGCTATATCAACATTATCCGCGCGTTTGACGTTTATGTTACCGCGGACGGAGAGACCGTAACGATCCCCGTTATCGGCGGCACAGTTGAGGAAGTTCTCGGCAGGGCAGGCATTGTCCTCGGAGAATTCGACACAGTAAGCTTTGACAGAAGCGAAGATGTTTACGATGGCATGGAGATCACCGTCACAAGAATAAGCTACTCCGAGCATACCGAAACAGCGGTAATTCCTTTTGAGACCGAATATGTTGACAACACAAATCTCCAGATCGGCTATGAAAAGGTACTGAACGAAGGCAGCGATGGCGAGAGCCTGCTGACCTATAAGGATAAATATATAAACGGCGTTCTCGCGGGCTCCGAGCTTATCTCCGAGGACGTGACCACCGCGGCTGTTGCACAAATCATCGAGCGCGGTACCGCCTGCGCTGTTCCGTACGCAAAGATGTCCGACCCGTCCGCGCTTACTCTGGTAGACGGCGTTCCCACCGACTACACCAGAATAGTTTCCGGCAAGGCTACAGCTTACTCTTCCCCTAAGGTAAATCCTAAAACCGCCAGCGGACGCGACGCAGTAGTCGGTACTGTAGCGGTAAACCCGAACGTTATTCCCTACGGCAGCGAGCTGTATATCGTTTCTCAGGACAGAAAGTACGTTTACGGCTACGCCATCGCCGCTGACACGGGTCTCGGCATGATGGAGGGCACCGTCGCGGTAGACCTCTTCTGCGCGAGCTACGCGGATTCCTGCAAGTGGGGCGCGCACTATGTTGACATCTTCGTCATCACAGAAGGCAAAGGCTGAGCGCCGTATCGTCGCGGATATTTTCGAGCATAGTCTGCGTAATATTCTGCTCTGTTTCGCGAAGGAAAGATTTTAAATGTATCAAATTCGCGGACAGTTGAAAGTAAACAATAAACAATAATACAGAGCAAACGCTCCTTCGGGTCTGAGGGAGCGTTTTTTTTGAGTTGGATATTATGTGCTTTCGTTCTGCGATGGGTCAATTTCGGCAATATCGTGTGATCTCAAATAGTCTTTCACATATTGCTTCAAAATATATTCGATCTGCTTGTTTTTGCTTCTCCCCTCTTCGGCTGCGATCTTTGCAAGCTGTTCATTAAGTGTTTCATCAATTCTCACATTAAAGAACACATCACTCATTTTATAGCACCTCCTTTATGCTAAAATAGTACCAAAATAATTAGAATTTGTCTAGCTTTTATTTGGTACAATTTAAGTATTGACAAAGTACTGTTGTTTAGTTTATAATATAATATAAGCAAAAATTTGTAAATTAAAGGGGTAAACCAATGTCATTTGATGATCTGATAGCTAA
This sequence comes from Oscillospiraceae bacterium, assembly GCA_022508925.1. GTDB lineage: Bacteria > Bacillota > Clostridia > Oscillospirales > Ruminococcaceae > CAG-115. The sequence continues at coordinate 1,218 of JAFLUF010000122.1, read as the reverse complement.
GGGAATTCGCGAAACATTAGATGAAAAATGCGCCGAGTACCGACCAACGGGGAAAAAGCATAATTTTTCCATCGGTTACAAAATATTACGCGGAATAATTATCCGATTTCGCGTAAAAAGAGTGCCCTCTGTCAGGAGTGTAAACATAATTTTGACCACGGTAATTTCGATGTCGTTTGCTTTGTTGGGCTTAGGTCTTTTTAAATGCGTTTTGAAAGGAGAAACAAAATGAAGGTTGCGGTAATAGGCCCACGGGGGCTGACGATAGATGATCTGAGGAAATATCTTCCTTCGGACACCACAGAGATCGTTTCGGGCGGCGCAAAGGGCGTAGACACCTGCGCGAGAGAGTACGCGATCTCACACGGAATTGCTCTCCGCGAATTCAAGCCCGAATATGAAAAATACGGACGTGCCGCGCCGCTTAAACGAAATCTCACGATAATCGGGTACGCCGATCTTGTGCTGGCATTCTGGGACGGCAGCTCAAGCGGCACTAAGTATGTGATCGACAACTGTAAGCGTATGGGTGTAGAGATAAATGTACATCTGATGGATCCCGACAAAGCCTGCTGACCCGATCGGGACAGGAGCGCGCTCATTTTGCCAAATAAAACCCTTGACTTTTCAAAAAATATGTGATATAATGCTTTTGGATATATACTTCGGCGCAAATGAGCCGAGGAGCTTATCTAAACGATAATCAGGAGGTCATATTAAAATGAAGCTCAAGACTTTAGGCGCGGCACTTCTTTCCGCCGCGGTTTTATCGGCAACATCAGCAACAGCATTCGCGGGTATGCTTCCCGGCGGCGGTATACCGATACCCATTCCGTCCGACGTCATGCCCGGTACGAGCGAACCTGCTCCCGACGCTTCTCCCGCCCCCGTAACCCCTAACGACCCCTCTCCGAATCCGGGCGTGGATAACCCCGCTACAGGCGCTCAGGGCGTTGCTGTGGTTATCGGAGCGGCAGCTCTTGCAGGCGCTGCTGTAGTTGTAAGCCGCAGAAAAAAGTAATAAGACCGCACAATTGACCCGACCGATGCCCGAGGCTCTGTTGGGTCTGAATTTTAAGCATTTTTCAATAACAACCGACAAAAATCGAAAAATGTTCAATAAAATCTCAAAATAGATTTTTGTTATTTTTTCACAAAAATTCAAAAACCTCTTGACATACATTAATACATATAGTATAATGATTTCACAGGGAGTTT
>JAFLUF010000121.1 GCA_022508925.1 Oscillospiraceae bacterium | reverse complement strand
AAACCTTTCTGTAGAAAGGGCGCATTATGCGCTATGCGCAAAACGCTTCCCCAAACCCCTTTTCCAAAGACTTTTTGTACGCTCGCCTTTTTCGTTTTTAATTCTGCTTTCTCACCTTGATATGAACCTCGCGAAGCTGCTGCTCTGTAACCTCCGTCGGTGCGCCTAAAAGCAGATCCTGCGCGTTGGAGTTAAGCGGGAACGCTATTACCTCGCGTATGCTGTCCTCGCCTGTAAGAAGCATTATCATGCGGTCTACACCGGGCGCCATTCCCGCGTGGGGCGGCGCGCCGAACTTAAACGCGTTGTACAACGCGCCGAACTTAGACGCAACATCCTCTTCCGAATAACCCGCGATCTCAAACGCCTTTACCATGGTGTCAAGGTCGTGGTTTCTTACCGCTCCCGAAGAAAGCTCAACGCCGTTGCAGACAATATCGTACTGATAAGCGAGAATTTCAAGCGGGTCTTTGTTTAAAAGCGCGTCAAGACCGCCCTGCGGCATGGAGAACGGATTGTGAGTAAAGATTATCTTTCCCGTTTCCTCGTCAAGCTCGTACATCGGGAAATCCACGATAAAGCACAGCTCAAAGCGGCTTTCGTCGATAAGCTCCATGCGCTTTGCGACCTCGGTGCGTATCTGTCCCGCAAACTTAGGCGCGTTTTTCTTGCTGTCCGCGATAAAGTACAGAACGTCGCCAACTTCAAGCTCACAGCGCTTTGCAAGCTCGTTACGCTGTTCGTCGTTAAGGAACTTGTCAATAGGACCGTTATACTTGAACTTGTGTCCGTCCTCGCCCTCTTCTACCTTGAAATAGCCGAGACCCTTCATTCCGACCTCGTTTACGGCGAAATCCTCCATGTTCTTAAAGAAGCTCTTGGACTGCGAAGCCATTTTCGGAACGCGTATACCGCGAACGCACTTGTTTGCAAAGGGTTTGAAGTCGCTGTCTACAAACAAGTCCGAAAGCTCCTTGATAATAAGCGGATTGCGAAGGTCGGGCTTATCCGAGCCGTAACTCAGCATAGCGTCCGCAAAGGTTATGCGTCTGAACGGCGCGGGACTTACCGCCTTATCCGAAAATTTTGAGAATACAGCGGAAAGTACCTCCTCGGCAACTGTAAAAACGTCCTCCTGGGTAGCAAAGCTCATCTCAAAGTCAAGCTGATAAAACTCTCCGGGCGAACGGTCGGCGCGCGCGTCCTCGTCGCGGAAGCACGGCGCTATCTGAAAGTATCTGTCAAAGCCCGAGACCATATATATCTGCTTGAATATCTGGGGAGCCTGAGGAAGCGCGTAAAACTTTCCGTGGTGCTTTCTACTTGGAATAAGATAATCGCGCGCGCCCTCGGGAGAAGAGGTCGACAAAATCGGCGTCTGAAGCTCCAAAAAGCCCATTTCGCGCATTTTATCCCTTAAAAACGCAATAATATCAGAGCGGAGCACGATATTGTCATGCACCTTTTTGTTGCGCAGGTCAAGATAGCGGTATTTCAGACGCACATCCTCTCTTGTTTCACGGGAAGTTGCTATCTCAAAAGGAAGCTGCTCGGTGACCTTTCCGAGAATGCGTACTTCTTCGGCTTCTATCTCGATAGTTCCGGTGGCGATCTTATCGTTATATGTGCTTTCGTCGCGCTTTAGTACAGTGCCGGCAATAGAAACGGCGCACTCCTTGTGGATATTTTCAAGCAAGCTTTCGTTATGAAAAACGATCTGGACCTCGCCATAGTGATCGCGCAGATCCACAAACATGATTCCGCCGTGGTCGCGGATATTTGCGACCCAGCCCGCGGCTCTTACTTTTTTTCCAATGTCACTTTCTCCAAAGCCGCAGCAATAGGCGGTTCTGTATTCGTTTTCGATAAACATTTCTCTCTTCCTTTCGCTTGTAATTAACATCTTATTATATCATTTTATGCCATTTTTGTCAAGTAATTTTAGTATATTTCGGACGAAAAGACCTTGACAAGCGGCTCATTTTTTCTTATAATAATATGAGTATTTGTATAAAGAGGTAAATTATGAAAAAATTAGGCAAAAAGTTAAACCTTATTGTCTGCGGGATTGCCTTTATCATAATGATAGTTTATCTGTTTGTTTTCGACAAGCCCGAAAAGGTTTTCAACGCCATGAGAGCGATAAATCCGTGGTTTATTGTGCTGGGCGTTATGTTTATGGTCGGATACTGGCTTTGCGAGGCGCTTACGGTCCATTCGATGCTGAAACCCATGCAGAAGGACGTAAAGTTTTATTATAGCTGGCTCGACACGATAATCGGACAGTACTTTAACTGCATAACGCCCTTCGCTTCGGGCGGTCAGCCTATGCAGACCTATTATTTCGTGAAATTCGGCGTACCTCTCGGGAACACGCTTACGGCGCTGCTTTCAAGATTTATCGTGTACCAGTTTGTATTAACGCTATATTCGGTATTTACGCTTGTTATCGGCATAGGGCAGTTTGGGGATGACCTTATGTCAAAAGGTCTTATGCCGTTTGTGATAATAGGCTTTATCATAAACACTCTCGTAATCATTTTCCTGTTGGGAATAGCTATATGGAGAAAGGGTACGGTAAAGTTTCTCAACGCCGTTATTTCCCTGCTGGCAAAAATGCGTATAGTTAAAAACCCAATGAAGCACAGAGTTTATTTCACGCGCGAGGTAGAAAAGTTTCACACAAACTTTATGTTTTTAAAAAATAATATCCCCGCGATAATCAAATCCTGTATTTTTACCTTTATCCAGCTTTCGCTGTTTCTCAGTATTACATACGTTCTGTATGCGGGCTTCGGGCTTGAGGGCTCGGGACTTCTTCAGATACTATCCTATCAGGCGTTTGTGCTTATGATCTCCTCGTTTATCCCGCTTCCGGGGGCAATGGGCGCGGCGGAGCTGGGATTTGCGGGATTTTTCGGGGATATCTTCGGAGAATTTACGGGAACGGCGATGATGCTGTGGAGGATATTTACGTTCTATCTGCCGATCATTGTCGGAATGACGTTTACGCTTACTCTCAAAAGCAAAGGAATCGATGAGCCGACAAAGCTCGAGGCCGGAGAACACATATACAACGCCGAGCAAGATATGATAAATAACAATAATAAAGAGGAATAAAGTCAGGCTGTCGATAAACCCTCATCTGCTTTGTCAGCCGTACCACGGCAACCAGATGGTTAGCCG
>JAFLUF010000120.1 GCA_022508925.1 Oscillospiraceae bacterium | reverse complement strand
GTTTATCAGCTTGAAAAAGAGCCGTCCGACAGGCTTATGAAATTCTGTCAGGATAATCACGTTCCCATGGCGACGCTGCTGCTTATGGGTCTTCGTACAGTTCTTTCCAAGTTCAACAACGACGAAAAGGACGTTTCCATAAAGAGCTGTGTTGCCCGCCGCGGAACCCTTCTCGAAAAATTCTCCGGCGGAACGAGAATACACTTCTTTCCGCTGCGCACTATAATCGAACCCGAAACGACCTTCCTTGACGGATTGAAGATCATTCAGGAAGGGCAGAACCGCATTTTCCGCCACGCGAATTTCGATCCCATTGAGTTTACGATGCGGCGCGCCAAATATCGCAAATTTCAGCCGGGAGCCAGCTATGAAAGCATAAGCCTTACTTACCAGCCGCTTACAATAAAGGACGATACCGCGCCTGTGCCGGATATTCCTTACAAGAGCTTCTGGTATACAAACGGCGTAGCCGCACAGCCGCTGTATCTTACGGTAATGCACCGCGTTGAGGACGGGGGATTGAGCTTCAACTTTGAGTATCAGAAAAAAGTTGTTACGGATTATGAAATGGAGTATCTGTATTACTATCTGTGCCGCGTACTGTTCAGAGGAATTGAGGACGGAAACCGCACCGTCGGTGAAATCCTGGAAATGATATAAGCCGTCGTCAGATAATGATGGATATTTTAATTTGAGGAGGATTTACTATGTTTGATCAGATCAAAGAACTAATTTTGCAGTATGTAGAGGCAAAGCCGGAAGATGTTGTTTCTGAGGCAAGGTTTATCGAAGACCTGCACTTTAATTCCTACGACTTTATGAGCCTGCTCGGCGAGCTGGAGGAAACCTTCGGCGTTACGGTAGACGAGCAGGAGGTGCTTGAGATCCGCACTGTCGGCGACGCTGTCGCGTATCTTGAAAAGCTTAAGAAATAAGGAGACGTCATGGATAAGACAAAAGTAAAAACATTACAGGAGCTTATTGTCACCGCCGCCGCTGAGTACGGCGATAAGGCGTTTATCCGCGAAAAGAACGGTGAAAACGACGCGGATACGTCTTTCGCACAGCTTTATGAAAACTGCCGCAGACTGAGCGCGTTCCTTGCGGAGCGTTCCGGCGGCGGGCATTTTCACGCGGCGGTTATAGGCGCTACGAGCGCCGCGTATCTTACAGCGTATTTCGGCACGGCGGGTGCGGGAAATGTCATTGTTCCGCTTGACGCGCAGCTTACGGGCGAGGATCTGTGCGACCATCTTCGCCGCGCTGACGTTTCGGTGTTTTTCTATGACAAGCGCTTTGCGGCTCAGCTTTCGGAGATAAAGGCAGGCTGTCCCGATATCACAACTTATGTTTGTTTACAGAACGACGATACCGCGGAATTTACTCTTTCTGACGTTCTCGCTAACTACGAGCCTATGGAGTGGAAGCCAATTGACCCCAAAGCGATCGCGGCAATACTCTACACCTCCGGCACTACGGGGAAAAGCAAGGGCGTTATGCTCGCGCATTACAATCTCATTGATAACACCATGTGTCAGGATAACGAAAGCGACCCCTCAGACGTGCTTCTGACGGTGCTGCCTATTCATCACGTTTATTGCTTTACCTGTGACATTCTGCTGTCACTGCGTTACGGCTGCACGGTCTGCGTAAATGATTCGATGCTTCGTATTCCGCAGAATTTAAAGCGTTTTAAACCCACTATTATACTGCTCGTACCGATGATAGCGGAAACTATTTACAAGAAGATACGGGCGGCGTCCGAACAAATGCCCGGTGTCCCTATGAAGGCGATAGCGGCGGACGTTTTCGGCGGACGGCTCAAAGGAATTTACAGCGGCGGCGCGTATTTAAATCCCGAGCTTGCCGAGGGCTATCGCGAGCTTGGTATACCCATTGCTCAGGGCTATGGCATGACCGAGTGCTCTCCGAGAATTTCCACCGCCAACTGGGACGACCCCAGCGTCGGCGACGTCGGAACTATCGTAAACGGCTGTGAGGTAAAAATAGTAGACGGCGAGATTTGGGCAAAAAGTCCCTCTGTTATGCAGGGCTACTATAAAAATCCCGAAGCGACCGCAGAATCGCTCACCGACGACGGTTGGCTCATGACGGGCGACTTAGGGTACGTTGACGAAAAACAGCATCTTTTTATCACAGGGCGCAAGAAAAATCTTATCATTTTAAGCAACGGCGAGAATGTTTCGCCCGAGGAGCTTGAAAATAAGTTCGGCGGTCTTGATTGGCTTGCGGATGTGCTTGTTTACGCAGAAGACGGAGTTATCACGGCAGAAGCGCTGTTCAGTCCCGAATTTGTGCAGTCACAGGGTCCCGAAGAGGCGGTAAAACTCTTCCGCGAACAGGTGGAAAAGATCAACAAGACCGTTACTTCCGCTAAAGCGATACACGGTCTGCGTGTTCGCAAGGTCGATTTTGACAGGACTACATCAAAAAAGATAAAGCGTCAGCAGTCTTCACAGGGAGATAAGATATAATTGCTGATCGTTTCAACCAAGGATGTTCCCAAGTACGAACAGCACTCTCACGCTCACACGCTTTTGAGCTGCGCGTTACGGGAATATGGCATAGATTATGTCAGCGGATCAACTCCCATGGTTTACGGCGAGCAGGGAAAGCCCGCGCTCGCCGGACACCCCGGGGTGTATTTCAATATATCTCACGCGGACGGGATATCTGCAGTCGTTGTATCGGAAAACGAGTGCGGGATCGATTGCGAGCCTGTAAGGAAATACAATCCTAAGGTAGTCAGACGTGTTTGCTCCGAAGCCGAACAGGCGATGCTCAGAGCCGCTTCCGAAAGCGAACGGGATCGTTTGTTCTTTCGTCTCTGGACTTTAAAAGAAGCGTATGTAAAAGCTCTCGGAAAAGGGCTTTCGTTTCCTATGCGCAAAGCCGTGTTTTTATTTGACGGCGACAGGATAAAAACAGATATTTCGGACTGTACGTTTACTCAGTATATTATTGACAGTGAACTGATAGTGGCTGTCTGCTTGCTTTTAAAAACAGAAGAGCCGAATAGGCTTTGTCTAATAAAAGCGCCGGACAGCAAATTAGTAAAATTATAGTTTAGAGTAACGCTATATGCAAAGATCCGCTGTTGAAATTAACAGCGGATCTTTTGTTGTGGTTTCCGTACAAAAAATGTCCCGCAACAAATTGCGGGACGTACCGGGTGCGCGCATTATCCGCCTTCGGCGGAAAACGCTGGCTTGCCCTGTTGTCTAACCTTTACAAAAAAGATTTCATCATATTCGAGCAAAAACAAATCGTCCCGCAACAGCGTGCGGGACGTATTGG
>JAFLUF010000012.1 GCA_022508925.1 Oscillospiraceae bacterium | reverse complement strand
AAGGAATACATCGGGCTTGACGCCTGCGCGGCAAACCTTATGCGTCCCGCGATATACGGCGCGTATCATCACATAACCGTGCTCGGAAAGGAAAACGCTCCCTGCGACCATAAGTATGACGTTACGGGAGGGCTTTGCGAAAACTGCGATAAGTTCGCGGTCGACAGAATGCTTCCGAAAATCGACATCGGCGATTATATCGCCATTCACGACGCGGGCGCGCATGGCTTTTCAATGGGCTACAACTACAACGGAAAGCTCCGCAGCGCCGAGCTGCTTCTGCGCGAGGACGGCAGCGTAAAGCTGATTCGCCGCGCCGAAACTCCCGAGGATTATTTCAGGACATTTGATCTGTTCAACAAGAATTTTGATTTGTGAATTATGTGTTAAATTCAATAAAGCGGTTCTGAGGGCATCTTTGGAGCCGCTTTCTTCATCATAAAATTTTTCTTGAAAAGCTCTTGTCAAATACCTTATTTCGTGATATAATGACAATGTATAGTTGTATTTTTAAATTTGGAGGAAATAGCAGTGGATATTCTGACGGAACTTAAAAATTTGGGCGTGAATATTGACGAAGCAATGAACAGATTTATGAATAACGAGGGGCTTTACATCAAGATGCTCGCAAAGCTTCAGCCTAATATCGAAAAGCTTCCCGTGCTGAGTCTGTGCGAAGCCGGCGATAATGAGCAGGCGCTCGCGAACGCGCATACGCTTAAAGGCATAACGGGCAATCTTTCCCTTACTCCGCTGTTTAACGGCTATACAAGGATAGTAGAGCTTTTCAGAGCGGGAAAACCGGACGACGCGCAGAAAATGCTTAAAGATATCCTGCCTGTTCAGGACGAGATAGTTGCTTGTATAAATAAATACTGCTGAGTTTGATTGAAGGTGATTTTGAGATGAAAAGAAGTATTCTTATCGTTGACGATATGGAAGTCAACAGAGAGATGTTGTCCGAGGCGTTCAGGGGAAAGTATGACATAATCGAAGCCCGCAACGGCAAAGAGGCGCTTAAGTATATCGAGGATACGTCGCGCGATATCGCGGCGGTGCTGTTGGATATGTTTATGCCCGAGGTCGACGGTATGTCGGTCTTGAGAAGAATGAACGAAACCGGCGCCATTGAGCGCACTCCCGTGTTTATCATTACCGCCGAAAACAACGAGGCTATGCTTGTGGAGGCGTATAAGCTGGGCGCGGTGGACGTTATCATAAAGCCTTTTATGATGACGTTTGTAAGATGCAGGATAGAAAATATCATAGAGCTTTTCACCAACAGAAACGGACTTGAAAAGGTCGTAAGCGAGCAGGTGCAGAAGCTCAGCCGTTTCAATCAGTCAATGGTCGAGGCGCTGGCTACTCTTGTGGAGTTCAGGGAGTGCGAATCGGACGGGCATATAAAGCGTATGTGCGGACTTACCGAGATACTGATGAGCAAGGTAAGCAGTATGTATCCCGAATACCGTCTGCCTAAAGAGGAGATCGACAAGATCGTCAGCGCTTCTGTACTTCACGACGTGGGTAAGATAGCCATTCCCGATAATATCCTCAACAAGCCCGGAAAGCTTACCAACGAAGAATTTGACATAATGAAAAAGCACGCCGCCAAGGGCTGTGAGATACTCAGAAAGATGCCGCATATCCTTGAGGACGGCGTATATAATTACGCTATAGATATCGCCCGCCATCATCATGAGCGCTGGGACGGAACCGGCTATCCCGACAGACTCGCGGGAGACAGGATAACCATTTGGTCGCAGGTGGTATCTATCGTTGACGTTTACGACGCGCTGGTGTCGCAGAGAGTGTATAAGAAAGCTTATGACCACAATACCGCCGCAAAGATGATAATGGACGGCGAGTGCGGGGCGTTTAACCCCAAGGTTCTCAAGGCGTTTGAGCTTTCGCTTATGAAAATTCACCAGAAGCACGCGGAGCTTACCATAAAAGACCGCGCTAAGGCTTATGAATCGGCGAGACTGCTTATTGTTGACGATTCGGAGATCGACCGTACTATACTCAGAAATATTCTCGAGCCGGATTTCCAGACGATCGAGGCTGTAAACGGCTATGAGGCGCTTAAGATACTCGGAGATACCAATCTGCCGAAAATCGACGGTGTTCTGCTTGATATCTCTATGCCGATTCTGGACGGCTTTAACGTGCTTAAGCTTATCCGCGACAGCGGTTCGCAGATACCTATCGTGCTTATGACCTCCGAGGCTACAAGGGAGAATGTTGAAAAGGGAATGAAGTATAACATTCTCGGATTTATCAGCAAGCCCTTTGACCCGCAGACCGTGACCTCAAAGCTTCGTACTGTATATCATATACCGGAAGTTGAGGAGGAAGAGGAAAAGGTATCCGAAAAGAAGCCGAATGCTCTCAGCGAGCTTGATGTAAGCGCTTCGATGACATACTGCTCGCAGCTTAAAAACGTATACTCGAGCTATCTTAAGAATGCAAACCGCGACAGCGAGCCTTATCAGAGAGTTTCGGATATTCTCGCGATAGTGCTCGAAGAGTATTCTTATCAGAATAAAAAGCTCGAGCTTGACAGAGACCACATTATGCTTATAAGCAACGCGGCGTATTTCTACGACATCGGACTTATGGGCATTCCGGACGAAATTGTAAACAACCACAACACCATAAGCGACGGACTTATAATTTACGAGGATCACGCGAGGATCGGAGCGTTTATCGTACGTCTCAACAAAGACAAGGCGTGCAGCTTTTTTGTTGACACGTGCGCGGAGATCTGTATGCACCACCACGAGAGAAACGACGGCAGGGGCTATCCTCACAAGCTGAGCGGAAACGAAATTACATACTACACAAATATGACAAGGCTTTGCATCGAGTTTGACCGCCTGTTCTTCAGACGTTCGGAATACAACGATCTGCAGTTTGAGTTTGTAATGAAAGAGCTTGATGTTGACCGCGGAAGATTCGATTACGATTTCGTTGATCTCTTTAAATCGTGTCACGTGGAAATTACAAATTATTACAGACACATGAAAGAAGGACTTAAATAATCAGAACCGCCCGACGATTCGTTCGTCGGGCGGCTTTTTGTTCCGGACTGTGTTTTTTTATTTGAAATATTCTATTCCGCTCTTGAAAATGGGCTGGTCCTTATTTCCGTCAACGTTTTTCGCTACGAAATCCGTAAGGCGCTCGGTGTGACCCATTTTTCCGAGAACACGTCCGTCGGGGGAGATGATTCCCTCAATAGCGCACATAGAGCCGTTGGGGTTATAGCGCGCGTTCATTGACGGCTCGCCCTTGAGGTCAACGTACTGCATGGCCACCTGTCCGTTGTCGATAAGCTTTCTGAAGGTCTCTCCGCTTGCGATAAAGCGTCCCTCGCCGTGTGAAATTGGTATCGCATGGATATCTCCTACCTTGCAGTTCGCGAGCCACGGCGACTTGTTGGTGGTGATCTTTGTGTAAACAAGCTGCGACTGGTGGCGGCCTATCTTGTTATAAGTAAGCGTAGGCGAGCTTTCCGTCGCGGGAACGATATGCCCGAACGGCACAAGCCCGAGCTTAATAAGCGCCTGAAATCCGTTGCATATTCCGAGCATAAGTCCGTCGCGCGCGTAAAGCATATTTTCCACTTCTTCGGTTATCTTCGGGTTACGGAAAAACGCGTTGATAAACTTTGCCGAGCCTTCCGGCTCGTCGCCTCCCGAAAAGCCTCCGGGAATGGCGATTATCTGCGCCTTTGCCGCAAGCTTAGCAAACTCCTTTACGCTTTCCTCGATGTCTTTTGAGGAAAGGTTTCTTATTACAAATATCTCAGCCGTTCCGCCGTATCTCTCAAACGCCGCGGCGGTGTCGTATTCGCAGTTTGTTCCGGGAAATACGGGTATAAGCACCTTTGGACTCGCGAGCTTCGGAGAAATGTGAGTAGTGAGAAGCTCGCAGCCTTCTGTGCATGAAATCTTCTCGATCTCGGGCAGGTAGTTCGTTTTCTGTCTGAACACGGGTTCAAGTACATTGTCCCACTTATCCTCAAGAGCGGAAATATCGAGCGCCAGGCCGCCGTTTGTCAGCTTGTAGTCCGCGTTTGTCTCGCCGATGACCTTTACGTCCGACTCCTTGAAATCATTTTCAAGCTCCAGTACAAACGCTCCGTAAACGGGAGTAAACAGCTCGTCATCCGTGAGGTTATCAAGAGCCGCTCCGACGTGATTTCCAAGCGTCATTTTGAAAACCGCCTCAGCAACGCCGCCGTTTGCCACGCTTCTTACCGAAACCGCCTTTTTGTTTTTGATGAGACGCTCTACGGTTTTGAAAACGCTTTTTACGCTCTCAAAGTCGGGGATGCCGTTTTTATCGTACTCGGGAGCGATATATCCTATCTTGCTGAACGGAATTTTAAACTCCGAGGAAACTATGTCCTTGGCGCTCGCCGTGCAGACCGCAAACGAAACGAGCGTGGGCGGAACGTCAATGTCCTCAAAGCTTCCGCTCATGCTGTCCTTTCCGCCTATCGCGGGGAGACCGAGCTTTATCTGCGCTTCGTACGCGCCGAGCAGTGCCGAAAAAGGTTTTCCCCAGCGCTCGGGCTTTCCGTTTGTTCTCTCGAAATATTCCTGGAATGTAAGACGGCACTTGTCATAAGCTCCGCCCGCCGCAACGACCTTCGCCACGCTCTCCACAACAGCGCATATCGCTCCGTGATAGGGCGACTGCTGAGATATCGAGGGGTTAAAGCCCCAGCCCATTATCGAGGCGGTGGTTGTTTTTCCGCCGAGCACCGGCAGCTTTGCCGCCATTGCCTGCGCGGGGGTCTGCTGATAGCGCCCCGAAAACGGCATAAGCACCGTTCCCGCGCCGATGGTGCTGTCAAAGCGCTGAACAAGCCCTCTCTGAGAGCAGACGTTAAGATCGCTCACAAGCTTTTCCCAGCCCTCGCGCGTGTTTGAAAGACCGCTGTTTTTCCAGTCTTTGTCATAGCTTAACTCAACATTAGGCACAAATACCGTCGTGTGCTTTTCCGCGCCGTTTGAGTTTAAAAACTCTCGGGAAATATCCACAATGGTCTTGCCGTTCCAGTTCATTTTAAGGCGCGGCTCTGATTTTACCTCAGCTACGACGGTGCTTTCAAGGTTCTCCTTTGACGCGAGAGCCTTGAATTTTTCCGCGTCCTCTTTTGCCACGACTACTGCCATTCTTTCTTGACTTTCGGAAATGGCAAGCTCGGTCCCGTCAAGACCGTCGTATTTTTTTGTGACCTTGTCGAGGTCTATCTCCAGACCGTCGGCAAGCTCTCCGATAGCCACCGAAACTCCGCCCGCGCCAAAATCGTTGCAGCGTTTTATAAGGCGGGTGGCCTCGGGATTTCTGAACAGCCTCTGAAGCTTTCTTTCCTCGGGAGCGTTTCCTTTCTGTACCTCCGCTCCGCAAGACTCAAGCGACTGAACCGAATGCGCCTTTGAAGAGCCCGTCGCTCCTCCGCAGCCGTCGCGGCCCGTTCTTCCGCCGAGCAAAATGATAAGGTCGCCGGGCGCGGGGCGCTCTCTGCGGACATTTTCCTCGGGAGCCGCTCCGATAACCGCGCCTATCTCCATTCTCTTCGCCATATAGCCCGAGTGGTAAATTTCCGAAACGTGACCCGTCGCGAGACCTATCTGGTTTCCGTAGGACGAATAGCCCGCGGCGGCAGTAGTTGTTATCTTACGCGGAGGAAGCTTTCCCGAAAGCGTCTTTTCTACCGGCAGAAGCGGGTCGGACGCTCCCGTGACTCTCATCGCCTGATAAACGTACGAGCGCCCCGAAAGCGGGTCGCGGATAGCTCCGCCGAGGCAGGTCGCCGCGCCGCCGAAGGGTTCTATCTCGGTGGGGTGGTTGTGTGTTTCGTTTTTGAACATCAGCAGCCAGTTTTCGTCCTTGCCGTTTACATCGACCTTTACCTTTACCGAGCAGGCGTTTATTTCCTCGCTCTCGTCCAGGTCGTCTAAAAGCCCGTCCTTTTTCAGTTTTTTCGCCGCCAGCGTTGCTATATCCATAAGGCAGAGCGGCTTGTCCTGTCTGCCAAGATCGATCCTGTGGAGCTGATAGCGGTTGAAGGTGTCCGCGATGTACGGAGCCTCGATCGTCGCCTTGTCAATTATCGTTCCGAAGGTAGTGTGGCGGCAGTGGTCGCTCCAATAAGTGTCTATCATGCGAATTTCGGTGATAGTCGGGTCGCGCTTTTCACTCTTGAAATAGTCCTGACAGAACTTGATGTCGTCGTTGTCCATCGCAAGACCGTATTTTACAACAAAATCCGCAAGCTGCTCTTCGGTCTTTTTGTTAAACCCTTTCAGAGTTTCTACCTCGGTCGGGATAGTATAGCTTACCTTAAGAGTTTCCTTTTCCTCAAAGCCGCACTCGCGCGCTTCAACGGCGTTTATGAGATAGTGCTTTATCCGCGCGAGATCCTCGTCGGAGATCTCGCCCTTTAGAATGTAAATTTTCGCGTATTTTACGTCGGGTCTTTCACCCTTGCAGAGCATCTGTATGCACTGTGCCGCGCTGTCGGCGCGCTGGTCGAACTGTCCCGGCAGAAACTCGACCGCGAACATACGCTCGCCGTCTTCAAGCTTCGGCAGCTCGAAATAAACGTCGTCTACGGGCGGCTCGGAAAATACCGTCGGCACAGCCTTTTTGAAATTCTTTTCCGAAAGCCCTTCCGCGTCATAGCGGTTTACGATACGGACGTCTTTTACGCATTTCATGCCAAGCGCCTCCGTAAGGTCGGACAGTACTTCTCCTCCCTCTACCGCAAACAGCTTTTTCTTTTCAACATAAACTCGATAAACCATTATGTTTTTCCTTTCGTTTGTAATTCCTACAATGCACTCAAAAAGTGCAGCATACCTGTGTATATTATAGCACAGAATATTATTTTTGTCATTAACTTTTTTAAAAAAATTGACGAAAAGATACGGAAACGCCGAATCTCGGGCTTCCGTATCCATAACTAAAATATACAAGGCTGAATTTGCCTTCCGTCAAGCGCTTCGATAATTGTCTCGGGAATTTTCGTGAAATCCGCGACGAGCGAAAACGGTTTTTTAATGTAGTCGTCCTGTGCCAGCGGCACGAAATAGTAGTTTTTGTAGTTTCTGAGAGTTCCTATGTTCTTTGCCGAAGCGGCAAGCCCGTCGTTTGTGGAAACCGCTATGACCACGGGCTTCTGGTTTCTCAGGTGACTTTTCACCGCCATGCAGACGGGAGAGTCGGTGATGCCTATAGCGAGCTTCGCGAGAGTATTTGACGTACAGGGGGCTACCACCAGCACATCGAACATTCTTTTCGGCCCTATCGGCTCGACCGAGGGTATATCGTGAAGCACCGTTTTCCCCGTAATTTCAAACATCCGCGCGGCGTTTTCCTGAGCCGTGCCAAAACGCGTATCGAGAGAATACGCGTTAAAGGACATGATGGGCGTAATGTCACATCCCGCCTCTTTAAGCGCCGAAAGCGTTTCAAACGCTTTTGAAAACGTGCAGAAAGAGCCGCAGACCGCGTATCCCACCCTCAGTCCCGAAAGCTTTTCTATGTCATTCATCATAATCTGCTCCTTAAGGGATAAACTTTCAGGCAACACCGCGCAAATACCGCCCTTCGGGCTTTGTGTGGTGTTGCTTTTATATTGGGCGCGCGTTTGCGCGGAATTTTCCGATCATGACGAACAGCGTTTTCCTATTTCCTCTGCGATGAATTTTCCCGCGGCTTCGGGAGAGAATTTCCCAGGAAGCCCTCCGGCGAAAACATATCTTCCGCCGTATTTTTCACAAAGAGATTTGGTCGGTTCCTGCGGCAGGGTAGCAAGCTCTTCAAATATTGTCCATTCCTTCATTTTCGCGAAAATGCTTTCCGGGAACAACTGCGCGGGAACGGTGTTGGCAATATAATCGCACTCGCCGATAATTTCGGGAATTTCGCCGATATCGACTGCCGATGATCCCTCAAGCTCGGCAAGTACGCGAGCCTCGGGCTTTCTCGCGGCAATTATCACCTTACTGCCAAACGCCGAAAGCTCCCTTGCCATAAACCGCGCTATCCTGCCGTAGCCCGTGATAAGAACTGTTGAACCAAGCAGCGAGTCGGGCGAGTGCTGGATAAACAGCATGACCGCGGCTTCGGCGGTGAGCTTCGCGTTTTTCAGCGCAAGCGTTTCGCTTTCGGAATAGTTTTCGAGGGTAAAGCCGTTTTCGCGGCAAATCTTGGCTAACGCGGGAGAATTTCCGCCCGCGAAGATACGCGCGTTTTCCGCGGCGTACTCGATTATGTCGGCAAACGGAAAGAGCGTTTTTTCTATCGGGCAGACCACGCTCGCCCCGTCGCGCGAAAGCGGCATAGGCAGAACTATCGTGTCGTATTTTTTGCTTATATCTGCATTTTCGCCTAAAAACAGCGTGTCGGCGGAAAGGATACGCGCCGCGTGGATCATGCGCTCGTCGCCGCCCATAACTAAAATATTGCTCATAAACGCCCTCCAATTCTCTTTATATCACATTGTATGCGCTTTATTAAATAAGGTGAATTTATGGAAAACGACGAAATATTCTCGGGTTATGTAAAAAAGATTGTCGAAAAATCGGGTTGACTTCATAGGGATATAAAGCTTATAATAATACTTGCGGCATTTAACAATAAAAGAAAGGACAAAAACAATGAAGAAATTTTTAGCGGCATTTTTGTGCGCGGCTGTGGCTCTCAGCTTAAGCGCGTGTAATGACAACGCCGAGACTTCCAAAGACGACAGCAAGGAAAGCTCGGTAACCGAAAGCAAAGACAATAGTGAAAACAGCGCGGAAAACAGCGAGAACAGCAGCGCCGGCAACAGTGAAAACTCCGAGGATACAAACAGCTCGGCGAACGGACCCGAAACGTCCGATGTTGAATATGCAGACGCTTCCGAGGAAGATTTTGGATACACAGACTATAAAGACGGAGTAGAAATAACGTCTTATCGGGGAAAGGGCGGCGCTGTCAGAGTTCCCGACACTTTAGGCGGCAAAAAAGTGATTTCGATAGGCGCGGTTGCTTTTGAGAACTGCACAAGCCTTACAGGCGCAGAGATACCTGACAGCGTTACCGAGATCGGCAACCATGCATTTGAGGGCTGCACCGGTCTTACAAGCGTAAAGCTTCCCGGCAGTATTACTCAAATCTCTTTGTATGCGTTTTTCTACTGTGAAAGCCTTACAAGCGTAGAAATACCCGTAGGCGTTACCACGCTTGAGTCCGGTTCTTTTGGCAACTGCACAAATCTTACAAGCGTAAAGATATCCGACACTGTTACTAAGATCGACGGTGCTTTTTACGACTGCACGAGCCTTACAAGCGTAGAGATACCCGACAGCGTGACTTTTATCGGCAATGAGTCTTTCTATGGCTGCACAAGTCTTACAAGCGTAACCATACCGGACAGCGTGACCGAAATCGGTTATGCTTTCTCTAAATGCACAAGTCTTACAAACGCGACCTACAAGGGCAACACCTACGACTATGAGCATATCGACGACCTCTACAAAGCGATAAACGGCTAAAAATCTCCCCGCTCTTATTTAAAAGGGCGGGGAATTTTTATACTTGATTTTCCTTTCCAAATGTTGTATAATAAAATAAATAAATTTTTGAAAGGAAGTACACTATGAACGTATGGCATGACATAAATCCGTCAAAAATAACTCCGGACGATTTCTTGGCGGTTGTGGAAATTGAAAAGGGAAGCAAGAAAAAGTACGAGCTTGACAAGGAAACGGGACTGATAAAGCTCGACCGCATACTCTACACATCAACCCACTATCCCGCGAATTACGGCTTTATCCCGCGCACGCTCGCGGACGACGGCGACCCGCTCGACGTGCTTATCCTCTGCAACGAGCCGATCGACCCGCTTGTGCTTGTCAGGGTATATCCTATCGGCGTTATTACGATGATAGACAACGGACGCAACGACGAGAAGATAATCGCTATCCCGTTTGAAGACCCGACCTTCAATTCCTATAAAAACATCGAGGAACTGCCCGCGCACATCTTCGATGAAATGAGCCATTTCTTCAAGGTCTACAAACAGCTTGAGGACAAGGAGACCGCCGTAAACGAGGTAATGGGCAGCCAAGCGGCGGTGGAGGTAGTAAGACAGTGCATTGAAAACTACAACGATATCTACGCTCCCCTGCACCCGTTCGTTCCCGTACATACTACCGAGGGTAATAAGAAATGATATTGGCAAGTCAGAGTCCACGCAGAAAAGAGCTTTTAAGCCTTATCACAAGCGGTTTTGAGATAATCCCCGCAAAGTGCGAGGAAACGCTTCCCGAGGGGATAACTCCCGAAAACGCCGTTCTGTTACTTTCCGAGCAGAAAGCTGAGGAGATCTTCGCGCAGCGTAAAAGCGAGGTAATTGTCGCGGCGGATACGGTGGTGGCGATCGACGGGAAAATTCTCGGAAAACCAAGAGACGAAAAGGACGCGTTTGCTATGCTTAAAACGCTTTCGGGGCGCGTGCACAGCGTTTTCACGGGAGTATGCGTTATCTTCGCCGACGGCAGTAAAACGACCTTCGCGGAGCGCACCGAGGTCGAGTTTTATCCGTTGTCCGACGGGGAAATTCGTGATTACATAGCCACGGGAGAGCCTATGGACAAGGCGGGCGCTTATGGTATCCAGGACAAGGGCGCACTTATTGTCAAAAAGATAAACGGAGATTATTACAACGTAATGGGCTTGCCTGTGGGCAGACTTTCGAGAGTCTTGAAAGGAAAAATATGAACAAACCGAAGTTCAGGCTGACATACAATTCGCCTGTTATTCTTACATTCGCGGCGATCTGCGCCGTGTCGCTTATTCTCAATTTTATCACACGGGGCTTGTCAAACAGTCTTGTTTTCGTGTGCTACGGCCACGCAAGCCTGTTCGACCCGCTTACTTATATAAGAGTTTTCATGTATGTATTCGGGCACGCGAATTTCGCGCATTTCGCGGGAAACATGACAATGCTGCTGCTTGTCGGACCTATCGCCGAGGAGCGCTACGGAAGCTGGAATATGTGTATAATGATCTTCGTAACGGCTGTCGCGGGCGGGGTCCTCAATATGCTTTTCTTCAGCACGGGTATTATCGGCGCGTCGGGGATAGTGTTTCTGCTGATTATTTTAAGCGCGTTTACAAACATGAAAAAGGGCGAGATACCGATAACGCTGATACTTATCGCGGCGATCTATCTCGGACAGGAAATTTACAGCGGTATCACCGCAAACGACAACATCTCGCATTTCGGACATCTTTGCGGCGGCGTTTCGGGACTTGCTTTCGGAACGGTATTTTACAAGAAAAAGTTTTCATAAATTACGGAGGTATACTATGATAGCACTTGTTACGGGAGCCAGCTCGGGAATAGGCAGAGATATCGCGCGGAGTCTCGCGCGCCACGGAATAAACCTTATCATCACGGCACGGCGCGAAAAGCGTCTTCTGGAGCTTAAGCGCGAGCTTGTCAGAAAATATGGCGTAAAGGTCAAGATAATAACCGCCGATCTGTCAGACGAAAAGCAGGTTTTAGAGCTTTACGAAAAGGTAAAAAAGTATAGCATCGACATTTTTGTAAACAACGCGGGACTCGGAGTTTTCGGAGAGTTTACGCAGACTGACCTTTGGAGCGAGCTTAATATGCTCAATGTAAATATCCGCGCGTTTCATATCTTGTTTAAGCTGTTTGTTCGTGATTTCACCGAGCGCGATTTCGGTTATATCTTAAATACCGCAAGCGTCGCGGGCTTTCTCCCGGGACCGTATTTCTCGTCGTATTACGCGTCAAAGGCTTATATCGTGCGTATGACGCAGGCGGTAGAGCAGGAGCTTATCATGAAAAACAGCTCGGTAAATCTCTCCTTGCTTTGCCCGGGACCCGTCGCGACGGAATTCGGCGAAACCGCCAATGTAAAGTTCATCACACCTCAGGCAAACAGCGCGAGGCTTGCGGAGCACGCCGTTCGCGAGATGTTCGGCGGAACATTCCTGATTTGCGAAAACCCGCTCGTAAAAGCGGGGATCTACGCGTCCAAACTTGTGCCGGATCCTATTCTTGCGGTCGGCGCGGGATTTTTTCAAAAACGCAGAAAAAAGTAAACTTTTCCGGGAAAAGCTGTGTGGATCATCCGGCTGTATGAGGCTTGTAAAACAAGCAATTTCAGCCATTTGATAAAAAAAGCTTGATTTTTTCATAAGACGGTGCTATAATGATTACGCTGAATTTCACATTTACACATGAAAACACACAGCAGCCGGAGGTATAAATATTATGAGGCAAAACAAATTTTTGGCTTTAAAGATAACGGCGGCAGCCGTTACTGCGGTATTCTTGCTTACAAGCTGTAACGAAGCCAGAGAAACAGTAAACAACGCCGGTTTTTCCGATGTGTATTCTTCGGGTGAAGAGCGGACTGAAAGTTCCGTGTCAGACAGCTACATATCGGAGAACAGTTCTCAGTCTTCAACAACAAGCTCCTCAACGTCTTCATCGTCAACAACCAGCGCATCGAAAGCATCGTCGTCAATACAAAGCTCGTCGAAATCTTCGTCATCAACGGCAAGCTCATCGGAGACTTCGTCGTCAATGACAAGCTCGTCGAAAGCATCGTCATCAACAACCAGCTCGACAAAGTCTTCATCGTCAACGGCAAGCTCGTCGAAGTCTTCGTCGTCAACGGCAAGCTCGTCGAAGTCCTCGTCGTCAACGGCAAGCTCGTCGAAGTCTTCATCGTCAACGGCAAGCTCGTCAAAGTCCTCGTCGTCAACACAAAGCTCGTCGGAGTCTTCATCGTCAACGGCAAGCTCGTCAAAGTCTTCGTCCTCAACAACAAGCTCGTCGGAGGCTTCGTCATCAACAGAAAGCTCATCGGAGACTCCGCCGCCGGATTCAGGTCCTGAGTCGGCATCAACAAATCAAATACCGGACCCCAATTATGTGTACAGCGTTCTTATCTCGTTTAAAGATAAGTACCCCGAAGGGACTTCCTGGACAAACGAAAACAGGAGATACAGAAGCTATACCATAGCGTCCGAATATTCGTATTATGAGGGCGGCGGCTGCGCGGCTTTCGCGTTTGAACTAAGCGACGCGGCTTTCGGAGACCTTCCCCGCAGAGAACACTACAACGTATACGATGTCCGCGTCGGCGATATAATCAGAATGAACAACAATACTCATTCTGTTATAGTGCTCGAGGTACGTTCGGACGGAGTTGTGGTAGCCGAGGGAAATTATAATTCTTCCGTTCACTGGGGAAGAAAAATTACATACGCCGAGCTTCAGGCAAACCTTACATACATCTGGACACGTTATAAGCAGTAATGAGAAATAAATAAAAAGCGCTCCCCGAGTATTCGGGGAGCGCGTCTGTTATAACCGTAAATCAAAAATCATTCTTCCTTAAGTCCGTTGATTATCTGCGTCAGTCTCGAAAGGCTTGCTGTTATCTCGGTACTTGCCTTTTCCATTGTAACGGCAAGCTTCTGAACCTCTGTCGCAACGATCGCGAAGCCCTTTCCGGCGGCTCCCGCGTGAGCGGACTCGATAGAAGCGTTGATTCCCAGGATCTTCTGGTTCATACTTACCTTTGTCAGCTTTTTGTTGCTCTCGTTCGCGACGTTTATCTCAGCCGCCGCTTCGGCAATACCGTCTACAAGCTTGTCAACTATCTCGGTGTTGTACTTTTCGGAATAGCTTGCGCGCACAAACATATTTATAACGTTTCCGAGAAGCGTCGCCGAGCCTTCGATCTCCTCGGGAGTCCTTACGTTTACCCTGTGGAGCGCGGTTATATAGCGCTCGGGGTCGATGCCGAGCTCAAGCGCCGTCGCGCGGAACTTATTCTCGTCGGGATTCTGCGGGAGTACCTGTCCGCCGATAACGCTTCCGAGAACGGTTCCGTCCTTAAGCGTAATCGGAATGGAAAAGTCCATAAGACCCGCGTGGCACTCATAAATCCCCGTGCACTCCGCGTCGCACTTTTCACAGCGGCGTCTGCCCTCGGTGCTTCCGCGGGTGAGGTCGATACAAAACTCCGTAAAGTTGTAGCAGTCGCTTATGTACTTTCCTTCGGCGTCGACCGCGACCGTCGCGAGACCCGTGCTCTTAGCCCAGGTGTCCATCAGACGCTCAAATTCTTCCATATCGCAAAAATCCTGAATTTTCATTTTTACTCTCCAGTCTGTATTTTATTTCGCGGGGCATACCGCGACTATTGCATAAAAACCACCTTTAGCACAATTATACAATATTTTTCGCGATATGTCAAGTTATTTGATGAATATTTGAGCAAATTTTTTAAATTTTTTTCATTTTTGCTATTGACAAATAAAATTTTTGGTGATATAATACAACTGTACTAACACGAATAATACAGATTGGATTTTCAATATGCCTATATTTTGACGGAAAGGAAAATTTTATGTTTACTATGCGTCTTCAGGGCGGAACGCCGATATACGAACAGCTTCGGGAAAGAATAACCGAGTTGATAATAAGCGGGGAAATGAAAGAGGGCGAAAAGCTCCCCGCCGTAAGAGAAATAGCAAAACAGCTTACCATAAACCCAAACACGGTCCAGAAGACCTATGCCGAGCTTGAGCGTCAGGGGCTTATCTATTCCGTTCCGGCAAAGGGAAGCTATGTTTCGCCGCGCGCGAATTATATCGGTGCTTTAAGCAGGCAGACCTCCGAGGAATTTTCCGAGGCGGTAAAGACCGCGCTTTCAAAGGGGCTTTCAAAAGAAGAGCTTGTTAAAATAATAAACGACGTTTCATCTGAACAGGGGTGATCTTAAATGAAAAAGAATAACTTCGGAAAATATTTTATCTATAAGCTAAGCTCTCTCCGCGGATTTCTGGCGGCAAGCCTTGTGCTTGCGCTTGCGGGTATACCGACGCTTGTTACTATGCTGAAGATCTACTTCTCGCTTTATGAAAAGGAGATCACGGGAGGCACATGGTATTGGGCGGCAAATTTCAAATACAATGATCTCGCGATGTTTATAGACATTTATTGCGCGATGTGGATGATACTGATTTTTCTCGCGTCGTTCGCGCTGGCGGTGATCGTGCCGGTTTTTTCCTTCAGCTTTTACAACAACCGAGCGCTTACCGACACGGTAGGAAGTCTCCCGCTCACCTACAACCGGCGCTTCTGGGGAGATTTTCTCTCGGGCTTTGCGGCTTCTGTAATGCCGTACCTTATTTTATTGCCTAATCTGATTTTTCTGACGAATAACATGATACCGTACAGCGAAGAGCACAGTCAATTGGTTCGGGAGCACTTCGGGTATTATGCGGAGCTGCCCGGGTATATAACGCGGTACTCGCTTATGTTCGCGGTCATCCTGATTTCGGCTTACGCGTTTTCCTCGCTGATAGTTTCGTTATGCGGAAAAAAGGACTCGACGGCGATGTATCTGATTTTCGGAATGCTGTTTGTCCCCGGGCTTATACTTGTCTATACCGGCTTTCTGAGCAGGGGAATAGTGGGTATTGACGGCTATACGGCAATGCTCGAGTCGATAAGCTTTATCCCTCCCGCGGGACTTATGCCAAACTTTCTTGATTTCTGGAACGGTCTGGGAAATTCCGGCTTTTCGGATTATGAAACATTTACGGAAATACCGCCCGCGGGCTATGCCGTCATATTTTTGCTTACAGTGATGTACGGAGCGGGGGCGTATTTCCTCGGCAAATACCGAAAAGCCGAGCGCACGGACAGGGATTTCGTGTACGAGGGCGCGTACGCGGTCATGTCCACAATAATCGCCGTTTGCATTTTCGGCGTGGGAGCGTTGTTTTACGCGTTTACACCTGACAACATGATATATATGATATTCGCGGTCGTTATCGGAGGCGTCGTTTACCTCGCGCTTGCGCTTTCCCATACCAAAAGCTTCAAAAATCTTCCAAAGGCACTGATAAGATACGCGGTGATATGCGCGGCGTGCTTCGGATTTTTCGGGCTTGCAAAGCTTACGGACAGCTTCGGTATCTCCGACTATGTTCCGAGCGCCCGGGAGATATCGAGCGTTGAGATAGTCGGCGAGTATTTTTACAGCTATGACAAAAAGGCTCTTGTCTACGACGATAAGGACGCTGTCGAAGCCATTGTGGCGGGTCATAAAGAGCTTATCTCGGACAAGAGCGATCTTCAGACAGGCGAAGAGATAATATTTACCTATAGGCTGAAAAACGGATTTGTGATAAACAGACAGTACTCCACCATAGGAGGGGATAGTATAGAAAAACTTTCCGATATTATCCTCGGGCTTCCGACCAGCAGCTCGAACGTATACGGAATTCTGGACAGCAGCGAGGATTATGAGCTCCTCTCATTTCATGGGAATTATAACCCTGCTAACAGCGGAAAAGGCGTCAGCTTTGAGATCTATTCGTCCAAGAGCGAGGAGTTCAGACAGATATTGCTTAACGATATAAAGAATAATTATTCGGAAACGTCCTATCAATACGGCGGTGGTTATTGCGGAGAAGTGATAGCGGCGTATATGAAGGACGGCGAATGGTATTCTTATCACTACACTCTTTACAGCGCGTATGAGGACACCGTGGCGTTTATCCAAAACCCCGACAACTGCCGGACCTCGCAGGACGACAGCAACAATACCGAGCCAGAGATAAAGTCCTGCACCGCGAAGATAACTCTCGGCAACCAATATATAGAATTTGAGTTCTACGCGGATAACGCGCTCGGAAAAGAGCTTCTGGCGCTTTGCAGAAACGAGACCGACGGAGAATTATCCGAAGCGGTTTCGGTCGTCGTTGTAATGTCAAACGGAATGGGCACAAAATATTATATCAGCAAAGCCGATGAGGAAAGCGCGGTAAAGCTTATCTTGCAGATGGCCGAAAACTATTTCGTACAGTAAGCGTTGAGGAATGGAGAGGAATAATTATGATAAAATTTGAAAACGTAACCAAAAAATTCGACGGCTTTACCGCCCTCGATGATCTCACTCTCGAAATCAATAAAGGCTCGGCATACGGGCTTTTAGGCTCGAACGGCGCGGGAAAATCCACCATGCTGAGACTTCTTACGGGAGTTTACAAAGCGGACAGCGGAGTAGTTTCCATAAGCGGAACGCCCGTTTATGACAACGCCGAGGTAAAGCAGCGGCTTATCTTCATAAGCGACGAGACCGCGCAGTATTCAAACATGACGCTCAATAACATGAAAAAGTTTTACAAAACGTTTTACCCCAACTTTTCCGACGAGATATTCACGCGCCTGCACGGAATGCTGAATCTGCCGCTTAACAAAAAGACGTCGTCGTTTTCCAAGGGCATGAAGCGACAGGCGGCGGTCATCTGCGCCATCGCCGCGCGTCCCGAATATCTGTTTCTCGACGAGGCGTTTGACGGGCTTGACCCGTCCATGAGGATCGCCGTAAAAAAGATGATGATAGAAGCCATGGCGGACAGCGAAATGACCGTTGTTATCTCCTCGCACAATCTGAAAGAGGTAGAGGAATTCTGCGATACGGTAGGAATGCTTCACCAAGGGAAGATAGTTTTCACGCGCGACCTTTCCGAGCTTAAGGGAAATATCCACAAGATACAGGCTTCGTTTGACAAAGAGCTTACGAAAGAGGACTTTCCCGGGCTTGACGTACTCTATATCGAGCATACCGCGGGGCTTACCTATATCATCGCCAAGGGCGACGCGGAGGAGAGTTTAAGCGCGGTCAAGGCTAAAGGTCCCTCGTTCTGCGATCTGATACCGCTTTCTCTTGAGGAAATATTCATCTACGAAATGGAGGCGCTCGGATATGACAAAAACCAACTCGACCGCTGATTTTTTCCTGAAATATCTCCGTTATAAGCTCGGAAAAGACAAGCTTCTGTTTTTCCTTAGCGTCATTATGGGTCTGCTTTCGTTTGTTAATTCCACTGTCGCTATTTTTATAATCATGTTGAATAAGCAAGACATCCATAACACTAATTATGATTATTGGATCGCAGCATCCGAATTATCGCTTCTGGCGGGCGCGGTCATGCTGGGAGTAGTCGTCGCGGCGGCTATAATGAGCTTTAACTTCTGCCTTCAGCGCCACGAGACCGATATGCTCGGAAGCCTGCCGGTAAGTCACCGCGCGCGCTTCTGGGGAGATCTTCTCTCGGGGTATGCGCTGAGCGTACTGCCGTATTCTCTGATTGCGGTAATATGTATTCCGTTTATAGCGCCCACGGAAAGGTATATAGATTCAACGCTTTATACAGAATATTTCGCGTATGTCGTTCTTACGACTTTTTTCTCGCTTACCCTTTTATACGCCCTTACCGTTTTGGCGGTATCAATATGCGGAAGAATGGCAAGCACTATCGCCTGCACCATTATCTTTGTAACAGCGTCGATGAACGTGATCCCGGGCGCGGCGAGATTTTTCATGGCAAGCATAGCGGGAATGCCCGCGCGCGAGATATATTACAGGATAGAGAAGCTTACTCCCACGCTTTACGAGTTATATATGAGTCTGAACGTTCTTTTGTCAAATGTGCCGATATTAAGGGGAATTTACGCGATAAATCCCGAAACAGGGCTTAGGTATACGGCTGAAGAGCATTTTAGAAATATCGTTAACAATACCGCCGCGTCCGATTTCGTAAACATAATCGTATGGACGGCGGAGATAGCGGTTATAATCGCGGCGGCGTTTTTCCTCACGAAATTCAGAAAAGCCGAGCGCACGGGCGGCGCGTTCGGGCATAAATACGGCTATTACGCGGTTTTGTTTGTGTACGTCGTTGTTATATTCCTGATTAACAGCGGCTATCTTATCGAGTCTTATATAACCACAGCGATCTTATCCGCCGTTGTTTTCTTGGTGTTCGAGATAGCCATGCGGCGCGGCTGGAAGAAATTCGGGATAGGCGCGGCGGCGTTGGCGGGTTCTCTGGCGCTGACGATGGGAGCCGCGTGGATAGTAAGAGACACAGGTGCTTTCGGGCTGAGAAACAGGCTCCCCGACGCGAACGACATCGTAACGGCGTATTTTGACGGCTGTGAGTTTACCGACAGAGAGGATATCGAACAACTTCGGAAAAATCATCTTGAGTTCCTGAAAAATTACGGAAACGCCGTTGAAACGGCGGAGGGCTACGGATATTATTCGCATGAGATAGTGTATAAGCTTAAAAACGGCGAGACCTTTACGCGCTGTTACAGGGCTTTGAACGAATACAGCACGCCCATAAACCAAGTATCACAAAAATGCGAAAACGCGCTTGAAAGCCTTCCGTTCGGTTTAAAGAACTATGAAGAACAATTGCTGCTGAATTTTGACGCAAGCAAGTATACCGACTGCGACATTCTGCTTAAGGACGCTTTCGGAGGGGTGATACTCAAGCCCGGTAAAATGCACGAGTTTGCTGAAATTCTTATAGGCGAATATACAAGTAACGGCAAAAAAGGCAAAATAATAGGCAGCGTGGAGTTTTATGATGCGGACAACAGATACTACATTCGTCCTCTCAGGATGGATATTTACGACAGCTACACGAAGACCGCCGAGTTCCTGAGAAACAAAGAAAATATAATCATACCTCAAAACGACGGAGAAACGCTGTGCTACAACATCAGTCACCCGTTCGGGCAGGAGCCTCATTACGAGCTTAATATCCTTAAAAAGGACTTGGAAAACGAAAAGGTAAAGGAGCTTATTTCCCTGCTGACGGACAAGTTTAATATACTGCACGATTCGGGCATCAGAGTATATTCAAACGATCTGCACAATGAGCTGTATGTTCCGACGCAAAACCAGACCCGCTTTACGATGCTGGTGTTTGAGATATTCGCTGAGAGAATATCGGATAACTGAGTTAAGCTGACCACTCCTTCCAAAATACCCTTATTTACCTTTATTTATCCCCGTGCAAATACGTGCGGGGAATTCTTTATATAAAACAAAAGCAGGTTTATGGGGAATTGTCAGCGCAAAAACTCCTCGCTGGACTTTGAATATGTAGATTCCGACAAATTCAACAGCCCGAAAATCCGCCTTGTACGCGATAAGAAGGGTATTATGAGGACACCTGCGAATATGTGTTTTATGACGACCCTACGGTCCACGGAAATTGGGAATCGGTCGGCTTGATATTAAAAGAACAGCTTGGATTTTTTGCTGCGGGAGCAATAGGAGCTGATCCTCCGGAAGAATATATTCGGTAAACAGCATTCCCGAGCAGCCCTCGGTAACCCCCGACACGGGAAACTCACAGCCGGGTCATGATTCCGAGCCCGAATTTGTCCTTGAGCGTTCGGACAACAACAACAATTACATCTTGCGCATTATTTCGACATCTTGCGCAAATCATCTTTAAAAATGATATGATTTATGGTACAATTTATTATGTGGGAGTATGCAGTCGAGTAATCTAGTTTTTTGTAATAGAAATCAACAGGAAAACCAATAGCTGACAGCTAACCTTTTTAACAAGGTGAAAGGAGAGTGCGTTTAATGTATGAATACATAAGACCAAAGCAGACGTCCGATCGTAAGTCGGGCGCATCCCATGATATAACACAACGGAGAACAATATCCTTTGGGGACAGCTATGCGGACAGAAATACAAAAATGGGATTTCGGCCAAGTCCGGAAAAGGGAGGCGTCATTCAAAGGGAAAAATGCAGGAGGTGCAACCTAACCCGTGAACAATGCCAGTGTTGGGAATTCGAATCGGGGGATAATAAACAAGATGGTCCGTTTAAACTCCATTTAAATAAACATTTAAATCGTGGTAAACTTAGGAAAAATTTAAAAGCGCCGAAGCATCAGGGAGAAGCACACCATATTATCCCCGGGTGTATAGTTGATAATCGAGGCTTGGATGAAAAAGCTCACGCCAGAAAAAATGATTTTGATGACTCCTGGAATGGTATTTTGCTGAGAGGTCCTAATGATGATAAAGAGAGTAATCTTGAACAAGAAACTAATGGTGTTGTACTAAACATATTACATCGAAAAGGTAATCTGCGCAACCATCCCGACTATAACGGCAAGGTCGATACATTAATTAAAAATGAGTTGGATAATAATCAGATCAATGATCTGGAGGATTGCAAAGATATTGCAAGATACATAAGAACTAAGATCATAAGTCAATCCGGAGATGTAGACTGTCTTGACAATTTAGATTTTTAAGAGGATTCTAAGTCCCGATTTCTTCATGGCTTCTGACCATGCTTATTCATGAATAACCTGTTTTATATGCCTTCAGACTTTTTAGTCTGAAGGCTTTTTACTTGAAAATAATATGTTTTTATGTTATACTGTGTTAAAATACGATAACTATGGAGGCATGAAGTCATGATTTCTGAGGCATTGGCAATTATTGAAAATGAAGAACAGCGAAATGAACTCGCTGTTTTTTATGAGAAACAAAAAATCGTGAAAATCAATTCCATACACAAATATATGTTAATTTTTATTCCATCAGCTCTGTAATATATTAGTGACTAAAAAACGGAATCTATTTGTCATGAGTGAATATCATCGTCACATACTGCAATTTTAATCATTTTTATTGTTTTTTCTATACAAGTTACTTGCGTATCTGACTATCTGTTCCATATCGAAAATCTTGTCCTTGGGGCAGTCCTTAATTATATCATAAAATCCGACGGTAGGGCTCTTAGTGCCTGTTAGCAGATATGTTGGATCAATTCCCAGCTTATCGTAAACAAGGATTATTTTTTCAATGGAAAGCCTGCATTTGCCGCGTTCAATATCGCCGTAAAAGTTTAAAGACATCTCTAAAAGTTCGGCGGTTTCTGCCTGTGTCATTCGATTTGCTTTTCTCCACTCTTTAAGACGACCTCCGATTCCGCATAATATATCGTTCATTTTTTTACTCCTCTTTGTAAAACATATCATTACCTTATATTATTATTTTACATCTTTTTAACAAAAATCCAACCAGAGATATATTTATATTTAGTAAAAATATAACAATGATATATTGGTATTTGCTATTGACATATTAATAAGTTTATTGTATACTTAATATAAATAGAATTAAGTGTTTTTTGAGATTAGATGAAAAAATTACATCTTGCGCTAAATATTGACATCTTGCGCAATCTATATTGAAAAATGAAATTTTTGGTGGTATAATTTTCTAAAGGTCGACCTTTGAAGAAAGTTTAATTGATATGTCTGTGACCGATCATCACAGAGTATCAAATTTCAATGAATGAAAAAGTGGGATAACTACCCGCAAGACTTTTTAAGGAGGACATTTTATGACAAAAGTTAAGAAAATCGTTGCTGCGGCAGTTGCTGCGGTAAGTATGAGCGCGGTCAGCGCAACAGCTTTTGCTGCAAACTATAATTTTGCATTAGAGTTTAGTGCATACGAGAATAATGTGTTTACCCAGGAGGGCCAAAAAGATGATTCATTTAACGACCCTGCCATAGTAAGAGTATACACAGGCGCCTTTTCAAACAAACCAATTTATTTCTCCGTCTGGACCTCTCCCGATGATAACTATGGTCGCCAACTTACAGAAACTAAGCAGGTGACCGAAAACAATAAGCGCACATCATTGCCTTATAGCAGTGGAGCCGAGCAGGATGCGTTTGGGGCTTTTTATTTGCATGCCGAATCCTCATTCGATACGAATATAACCGGAATATGGGCTCCGTAAACATCTGAGATTATTCTTATGGCATGAAAATGCGCAAAGTACTGACATTTCTTGCTTTGCGCATTTTCTCAATACTTTCTGTTTAAGGTGGTAAACAATGAAACCTAAGCTTAAATTTCTGACATTAATACTGACTGCGTCTGTTCTCCTTGCCGGATGTTTTCCAACGGGTGAAAAGGAAATACCCGGCACATCTCAGCCTGTCGGCGAAAACAACAGCGGCGGTTACTCCGCGCCCACTGTCGATATAGACGTAAACCGGAAGGTCGATAATGTCACTTTTGATTATGTTATTTCGGCGGCTCTTCCGACGCAGGCGCCCAAAATAAAGCTCAAAGCCAAAAAGACGGACGCCGAGCTACTGAAAAATGTCTTTTTAAGCGATAAAACAATTACAAGCGAAAAAGTACAGGGTAATCTGACGCTCTATAACACATCGGACGATAGCGTATTGTCAATTTATCCCTCCACTTTTACTTTCAGAAACGGCGGTATAGCTGACAGACTGAAGAATTTTGAAGCGCTTGGGGATCATTACGGCGATATCTGCCATTCGAGCAGCGAGGAATTAAAATCATTCCCGCGCCGGGACGCGGTACAGCTTGCCAATGATGTTCTTGACAAGGCAGGCTTTAAAAATTACGCGGAGCCTTATATAATAACTGTTACCCCCGAAATGGGAAATGCTTTTCTGGAAGAACACGGCGGATTTCTTAAAGACACGGCTGAATATTACCCGTGGACGGAGGACGAAGGGGTATATGTACTTAAATATCCGTTTAATGTTAACGGAATAGATCTTTCCACATTTGAAATAAGAACGCTTTCTTCGGGCAGAACGATTATCGGACCGATGGTCACCGTTTTTGTTATAAAAGAAGGAATTTTATACCTCAATGTCACCACGACGTATGGTGTTGTGTCGGAAAACGCGGGAGCGGCTGACTTTAAATTCAACGCGGAATACGCTTCAAACGCCATGATCGATTATTACTCAAAACGGACTATTAATCATCCGACATTCTTTACAGAATGTACGCTCGAGTACATTCCGCTCGATATCGAGGGTGATGGAGTCGATTTTGAAATAGTTTTTACGCCTGCATGGTGCTTTAAGGGGTATTATACCGCCGGTGACACGAGTTTTCATTTATATTTTGACAACGCAGACTATTACTATGTGGAAACGGGTATAAGATACGGGAGATATTAAATGCTGAGATCATATTTTTTCAAGCTGCTGCGTTCTCCTTTTTTATACGCGGGGCTGACAGGGGTTTTCTGCTTGTGCCTTCTGAGCAAAAACGAGTTTGTGCGAGGCGGGGACGTTGTTATGGATATGCATCTGATGCTTGAAATCCAGAGCTTTCGCAAAGCGTTTATTGTGTTCGGAGCTATCCCGTTTGCCGCGAATTTTGCAGACGAGTGGAATTCCAATGCCATCATAAATTGCGTAAGCAGAAAAAGCGCGCTGAGCTACGCGGTTTCAAATGTCACGGTTTGTTTTATATCGGCGCTTATGACGGTATTTGTTCCGCTTGTTGTTTTCGCGGGGATATCAAGTATTTCAAAGACATTTTACACCGGCGCCAACACATGGGCAGCATTCATCGAATTTGTGAATATGGGCTTGCCGTTTTTATCGCTGGTATGCTATTTCTTCACTTTCGCTCTTTCCTGCGCGATGTGGGCTGTTATGGGAATGACGCTGTCCGCGTTCTTTCCGAGCAAATATATCGCCATAGGCTCGCCGTTTATTTTCAGCCACGCGTTTGAACGCGTGACCGAGCAGCTGCCGTATCAATTCAACCTTATGGGACTTTCCATGTCATATTTTGATTTTCCTCTTGTCGGAGCGATAGTTTATGTGCTTCTGGTTTTTGGCGGTTTATCGGCAGTTTGCGGAATATTATTTGTAAAAACGGTTGAAAAGAAGGTGCAGAATGAGCTCGGTTAAATCAGTTATTTCGATATGCGCGCAGAATTTCCGCAAATGGGCGACGGATTACAGAATGTGGACGATCGCCGCGCTGCTGATCATAATGACCATAATTTACGCGGACAACGTGCATAAAAACGCCGCGGCGTTAAACTCGGATGTGTCGTTGTGGATATTTCCTTTCCTTTATTCAAGCCGTTATATGAAGCTGGTTTACACGCTGCCTGTGGTTCTGATGTTCTGCGACGCGCCGTTTGTCGACAAAAACCAGACCTTTGTGATGATGAGAACAACGCGGATGAAATGGCTGTGCGGACAGATCTTATACATAATCGCCGCGAGCGCGGTATATTATTTGTTTATATTTTTGCTGTCTGTTTTATCAACAGTATTCATCGCGGATTTTTCTTCCGATTGGGGAAGAACCTTTTATACGCTCGCGAACGGCGGCGTGGTCATGCCTGCTGAAGTGCCGAGAATTGAGATATCATTGATAGTCGTTGAATATTTTACGCCGCCTCAGGCTTGCTTTTTTACATTTTTGCTGTCATGGTTCGCGGGAATTTTTCTTGGAATGGTCATATTTTTCCTTAACTTAGTAACTCAGAACCGCTATATCGGCATAGTGTCCTCGTTTGCTTTTGTGGTCTGGGCGTTTGCTGTAAAAGAAACATTCGGAATGGGACGGTTTCGCAAATTCTCGCCGATTTCATGGAACACACTCGATAGAGTTGATGTCGGAGGTTTAACGACAAATCCGTCTTTTACGTATTGCGTAAGCGTTTTGTCGGCGTTGATCATATTTCTGATCGTCGGGGTATTTGTTTTTGGAAGAAAGAAAAATTTTGATTTTAAGGAGTAATCATGAACGCGATCGAAATTAAAAACCTCACGAAAAAGTTCAAGGAAGCGACCGTGCTTGACAATATATCGGTGGATTTTGAGCAGGGAAAGATTCACGGTCTTATCGGGCGCAACGGCTCGGGCAAAACAATGCTGATGAAATGCATCTGCGGGATAGTGCCTTATAAGATCGGCGAGATTCGCGTTAACGACAAGATAGTCGGCAAAGATATCGATATTCCCAAAAACGTTGGCGTGATAATCGAAACTCCCGGATTTCTGCCGAATTATTCGGGTTTTAACAACCTGAAATTTCTTGCGAAGATATCTGATAAGATCGGCAAAGAAGAGATACGAACCGCAATTTCAAGCGTCGGTCTGAATCCCGATGATAGGAAGCACGTCGGCAAATATTCGCTCGGTATGCGCCAGCGTTTAGGGCTTGCACAGGCGATAATGGAAAACCCCGACCTGCTCATTCTCGACGAGCCGATGAACGGCTTGGATAAAGACGGAGTTAAGGATATGCGGCAATATCTTCTCGACCTGAAATCACAAGGTAAAACGATTTTAATTGCCTCGCATTCGGCTGAGGATATTGACGTGCTTTGCGATACGGTCTGCGAGATGGATAAAGGTAAACTCGAAAAGGTAAGATAAATTTATATGCGGCAGTTTTCAAGCTGCCGCATTTTTAACTCTTGAAATTCCCGATATTCTGCGCCTTACCGCGCCCTCGCCGCCGAGTTTTTTTACCCGGACAGTCTCGCCGATCTTTTTTACAACGCACTTTTTTCCTATCTCCGCGTAGGTAAGGGGCATAATATCATCTCCAAGTAAATTCGGTTTGTATAAAAGTCTGCGAGTTAGTCTCGTTTAACTCCTACTCAATATTACACCAAAAGCAGTGAAATGTCAAGTGATATTTCGGTAAAAAACTGATTTTCGTAGAGTATAACAAAAAAGCGTTAGTTATAACTAACACAATTTTGTGCAAAAATACCATACGACTAATTCTGAATGACACAAAAACGCGCCGTTTGATACGGCGCGTCATTTTTACAGTATAACTGTGATTATCAGCCTGTTTTTCACGTGTTCCGCCGTGATGCTTCCGCCCGATTGCTCGACAAGCGTTTTGGCGATAGACAGTCCCAAGCCCGTGGAATTTCTCGCGGTTTCAACTGTGTAAAATCGGTCAAACAGCCGCTCTACCTGTACGGGATTTAACCCCTCGGCGGTATTGGAAAACGTAACGGCGCCCTCGTCAGACAGCGTTATTTCCAGGTCTCCGCCGCTGTATTTTATAGCGTTGTTCAGCAGATTTGAAAACACGCGCGACAACTCGGCGCGGTTGAGCGTTCTCACGATCTTCCGTTCGGTTATCCGCACTTTCGGTGTAATTCCTTTTTCGGTCATGGCGGCGTAGTATCCCATAATACTGTCCTCAAGCACCTGATTTACAGACAGCTCTTCTTTTTCGGACTTCCCGTCCGCCGAAAGTATGACGGAATACACGAAAAGCTCCTCGGTGAGCTGTTTCATCAGCTCCGCGCGGTCGGTGATGATATCGAGATACTCCCCCATCTTTTCGGGGATATCCATGCGCTTCATAACGTCGAGATAGCCGCAGACAGCCGTAAGCGGAGTCCGCAGATCGTGCGAGATGTTAGTCACGGCAGTCTTAAGCTCCTTATCGCCTTGGGTATACAGGTGATGCTCGCGGCGCAGTATCTTAAGCTCGCGGTTTATGCTGTCGGCGAGAGCGCGCATTTTACCGTCGCGGCTTGAAATGTCGATAAGCGTGTTTGTGTCGGTTTTCAGTCTGTCGGCAAATGCTTCGGCTATTTCTTCCGCGGCTTTTCTCATAAAATATATCTTCACGCCCATCGCGATAATCGCGGCAATACAAACGCACAACAGAACGTAAACCATTATGATGCTCCTTTATTTAAAGTCTTTTCTGCGGAAGAAGAAAATCCCGACCGCCGTGATAATTACCGTTATAACGATCGAAAACACGATGTCAAGCAGAGAGCTTGTATACAATGGTCCGAGGTCGAACGTTAAATCGCCGCCACTGTACGAAAGATTACCGTAAGCGACCATCGCCATAAGCAACGCCTGTCCTGCCGGATTGATTCTTGATAACATTCTGTAGGTGATAAGCTGCTCCCGCGCTTCTCCGATGATCGTGTATTTTCCGTTTTCAAAAATAAACATTTTCTCAAAATCGAGATTGATTATTTTATAAACTACATTGTCTCCCAAAAATATCAGCGCGAACCAGAACGCCATAACCAGCACAACAGCGAGCGTTCTGTTAGGCGCGAGCGTTCCTATCATGACAAACAGCGAGCAGAACACCGCCGTAAATCCTACCGCGATAATAAAGTATTTCAAAACTCCCGAAAAGCCCATTTCAAAGCCGTCGGTATCAAACAAAGCGGGAAGCATTCCGACAAACCACAGCACAAGCAGCATTACGCTGCCGGCGAAACAGATGATAAAGTCCGCAAGGTAGATATTCGTCCGCGTGTGACCGATTATAAGCTTGTTTCTTATAGTTTTGTCCGCGTACTCGGTGCCGATGAAAAGGGTTATAAACACCGCCGAAAATATCGCCGTATACGGCGCGAGGGTAAACATAAACCCGTCAATATAAGCCTTACCGTTATACAATAAACGGTTAGCGTAACCTACGGCGTTAAAGGCGTTGATGACCGAGATCGCCAGGATAATTGCGCCGCATATCCAGAATATCTTTGATTTTAAAAGGCGCGAAAAATTCGCGTGTAACAGCTTTCTCATATTTCACCTCATCTCAGATTCTTCCTGCGAAAATAAATAAGTCCCGCGGCTGTAAACAGACCTATCGCGGCGAGCGAATGCACAGGCGCTGTTTTAAGATCCTCCATATATTTTTCATTCGGCGGACGTTTATGCCAGAGCTCAGACAGCGCCCAATTATAATCGACTGACTGCCCACAGGGCATAAGATAATAAGCCGCGTGGAGCACGGCATATTTCGCGCTGTCCCGCGGTATATAATACGGATTGGGTCCGTTGTCCGTCTTTTCGTTCGGAAGATACACATAGGTGCGTTCGGGTTCTTCAAATTTTAAGCGCAGCTCAAGCGCACCGAACTGCATCACAATGATGAGAATGATGTTCAATATCGCCGCGATTGCCGTATGGTGCGGGATAAAAAAGCAGACCGCCGTGCATATCACGGCAAAGGACAGGTGCATCAGCCATATTCCGACAGCGACCGCCGCAATGTCTCCCGCTTCTGTATTTCTGAATATATCGGCGTTAAAAATAATGAATGCTCCGTAATACACTATAAACAGTACGGTTATAAAAATCAGCGAAAGCAGCAGCTCGGATAAAAACACCTTTCCCTTGCCGTGACCCGCTATCAGCTTATTGCGGACGATACCGTTGCTGAATTCCGTGCCGACTATCAGGGATATCTGAATGGCTGTTATCAGAAAAAGCACCATAAAAGAGCCGCCGCTGAACGACCCGCTTGAGTCCGCGGTCGCTCCCATAATAAGCCCGAATATCAGCGAAAATATGAGCATTAACCAGAACACGACGCTTTTTCCGTAACGGTAAAACCCCGCGCGTAACAGATCACTCATTTCCCCACCTCATTTCAGGTCTTTCTTTCGGAAGACTAATATCCCCGCCGTTGTGGATAAAGCGACGAGCGAAAGCGAGTACAGCGGGAATATTTCCTTATCGAGCTTAATATTGTCAACTGACCTTCTGTTTACCAACTGAAATAACTGATTCTGAGGAAGATAATCGTTTACAAATTTAATTATTCTTCCTGTTGTACTCATATCATCAATATAAACATAGTGACTCACAACATAGCCGTCCGGTAAAACTGTATTAACACTTTCTCCCTTATAGCGTATGCCGTCGATCATCTGCGCCGCGAAAAGAGCCATTATCGAAAGAACGAGCGCGACAACTGTGCTTGCCGTTCTGCTTGGAATAAGCATACACAGAAGCAGTATGACCGATGTCATAGCTAAAACGGAGCAAACACTTATAAGAATATAGATGAGTATTTCCTCCGGGGACATTTCAAATTTATCCGTTAACCCCGCGGCAGCAGCGCCGACTATGACCGCGATATACACGATATGCATGATAAACGCGGAGGTAAAGCATATTATCAGGTTTGAAAGAAATATTGCCGTTCTTGAGTGACCCATAATGAGTTTGTTTCGTATCGTGCCGTACCTGTAATCCGAGCCTATAAAAATTCCTGCGAAAATTGAAATTACAATTCCGTCAAACAGCATAATGCCGTAAAGCAGTATGAAGTCGGGCGGACCGTAATAATCGGGATGAAACCTCCGCTCGTACTGTATCTGGTTCCATAACACATATACAATTACAACCGCAGCGCCCAACATAAAGATAACGCCGAGCCAGAAAACCTTGCTTTTGAAAAGCCTACTGAAATCACCCCGCACAAGCCTACTCATGCTTAGCACCCCCAACGAGATTGATGTAAAAGCTTTCAAGGCTCTCGTCACGCTCCTCAACGGAAACTACCTCGCATTTTTCTTCCGCGAGAGCGAGCGTGAGCTGGGTTATATTCGGCTTTCCGTAAACGTCCGCTATGCTGCCGGAAAGAATTTTGTATTCGATACCCATTTTGTCGAGTACGCGCGCGAGCGCCCCGGCGTCGGAAACGTTTATCCTCAGACACTTGCGGCAGGCGCCTTCAAGCTCCTCCGCGCTCATTTCCCTGACAATACGCCCGTTGTCGATAAATCCGTAATTCGTGGCAAGCTTTGAAAGCTCGTCGAGAATGTGGCTTGAAATAAGCACGGTTATCTGCCTTTCGCGGTTGAGCTTTAAGATAAGCTCGCGTATCTCGATTATTCCCTGCGGGTCAAGTCCGTTTATCGGCTCGTCGAGCACAAGAAAATCGGGATTTCCGCACAGCGCGACGGCGATCCCCAGACGCTGTTTCATACCGAGCGAAAAATTCCTCGCCTTTTTCTTTCCCGCGTTTTCAAGACCGACAAGCTTAAGCAGTTCCTGTATGCCGTCAAAACTCGGCAATCCGATAAAGCGGTATTGCTGTTTCAGATTGTCCTGTGCTGTCATATCGAGATATATCGAGGGAGTTTCGACGACCGCGCCCATTCTTCTGCGTGATTTTGATATAGATTTGTCGTTGTTTTTAACGCCGTACAGCTCGAATTCTCCGCTTGTCGGGTTCTGCAAGCCGCAGATAAGACGTATAAGCGTTGTCTTGCCCGCGCCGTTTTTGCCGACAAATCCGTAGATAGCTCCCTTGGGAACATTCATCGTAAGCCCGTTTATCGCCTTGAATTGCCGGTAGTACTTACACAGACCGTTTGTTTTCAGAACATAGTCCATAAACATAACCTCCTTTTCGATCTCAATTGTACCATACAATTGTCAAGAAATCGGTAAAGAAAAGGTCAATATTTCGTCAAGATTTCAAGAAATCAAGATTTCATCTTGAACCCGATACCGTAAACCGCCTCGATATAGTCCTCTCCGTTTACCGTCTGCAGTTTCCTGCGGATATTGCTGATATGCTGTTTTAAAGAACGCTCGGTGCAGTCGGGAGTATCTAAACTTATCTTGTCGAGGATCGTGGATTTTCCGACGGGACTTCGGGGATTCTGCATAAGAAGCTTAAGGATGGCGCATTCCGTTCTGGTAAGTCGGATCTCGGTGTTTTCCACTTTGACGGTAAGAACGTCGGCGTATAAAGTAAGCTCGCGGAAGGTAAGCTCGTTTTCGTTGTTTTTACGGAGCTGTACGGCTATCCTTGCGAGCAGTTCGCGCGTGTCAAACGGCTTTGTGACATAATCCACAGCCCCTCCGAGCAGCAGCTCGACCTTGTTTGCAACATCAATTTTCGCGCTTACGACAATAACGGGGATATCCTTTATCATCGGCAGTAATTCCTCGCCGCTTAAATTCGGCAGCATCAGGTCCAGCAGTATCAGATCGGGCTTTTCCCGTGACAAGACATCAAGAGCCTCCGTTCCGGAAAAAGCCCGCGATACCCCGTAGCCTTCTGCTCTAAGCGTTTCCTCTAAAAGATTGCCGATGTGCAGGTCGTCATCTGTTATCAAAATGTGCGGCATACTTAGCTCCTTTCTTTTTGCTTGCATTCAATCATAGCACAATTATCCGAAAAAGTCAATACCGCGAAATCTTGACGAAATATTGACCCTTTCTTTACCGCTTTCTTGACTTTTCTGTGCTATAATAGTTGACAGAGATCAGAGATGATATTTCAGCAAGCGTTTTCTTAAAGCCGCCGAATTACAGACTGCCGGTCTCTGATCTCTGAATAATTGAAGATCATAAGGAGTTGATTTTATGAACAAAACCGCTAAGATACTGCTTATCGCTCTCGCGTCACTCGTTCTCGTCGGAGCAATAGCGTTCGCAATTTATTACGTCAATGTAAATGCCATAAGATTTGACCATGTTGAACAGCATTTTTATTCCGGAAACTCGGAATTTTCAATACCTTATTTCGGCAACAAACTGACGCTTGGCGGAGCGGGAGTGGTGTACGATGTGCCTTTTAACCTGGGATTTAAAAACCTCGATGTTTACGATGAAGTAAACAATCCGATACACTTATTTACGGCGATTATATCAACCAAATACGATAGCGTTCATTTTACGGACTACGAGGTGATAAACGACGGAGGAAAGACGCTTACCGTAACGTTAAACGGAACCGCCGATGACGGCGGAGAAACCGTGCCGATAGAAAAGGTGTTCGTTTTCGATATAGAGGACGCAAGCCTCGACAAGCTTCCCGTATGGACAAACCGCACCGAAGAAGATGACGAGGTCTATCAGTATCTTGTATCAGCATACGGTAGGTAAAACTCAGTATGACTGAGAATTATTTACAGCCCGCAAACGGCATTATCAAGCCGCTTGCGGGCTTTGTTTATGTCCGTGCTCTCGTCAGGCGGCAGTAATTATGATGAATTGTCGGTTTAGTTATTGATTTATTTTTTATAATGTGTTAAGATAAAGTAGAAGCATCAATAAGGAGAAAGATCATGTACAAAATATTTATCGCGGAGGACGACAAAGCCTTGGTCCAGCAGCTGCAAAAGGCGATAAGCGCCTGGAACTATGAGGTCTGCTGCGTGCGGGATTTCCGGAATATCACGTCTGAGTTTAGGGAATTCCGGCCGCATCTGGTACTGCTTGACATAATGCTGCCGTTTTATAACGGTTATCATTGGTGCGGCGAGCTGAGGAAAATATCCAAGGTGCCGATAGTGTTCCTTTCGTCCGCGTCCGACAATATGAATATCGTTATGGCAATGCAGATGGGCGGCGATGACTTTATAGCAAAGCCCGTTGATACGGCTGTGCTTATCGCCAAAATACAGGCGATACTTCGCAGGACATACGATATGACCGACGCGGCGCCCACTGTTGAACATAAAGGCGCGGCGCTCAATCTCAACGACAACACCCTTGCGTATTGCGGCAAAAGCATAGAGCTTACAAAAAACGAATTCCGAATATTGCTTACTCTTATGGAGCATAAAGGCAAGATCGTAAGCCGTGATACGCTTATGATTAAGCTGTGGCAGGACGACTGCTATGTTGAGGAGAACACTCTTACGGTAAACGTCACGCGTCTGCGTAAAAAGCTTTTCGAAATAGGGCTTAATGATTTTATCAAAACAAAGATCGGAAGCGGATATATTATTGAATTGTAAACGGAATTGTGAGGCAGGTATGGGATTATTGCTGAAATACTTAAAACAGTATTGGCTTTCGGCGCTTATGTTCGGTGTGTTCGCGGCAATATTTGCCGTTGTTTTCTCTTTGTACAATCTGCAGGCGGAAGCGGTGATCTACGCTTGTGTGCTGTGCGCGGCAATAGCTTTGATCTTCCTTATCATACGCTTTATCTTTTTTCGCAGGAAATATCTTGAGCAAGACAAGCTAATCGACAATATCACGTTTTCGACCGAAACGCTGCCGAAAGCGGACACGCCGTCTGAGGAACAGTATGTGCTGATGCTTGAAAAGCTGAGGGCGGTCTGCTATGAAAATCAGAGCCGATTTGACAGGGAGCGCACCGACAATATCGACTATTTCACAACATGGGTGCATCAGATAAAAACACCGATATCGGTAATGCAGATGATACTGCAGACAGACGATACCGAAGAATACCGCGCGCTGTCGGCTGAGCTTTTCAGGATAGAGCAGTATGTTGAAATGGTTTTAAGCTGGTTCAGGCTTGACAGCAAGTCCAATGATTTCGTTATCGAGCGGGTTCCGCTCGATAAGGTGATACGCTCCGCCATACGCAAATACGCTCCTCAGCTTATCCGCAGAAAAATAAAAATGGAGTATGACGGCACTGATGTAACGGCAATTACCGATGAAAAATGGCTGTTGTTCATTGTGGAACAGATATTGTCAAACGCCGTAAAGTACACCGAAAGCGGCAGAGTTTCGATTTCCGTCGAAGAAGGTAGAATTTTGCGGATACGCGATACGGGTATCGGGATAGCCGCCGAGGATCTGCCGAGAATATTTGAAAAGGGATATACGGGATATAACGGCCGAACGGACAAAAAATCCACGGGGCTCGGTCTGTATCTCTGCAAAAAAGCGGCGGACAGGCTTTCGCACAAATTGTACGCCAAGTCCGAAGCCGGCAAGGGCAGTACGTTTTGCATTGAATTTGTCACAGACGAAATCGGGATAGAATAGATAATGCCTGTGATCGCCGTCTTACAAAAATGTCACATCTTTGTAACACGATTAGATGTCGCTTATGAAAAAAGTGTGCTATACTGTTGTCGTAAATCAAAAAGGAGGCTATGTAATGGCAATGTTAGAAGTACACGGACTTGAAAAAGTCTATACATCGCGCTTTGGCGGCAACCGTGTGCAGGCGCTTTCGGACGTTAATTTCTCGGTAGAGCAGGGCGAGTATGTGGCAATTATGGGCGAATCCGGCTCGGGCAAAACCACTCTTTTAAACATCTTAGCCGCGCTTGACAAGCTGACTAAGGGAGAGGTAATTCTCGACGGAAAAGAGCTTACAAAAATAAAGGACAGAGATATTTCCGCTTTTCGCAGGGATAATTTGGGTTTTGTGTTTCAGGACTTCAATCTTCTTGACACGTTTTCACTCAGGGACAATATCTTTCTGCCTCTTGTTCTTCTCGGGAAAAAGTATGATGAAATGAGCCTGAGTCTTGAGCCGATCGCGCGAATGCTCGGCATTGCGGATATACTAAGTAAATTTCCGTATGAGGTGTCGGGCGGACAAAAGCAGCGGGCGGCTGTCGCGAGGGCGATAATCACAAACCCGAAAATCGTTCTTGCGGACGAACCGACGGGCGCGCTGGACTCAAGGTCTGCCAACGACCTGTTAAAAGTGTTTTCCAAGATAAACGACCGCGGGCATACCATACTTATGGTCACACATTCGACGAGAGCCGCGAGCCACGCGGGCAGAGTGCTTTTTATCAAGGACGGCGCCGTTTTTCATCAGATCTACCGCGGAAACTCCACAAACGAAGAGCTTTACCGAAAAATATCCGATTCGCTTACTCTGATGATGTCAAGAGGTGAGAGTAATGACTAACGGATTTTATTCGAGGCTCGCCGCCGATAACATAAGAAGAAACAGGCAGACCTATCTGCCCTATATCATCACCTGTATCATCACGACCGCCATGCTTTATATAATCCGCTCGCTTGCTATGAACGAGGGACTTGACAGTATGAGCGGCGGGGCGGCGCTTAAGGAGATACTTGCTCTTGGCAGTC
This sequence comes from Oscillospiraceae bacterium, assembly GCA_022508925.1. Classification (GTDB taxonomy): domain Bacteria; phylum Bacillota; class Clostridia; order Oscillospirales; family Ruminococcaceae; genus CAG-115. Next base: position 1,860 of record JAFLUF010000012.1, on the reverse strand, counting down.
ATATAACAAGAATATTCGCTTTTATTTTCCTCTTTTATACAAACAGCTTTCTGGTAAAACGCCGTAAAAAGGAGTTCGGACTTTTCAATATCCTCGGTATGGAAAAGCGGCATATCGCAAAAGTATTGTTTATGGAAACGCTCTATACTGCCGCGATAAGCCTTGTTTTAGGTATGGGTCTTGGCATATTGCTTGATAAGCTGATGTTTTTGTCGCTTACCAAAATGCTCGGCGGAAATGTACAGCTCGGGTTTTACGTTTCGGGAGAGTCGATAACAGTTATCGCTGTTTTCATGCTCATAGCATTTCTGCTGATTTATCTTAACGCGCTCAGGCAGATACATTTCGCAAAGCCCATCGAGCTTCTGGGCAGCTCTAATGCAGGTGAAAAAGAGCCGAAAACAAAATGGTTTATGGCAATTTTAGGTGTATTGCTGCTGGCGATAGGATATAATATCTCGATAATGACCAAGCAGCCGCTTCAGGCTCTGGCGCTGTTTTTTGTGGCGGTATTGTGCGTTATAGCAGGAACATATCTGCTGTTTACCGCGGGAAGCATTGCTCTTTTGAAAATGCTGAAAAAGAACAAGAGATATTACTATAAGATAAACCACTTCACCACTGTTTCGGGCATGATGTACCGAATGAAACAAAACGCCGTAGGTCTTGCGAACATCTGTATCCTCTCAACAATGGTGCTTGTCATGATCTCAACAACAAGCTGTTTTATAGCGGGTCTGGACGATATCATCAACACGCGTTATTCTCACGAATTTACGGTCTATTCCGTTGACGAAAAGATACACGAGGAAACCGAACGCTATCTTACAGACAATAACGCAGACGTCGAAACAAGCGAAAAATACGCCTCGCTGGTTTTTACGGTCAAAAGAGAGGGAAACAACTTCTATATTCCCGAAAACTATTCCATGGAAATGCAGGGTATCTGCGAGTTCGGCATAATAACTCTTGAGGATTATAACCGCCTTACGGGCGGGCAAATCGAGCTTAGTGACGACAGCGTTCTCCTGTGGTCGGGAAACAAAAGCGTTGATTTTAATGAACTTACGCTTATGGACTGTAATTATTCCGTAGCAGAGCGGCTTTCGGATTTTCCCATAGGGTCACTGGATATCGTTGATACGGCTTGTATTGTCGTAAAGGATGAGGCTGTAATGCGGGAGCTGTATGAAAAGCAAAACGCTTTATACGGAAAAAACGCCTCACAGATCAGATACTATTATTATTTTGATATAGGAGAGGGCGACGAGGAAGCGCTGTTTAACGATATGTACGGCTATTTTAAAAACAGCGGTATAAGCTTTGGTATCGACGCGAAATACAATGCTTACGAAAACGCTATAAGTCTGTACGGCGGATTGTTTTTCATCGGGGTCTTCTTAGGAACTCTGTTTATGATGCAGACAATACTGATAATTTATTATAAGCAGGTATCCGAAGGATATGACGACAAAAAGCGGTTTGAGATAATGCGGAATGTCGGAATGACCCGCGCCGAGGTAAAAAAGAGCATACACTCGCAGATAGTCACGGTGTTTTTCCTGCCGCTCATTACGGCGGGCATTCATACGGGCTTTTCATTTCCGCTTATCAGCAGGATAATGGTCATGTTTCATATGACGAATACAGGGCTGTTTATCATCTGTCTGCTGATCTGCTTTGCGGCGTTTGCGCTGATATACGCGCTTGTTTACGGGATAACCGCAAGAACCTATTATAAGATAGTCAGTAAATAAAATATAAAACGAAATGTAAAAATGCCCTCGCGCTGTTATTTAGAACCCGTCCACATAGCCGCTCAACGCTCGTCTTTCGGCTGATTTTCCGCATAACTTCGTT
>JAFLUF010000119.1 GCA_022508925.1 Oscillospiraceae bacterium | reverse complement strand
TTCTTGCTGAAGTTCGTAAAAGAGAGCATTACGAAAAGCCTTCGGTAAAACGTAAAAAGAAGTCCGAAGCTGCTCGTAAGCGCAAGTTCTGATCTCGGGACTGAGCGGAAAACTTAAAGACGGTTGAAGCGGACAAGTGTTTGTCCGCTTTAATTGTTTATAAAAATTTATGGTGATTAAATGCTGTTTAAACCTACGTTTTATTTAAAAAACGTTTTCTATATTGACGAGAATTTTTTGTATGAAAATAATGTAAGCGCGCTTGTTCTGGATATGGACAACACGCTTTCCATGCACGGAAATCCCAGAGCCGAAGACGGCGTTATGGAGTGGCTTGACAAAATGCGCGAGTTCGGCGTGAAGATGCGCGTGGTGTCGAATAATACGACAAAACGCGTAAAGCCGCTGGCGGATATGCTCGGACTTGAGTTCACCGCAAACGGCGCAAAGCCGCTGACGTTCGGGATAACACGCGCGATGCGCGATATGAACGCGGACAAGGCTTCTACGCTCGTTGTCGGCGACCAGATATTCACAGACGTAATAGCAGGCAACTTAAAGGGCGTAAGGACTGTGCTTGTAAATCCGTTTCATCTCGAAAACAAATGGACGTTCAAGCTTAAGCGCTTAGCCGAAAGCGTTGTTTTCAAGCGCGATTATTCTGATTTGGAGTGGAAATAGATGATAACCTTCGGACCCGGCGGAAACTCGGAAAGCTTCGCAAAGCGAAAGTTCCCGGACGATCTGCCCGAATATCTTAAAAGTTTCGGGCTTAACGGATATGAAATAGAGTGCGGCAGGGGAGTGAGGATCTCCGAGGCGGCGCTTGAAAGGCTGCCGAAGATAGCAAAGGAAAACGGAATATGCCTTACGCTTCACGCGCCGTATTTTATCTCGCTTTCGGGTGTTGTCGAGGAAACGCGCCTTAAGAGTGTGGAATACATTTTACAGTCCGCGCGCGCCGCAAACGCCGTGGGAGCGAAAAAGATAGTAGTCCACAGCGGCTCCTGCTCGAAAATAACACGCGAAGAAGCGCTTGAATTGGCTAAGGACACGCTGAAAAAAGCGCAGAAGGCGCTCGATGATGAAAAGCTGTCGGAAATCGTCATCTGCCCGGAAACAATGGGCAAGATAAATCAGCTCGGAACGCTCGAAGAGGTGTTGGAACTGTGCTCGGCGGACGAGCGCTTTTTGCCGGCGGTGGATTTCGGACACCTCAACGCGAGAACTTTGGGCGGCATAAAAACGCGTGAGGATTACGCGAAAATGCTTGACTTAATAGAGGACAGGCTCGGACGTGGGCGCGCGTCGGATATGCATATACATTTCAGCAAGATAATGTACACAAGTGGCGGCGAAAAGGAACACCTCACCTTTGAGGACAATACCTACGGACCCGCTTTCGAGCCGCTTATGGAAGAAATACACAAGCGCGGGCTCCAGCCGTCGATAATCTGCGAAAGCGCCGGAACACAGGCGGAGGACGCCGCGCAGATGAAACAGTATTACGACAGGCTTGGCAAATGAAAAATCAGTCTGAATTTTCCGGGGGTTTTTATGAAAATACTTGTCATCAACGGACCGAATCTAAACCTGCTCGGCGAGCGCGAGCCGAATATCTACGGCGGCGACACGCTTGACTCGATAAACGCGGAGCTTCGGGATAAAGCGGAGAAAATGGGACACGAGCTTTCGTTCTTCCAAAGCAACAGCGAGGGAGCGTTGATAGACGCGCTCCACGCTTCGCGGCTCGACTGCGCGGGAGCGATATTCAACGCCGGCGCGTATACTCATTACAGCTATGCGCTCCGCGACGCTATCTCGGCGATAAAGATACCTGTTGTCGAGGTGCATTTAAGCAACGTAAATTCCCGCGACGAGTTCAGAAAAACAAGCGTTATCGCGCCCGTATGCATAGGAAGTATCGCGGGCTTCGGAAAATACAGCTATCATCTTGCGCTTGACGCGCTTGATAACCGCCTCAGAAGCGCAGGGGAGAACAAATGAGCGAAACGGTTAAAATCTTGGCTGAGTGGCTGCCGGACGAACGCACCGCCGCGCTTGTGACCTCGGATCTGTCGTTGAGGCATCTGTGCGGGTTCGGGCTTTCACGCGGACTTATCCTCGCGTCAAAGGAGGAGAGCTTTCTTTTTGTTTCGGAGAGCGAGCTTGAGCCTGTAAAGGAAAAAGCGCGGGGCTTTTCGGTGCGCGTCTACACAGACACAAAGCAGCTTCTGGATATTCTGATAAAGCACAACATACGCAGAATATTCGTCGAAAGCGATAAAATGACGGTAAGAGAGTTTAACTTTTACGCCGATGGACTTCACTATGCTAAACTTGATACAAGCGATACGCTTTCGCAAAAGCTTGCCATGATGAGAGCCGTAAAGTCCGAGGCGGAATTAAACGCCGTAAGGCGCGCCCAGCTTGTCTGCGACAAGGCTTATGACAAGCTTCTTATGAGTGTAAGAAAGGGAATGAGCGAACGGCAGACAGCGGCGATGTTAAGCAGCTTTCTTATTGAAAACGGCGCGGATGAAATTATGCCGCGCATGAGGATAGCCTCGGGCGAAAATTCCGCGAAGCATTACTCAAAGCCTACCGACAGAAGGCTTTCGGACGGTGATTTTCTGCTTGTGGATTTCGGCGCGAAGGCAGGCGGATGTTGGGCGTCAATGGCGAGGACCGCGGTTGTCGGGGAGATATCTCCGAAGCGCGAGAACATTTATAACGCAGTCTTATGTGCTGTCACCGACGGGCTTAAGGCGCTGAGGGCGGGCACGGGCGCAAAAGTAGCCGAAAGCGTCGCGCGGGCTACGCTTAACAATTGGGATATTGACAGATACGCCAAAGCCGATTTCGGACACGGAACAGGGCTTGAATTTTCCGAGCCTCCGTATCTTGCAGCTGATTCGACGTCAATGCTGAAAGCCGGAATGACGCTTGTGTGCGGCTGCGAGGTCACGGCTCCGTCGAGATACGGCGTAAAAATCGCCGACTGTGTTTGTGTTACAGATGAGGGGTATATAAACCTCACTTCCGCGACAAAGAGTCTGGTGCATATCTGAACTGTAAAATTATAAAACAAAACTATCGTCCTGTGCGGCGGTGGTTTTGTTTTTTCCAATACCTATTGACATTTTCGTGTAAGTATGGTATAATAAACCGTAGATATTGCTCGAAAGAGCGTGAGCGAATAAATAAAATTTTGGAGGTTCATAATGATAACAGCTGGAGATTTCAGAAACGGAATGACTTTTGAAGAAGACGGAAACGTAATGCAGATCATCGAGTTTCAGCATGTAAAACCCGGAAAAGGCGCGGCTTTTGTCCGTACAAAGGTAAAGAACGTGATCACAGGCTCGGTGGTTGAAAAGACCTACAACCCGTCCGC
>JAFLUF010000118.1 GCA_022508925.1 Oscillospiraceae bacterium | reverse complement strand
TTGGCAATTTCCTTTACAAGCTCGCTCGCCTGACTTGACTTTTCGGTAACGTTTTTGATAGCCTTTGCCGCCTTGCGCGCAATTTCTATCGAAGCCTGGACTGCCTCGAGCGTGCTGTCGATTATCGCCTTTGTGGAGTTTGCCGATTCTGCCGACCTTGCCGCGAGAGTTCCTACCTCTGTCGCGACTACCGCGAAGCCCTTGCCCGCAGCTCCCGCTCTTGCCGCCTCGATAGAAGCGTTAAGCGCGAGAATATTCGTCTGAAACGCGATATCCTCTATCGCCTTGATAACGTTCGCAATGTCCTCCGAGCGCTTTTCAACAAGATCCATCGCCTCGATAAGGCTTTGCATATCGTCCGTGCGCTTGCGCATGATGTTCGCGCACTCCATGCTTATCTCGGACGCTGTCTGAGCCGCCTCGGCGGTCTTATTGACATTCTCGCTTATTCCCGAAACCGTAGACGACAGCTTTTCGATCGTCTCCGCCTGACGCTGAGTACCTTCCGCGAGAGACTGCGCGCCCTCCGCCATTTGCTCCGCGCCGATGGAAACGTTCTCCGCCGACTGCGTAACGTTTGAGATAATATCGCCGAGCTGAGAGCGTATCTGCTCGAACGCGTGTTCTATCGAAACAAAATCACCCTTGTACGAGAACGCCGGCGTGGTGGAAAACTCTCCGTCCGCCATGGAATCAAGCACCGTAACGATATCCCGTACATAGGAATTAAGCGTATGCTTTGACTCGATAAGCGCGCCCGCAAGGTGTCCTATCTCGTCGTTGTGGAACGCGAACGCGGGGTTTTCGTTGTTGAGGTCGATGTTGTTTATATCGTCGCACTCGGGGATAAGCGCCGCTACGGGACGTTCGATATCGGTCTTCATAACGATAAGCAGAATAACTACCGCGATTATCACCAGAACAGCGGTTATGCCGACAGTAAGAAGCGTAGAGCTTAAAAGCGCGCTGTTATAGCTGTCCGCCGAATAGCCCGCGAAATACGCTCCGATGATATTGCCCTTCGCGTCCTTCATGGGGTCGTAGTATACGAAATAAGGCTTTCCGCCAAGGTCTATCTGGTCCTGGAAAACAGTGTCGCTTTCTATTTTGCTCCAAACCGCTGCGCTCATCGGCGCGCCCGTCATGCGGTTTCCGGAGTCATCGAGCAGTGTGGTGTTATAACGTATCTCGTTTGAGAACAGCGATATCTCGCAGCCCGTCTTTTCCTTGAGCTTGTCTACAAAAGAGGTTTTAACAAGATCCGTTCCGAAGAGAAGATGAAATCCGCCGAGGTTTTCCGAAAGATAGGTGCAGATAAGCCTGTCGGACACGGAAAACAATCCCGTCTGAGCCGTAAGCGCGCCGGCGGGTACGGATTCGTCGCTTATCCAGGTGATGCTGTCGTTTTCGACAAGAGCCATAAACCTGTCGTCGTTTTTAGAGCGGTTCCAGACTTCCTCAAGACGAGACGGAGTCTTGGTCACTCCCGCGGCGATAACGCCCTTTGCGAGAAGCTCAAGCTCCTCTATCTCGGTGTCGACCTCGCCTTCGATAGTCTGAGCGCCGCTTGCCACAAGCTCAAACGTTATCTCCCTCATATTGGATATGTATAAGCTCGCTGTAACGACTGCCGCGAACACAGCCGTGACGACCGTGATTATCGAGCATATCAGCGTAATTTTAACACCCAGTCTGTAACCTTTTCCGGACATAGCGTTTCCCTCCCCAGAGAACTGAAAATTATAGGTTTTCACTATATAAATCTTAACATATTTCTTATTTTTTGTCAAGGATTTATAAAAATATTGTAACGGTTTGTTTCTTTTACCTATACGGTTGAGGATTATTTGTTCATTTTTATGAGTACTTTTTTAGGGTAGTTTTATAATTGGCGTTTTCCACCAAATAACAGGCGTATAGATTGTGCAAACTTCCGAAATAAAAGGCGTAAAAATCAAAAATCCGTGATTACGGCTATTAATGGAATTTTAGGGTAATCAAGCGATTGTATCATTTAACCAAAATATCGGAGAGAATATTGTAGGAATATCCAAAAGGAATATCCCCGCCGATAAAATAAGACGTTTGTGCTTGATTTCAAGCCGACTTTACGGTAGAATAAAAGCATAAACGCGTTAATTCCCCTGAGCGCGGACTGTATAACGGAGGATCAAAAATGAAAAACATTCTTACCGCGCCGTTTGTCACCGAGACAGGCAAAACGGCGGCGAATATGTACCGTATGGGTTTTGACGAGAGAAACAGCGGAAACATAAGCATCATACTCGACGAAAACGAGGTCGGGGAGTATCTCGATTTAAGCGGAGTTATCCGCGGGATACCTCTTGACTTCGACGCGAAGGCGCTCGGCGGGAAAATACTCATCGTCACCGCCTCGGGGAGTTATTTCAAGAATATCGCCGACGCTCCCGAGGAAAATCTCGGGATAGTAAGGATATCACCGGACGGAAAGACCGCGGAGCTTTTGTGGGGCTTAAAGGGCGGCGGGCGGCTTACAAGCGAGTTTCCCGCGCATATCATGAGCCACGCCGCGCGGCTGTCCGCTGATAACGAAAACCGCGTTGTTCTCCACTGTCACCCGACAAACATTCTCGCGATGACCTTTGTACACGAGCTTGACGAGCGCAAGTTCACCCACACGCTGTGGCAGATGTGCACCGAAAGCATTATGATATTCCCCGACGGGATAGGGCTTTTGCCGTGGATGGTATGCGGAACGAACGAGATAGGCATTGCTACCGCCGAAAAGATGAAGGAGTTTCGGCTTGTTATCTGGGCGATGCACGGGATATACGGCTCGGGGAAGACGCTTGACGAGGCGTTCGGGCTTATCGAGACCGCCGAAAAGGCGGCGCAGGTATATATGCTGACGGCGCATCTCCCGCGGGTAAACACGATAACCGACGAGCAGCTCAGAAGTCTCGCGGAAAGCCTGAAGCTTGATTATCGCGAGGACTTTTTCGCATAATGCACCAAAAACAACGCAAACATACAAAAACGGCGCCACTCGAATGAGCGGCGCCGCTGTTATTATTCACTTGATTACGCAAGATTGTTATTAAGCGTAAACTCGTTTGTCGGGTCGAACAGGTGGATCTTGTTCGGGTCGATTCCGAGACGAACCGTATCCTGAGGACGCGCGGTGCATCTTGAGGAAACACGCGCGGTAAGCGAGATACCGCCGCAGTCGAGGTAGAGATAGGTCTCCGCGCCGAGCTGCTCCGCAACCTCTACATAAGACTCGAAAATACCGGTCTTAGCGGTGGAGAGGAACGCCTCCTCGTCGTGAATGTTCTCGGGACGGAAGCCCAGAACGATCTCCTTGTTTACGTACTTCTGAAGCACGCTCTGGTCAAATCTGCCCGCGGGAATTTCAATGTAGAACTTTGTCTGTCCGCCGAACTCCGCGAAGAACTTGTTTTCCTTTTCGATTATCCTCGCGTTGTTGATGAAGTTCATCTGAGGAGAACCGATAAAGCCCGCGACAAACTTGTTGCAGGGGTTCTCGTAGAGGTTCATCGGAGAATCTATCTGCTGAACAAAACCGTCCTTCATAACAACGATCCTGTCGCCCATCGTCATAGCCTCGGTCTGGTCGT
>JAFLUF010000117.1 GCA_022508925.1 Oscillospiraceae bacterium | reverse complement strand
ATATTATTTTGAAGAAAGAATATATCTATCCGGGATGGTTCTGATATACTCGGCGATGAAAAAATCATAAAATGTTGTGATTGTGGTGATTGACTCGGAGGTTATGTGATTGTGCGTCTAAAGGAATTTTTCCTTTCATAAATCGGAAATACGCTGCTCGATACGGATTGTGACAGAGAACTATCATATAAATCAAGCAAATCGAAAATGGTGTTGCAGAGCAAGCGATCGCTCCTTTTCTTTACAGAAAAAATTTCAAAGTCATCGAAATTTTAACAAAACTTTAACATTTCCGTGTTATAATGAATATACACTACGGAAAAGGAGATAGTCATATGAACTTTTTAGAGCTTGCAAAATCAAGATATTCGGTAAGAAAATTTGCTGACAGACCGATTGAACAGGAGAAGCTGGATCTGATTCTGGAGGCGGGAAACGTTGCTCCCACAGGCTGCAACTATCAGCCTCAGCGAATTTATGTTGTGCAGAGCGAGGAAAAGATCGCAAAGCTGAATGAACTCAGCAAATGTATTTTTGGCGCAAAAACGGTGTTGATCTTTACCTATAATGCTGATGAGGATTGGAAGAATCCTCTTGAAAGCGGAGTTCACTCGGGCATTCAGGACGTGAGCATTGTCGCAACACACATTATGCTTGAGGCTTGGGAGCTTGGTATCGGCACTTGTTGGGTAAATTATTTCGCAAACTCCAAGCTCGAAAGTGAGCTTGGACTTCCGCAAAACGAAAGAACTGTTCTCCTTATGCCGATCGGCTATCCTGCGGACGATTCCGAGCCGCTTCAAAAAATGCACAGCGTTTATAAAAATATTGATGAAACAGTGCGCTTTATCTGAAAAACCAAGGAGGCTGTCCTATGTTTAAAATTCTGGTAGTCGAGGACGACAAGGACTTAAACAAAACCGTCTGCACGTTTCTGAATCAAAGCGGCTATGAGGCTGTCGGCAGTCTTAACGCGAACGACGCGTATAACGAAATGTACGAGAATACGTTTGACCTGATTATCTCGGACATTATGATGCCGAACATTGACGGCTTTGAGTTTGCCAAGACGGTGCGAGAGCTTAACGAGGAAATACCCATTCTCTTTATGACTGCTCGGGACGATTTCGCGTCAAAGCAGCGCGGCTACCGCGTCGGGATAGACGATTATATGGTAAAGCCTATTGATCTGGACGAGCTGTTTTTGAGGATCGGCGCACTGCTGCGAAGGGCAAAAATAGCCGCAAGTCACAGGCTTGAAATAGGTGGTCTTGTGCTGGACGCGGACGAACACTCAGCGGTCATCGGAGATGAGGAAATCCCGCTTACAAACCGCGAATTCAACATTCTCTACAAGCTGCTCTCCTATCCGAAAAAGACGTTTACCCGTACACAGCTTATGGACGAATTCTGGGATGTTGAATCCAACACAACGCCAAGAGCAGTTGATGTGTACATCACAAAGCTGCGCGACAAATTTTCCGAGTGTAAGGATTTTGAGATCGTAACAGTTCACGGATTGGGATACAAGGCGGTGCTGAAATGACGGCAATAACAGATAAGTCACGAAAAAAACTGCTCACGGCAATTCAGCGGTATGTCACTTTTTTTATGCTGATGTCGTTTATCGTGACTTGCAGTATGTTGATTTTCCTTACCTTATTGGGTCGGACTATGGAGCTTGATTTCACGGAGGAAAACACCAAAACTGCTGCTCTGCTGACTTTTTTCAACGTGGTTTTTTTGAGCGCTATATGTACGGTAATAGACGGAGTGCGCCGAAAAATTATGGTGGAACGTCCCGTAAACCGAATCATTACTGCTGCCGAAAAAATCACAAACGGCGATTTTTCCGCGAGAATAGAGCCGATAAACAGTATTGATTCGACAGATGGCTTTGACGTGATAATCAAGTATTTCAACAAAATGGCAGGAGAATTATCGGGAATAGAAACGCTTCGCACTGACTTTATCGCGAATGTTTCACACGAGCTTAAAACGCCGCTTGCCGTAATGCAGAACTATGGCACGATGTTACAGCAGCCGAATTTACCGGAAGAAAACCGCCTTGAATATGCTAAATCAGTAACAGAATCCTCAAGGCGGCTTGCCGATCTGATCTCAAATATTCTAAAACTAAACAAACTTGAAAATCAGCAGATATTCCCCGAAAAACAGATTTACAATCTTGGCGAGCAGTTATGCGAGTGTTTATTAAATTTTGAGGATTTGTGGGAACAAAAGGGACTTGAAATTGAAACGGAGATAGCCGAAGAAATATTTGTGGAAAGCGATCCGGAGCTGCTGACTTTAGTGTGGAACAACCTTTTTTCCAACGCTGTGAAATTTACCGACAATGGCGGTAAAATCTCGCTTAAACTCTCGGCGGATTCGGACTGCGCGGTAGTTGAGGTAAGTGACACGGGCTGCGGTATCTCCCCCGAAACGGGAGCGCATATTTTTGAGAAATTCTATCAGGGCGATACCTCCCGCGCAACACAAGGAAACGGTTTGGGATTGGCACTCGTCAAGCGTGTTGTGGATATTGTCGGCGGGGATATTTCAGTCGAAAGTGTTGTTGGCGAGGGCAGCACATTCACTGTGAAAATCAGGAGAAAAACAAGTGGAGAAATTCAAAGTAATTCTTAAAAAGATATTCTTCCTACCGCCGTTACCGACTGTATTGATTGCAGTACCGTTGTTTGTTTTTATCATTTTAATTCTTATATTTAACGTGAACAACGTACTTGCTTATATCGCTTACATCGCGTCTGCATACGCTCTGATAATTACAGTTACGGGTATGCCCGGAATAGTGAAAGCAATTAGCAAAAGCGTTAAAAGCAGTCCGATTACCAAAAAAATCTACAAAAATCCCCTTGTAAAAAAATTTCTGGACGATGTGATGTTAAGGACAAAATTCTCGCTTTATCAGGGATTTTTTATCAACATTCTATATATCGGGATAAAGCTGTTTTCGGGAATTTATTACAACTCGCTGTGGTTTTTCTCACTGTCCTTTTATTATATTTTACTTGCGGTAATGCGGGTGTTTCTATTGAATTATGTCAACAAGCACAAGTCTGAAAAAAATCTTCCGGCGGAATTTAGGCGTTACCGCTCGTGTGGAATAATGCTGCTCGCGATGAATGGAGCTTTGGCGGTAATCGTCATCTTTATGGTAAAGCAAAATAAGGGCTTTGAATATTCGGGACTGCTGATTTACGCGATGGCATTATACTCGTTTTACTCGGTAATTATGGCGATAATGAATGTTGTAAAATTTCGTAAACACAATAGCCCTGTGATGTCGGCTGCAAAAGCGATCAATCTGGTGGCGGCAATGGTTTCTATTCTGTCACTTGAAACAGCTATGGTATCACAGTTCGGCGGCGATGACGATAGTAATTTCCGACAAATAATGACAGGGGCTACGGGTGGCGGTGTTTGTGTTATTGTCCTCGGAATGGCTATTTTTATGATCGTAAGATCGTCAATAAATTTGAAAAAATTGCAGATTAACAAAACTTAAACATTATTTTATTATCTCCGAAACAATTTGGCGGTATGATATAATAACATAGTCATAGTCTGACAGTTGAAACATACGGCAATAGCAAT
>JAFLUF010000116.1 GCA_022508925.1 Oscillospiraceae bacterium | reverse complement strand
TTTCCAATAAATGGCAATATATGTTGCTCGTTGTGCTGACCGTTGAATGACCTAATGCTCCCGACACCGAAACGATGTCTACATCCTCGTTGACAAGCGCTGAGGCAAACCAATGCCCTTATGGTATAATAAAGACAAACGGATAAATCCCATAACAAGGGGGTTTGTGAGCGTTTGCCGTTATATTTCAATTCTTTTTCCAACGAAATCTTACGGTTAGAAATATGTCGAAAAAGAGGGGGTGTTTATTTAAGACAAAAAAACGGGGTGAAATTCCCCGATAATGAGGAAAAGCGTATTCACTGTTTTAAGGTGGGTACGCTTTTTCCTATATATAATATGTGTATACCCGTTGCGGAGAGTTTTGTGAAAAACTCTCCGCTTTTTTTGTTTATAGCGAAAGGGGGCATATAATTGAACTCGGTACATTTTTCGTCAAAAAATTTATGTTGGTGTACACCGCAAGACTTTTTTGACAAGCTGAACGAGGAATTTTCCTTTGTGCTTGACGCGGCGGCTACCGCAAAGTCGGCAAAATGCTCTTTATTCTTTACGCCAAAAACAAACGGACTTGCCCAAAGCTGGGACTGCGGCGGCGCGGTGTTCTGTAACCCGCCCTACGGACGTGAGATCGGCAAATGGGTAAAAAAAGCACACGAAGAAGCCGCAATAATCAAATATCCCATAGTTATGCTTTTACCCGCGAGGACAGATACATCGTATTTTCACGATTATATCTACGGGAAAGCGGAGATACGGTTTGTCCGCGGTCGGTTAAAATTCGCTGATGAGGACGGCGGCACTTTAAGCAACAGCGCACCGTTCCCGTCAATGGTGGTTATATACAATGGATATGGGGGTAAAAAGTGAGGATCGTACCTATTGGGCTATCAAACGGCTTTTCGTCGGGATCCAGCATAACACAGACATCGTAATCATCTGCCGCGTTGAATATTGCCGCTATATAATCCACAGGCTTGCTTGTAAGCTCCGACGCGGAGAATGCCATAAACCCGAAGCGTATATCCTGCGTGGCAGGGTCACTCTGGAAACGCTCCTGCAGCTCGCCCGCCATAGCCTTTGCTATAAGGGTTTTTCCCGTTCCGGGCACTCCCTTCATCAAGGCACCCTTAGGAACGATGAGATTGAGGTCGCCATATTTGCTCTTGTTTGCAAGCACATCGATAATACTCCGCATATATGTTATCTGATCACCGCAGCCCACAAGATCCTTATCGAAACGGGTATCTATGTCAGTGATAATCTCGATGGTATCCGCGATACCGTTGGCGCCTGTTCTGACGCCCGCAAGCTGACGCTTGATGTCGTGTTTGGTTTCTCTGATGACCTTTTCGATCGCGGGACCGATGTCATTGTCCAGGTCAATAGAGAAAATGCAGTTGTTTAAGAATTTTTCTACACCCGCGTAGTTCGCGAAATATTTTGAGTTCTGTACCTGAGAGCCCCACAAAAAGAATTTCCTGACGCTGTCATATATGCTTTGCTCTTTATCAAATTCTTTTTTGAAAGCCTTGGCATTCTGTACTTTTTCGTACGTTTTGTCATTTTCCTTACACTCCTCATTCGCGGCACTGTCAAGTATTTCCTTGAACTTATCGAGCAAGACGGTCGTAGTGGGCGGCTTAAGAGTGATCTGCTCCATGCGGCGGAAAAGTCCCTGATTCTTGCTGATCATTATACGTAATTCGGTATCATAGACGCGGACGCCGTGGTATTTACCATACTATATTATACCACACTAAATTAAAAAGTCCGGCAAAAGCTGGACTTTTTAATATTAATGTGGTATAATAGAGAAAGGCAAATGTTTCGAGTTTGGCTCGTTTTCCGCTTCCTTATGCGGTTTGGTGAGTTTTGCTCGGGGCTATATGTAATATACAAAAGGGTGATATGGTATGTCTGAACGGTTTGGAAGAACAGAGCTTATATTCGGAAGTGACGCTATGGAAAAGCTTGCCGCGGCGCGCGTCGCTGTATTCGGTGTCGGAGGCGTAGGCGGGTTTGTTGTTGAGACGCTGGCAAGAGCGGGAGTGGGCGCCCTTGATCTTATCGACAATGATCAAGTGTGCCTCTCCAATTTCAACAGACAGATCATCGCTTTGCAAAGCACGCTCGGAAAATATAAGGTCGACGCGGCGGCAGAGCGGATAGCCGATATAAACCCCGACGCGGCCGTCAGGACCTATAAGATATTTTACGCCCCCGATACGGCGGAGCAATTTGACTTTTCGGAGTATGATTATATCGTCGACGCCATTGATTCGGTATCGGGCAAAATAGAGCTGGTGTTAAACGCAAAAGCCTGCAAGACCCCGATTATATGCTCTATGGGAGCGGGAAACTTATTCGATCCCACAGCCTTTGAGGTCACGGATATATACAAGACCTCGGTCTGTCCGCTTGCGAGAGTGATGCGCTGTGAGCTGAAAAAACGCGGCGTTGACAGTCTGAAGGTCGTGTACTCGAAGGAAAAGCCGCACAAGCCGTTCAACGCCGCGCCGGAAGCTGATAATTCCGGCAATAACGGCACAAGGCGCAAAAGAGTTCCCGGCAGCACGTCATTTGTTCCGCCGGTGGTCGGCATGATAATCGCGGGCGAGGTAATAAAAGACATCATCGGCATCTGATGGGGATATGGGAGCGTTTGAAATGAATTACAATATCAGGGAAATTCAGGCAAGAGATAATAAGATCGTTGAAGAAATTATCCGAAGCTGCCTGCTGGAATTTGGCGGAAAGCGCGAAGGGACTGCATGGTGGGATCCCGATCTGGGTCGTTTCTCCGAAATATATAATACCGAGGAGAAAAAATATTGGGTAGCGGAAACGGCAGAGCTTGAAATTGTGGGCGGAGTGGGGATCGCGCCGCTTGCGGGAGCCGAAAACGACAGGATATGCGAGCTTCAGAAGATGTATTGTATTCCCAAAGTGAGAGGCACGGGAGTATCGCATAAGCTCATCGGGACCGCACTGGAGCACGCACGGAAATATTATGATAAATGCTATCTTGAAACCTTCGGAAATATGAACGCAGCTCAGAAATTCTACGAAAAATACGGCTTTGAAAGAATAGACAAGCCGCTCGGAAACACGGGACATTACGGCTGCGACGTGATGTACATAAAGCAGCTGACAGAGGACAGTAAATAGTATGAAAAAAACGTGCCCTGTTTTTTGGGGGCACGTTTGTTTTGTATTACTGCCGAATTTTTACTGTCAATTATCAACAGCTTTTTCCAGAAACGATCTGGTCTTTTCGCTTTTTGGATTCCCGAAAACCTCATCGGGCGTTCCGTATTCCTCGATAACGCCGTCCGCCATATAGATCACCTTGTCGGCGACGCCGCGCGCGAAGTTCATCTCGTGAGTTACGACGATCATCGTGCGGTCGGAGTCTTTAAGACCGCGAATGACCTTGAGCACCTCTCCCGTAAGCTCGGGATCGAGCGCGGAGGTCGGCTCGTCAAAGCAGAGTATATCGGGGCTCATAGCAAGAGCACGCGCAATAGCCACGCGCTGCTGCTGACCTCCCGAGAGCTGACAGGGGTAGCTCTCCGCCTTTTCGGCAAGCCCGACCTTCGAGAGCAATTCCATCGAGTGGGAATTTATGCGCT
>JAFLUF010000115.1 GCA_022508925.1 Oscillospiraceae bacterium | reverse complement strand
GGCTTTCCAAAGCCATTTGCGGGACTGATAAATGGTGACCCGTACGGGAATTGAATTGAGGCAACGGTATTTTTCAACCTGTCGTATCCTCCGATATTCCGCATAATAAAGCCAAATTTGAACATTGTAGCAAAATGAATTTCGCGTATCTTTTGATAGTTTTTTATAACAATAATGGGCAAATAATGGGTCAAGATTTATACACTTTTCCATAGCGGCTGCTGTTTTTCGGCAGCCGCTTAATTTTTTTTATAAAACCCTTGAATTTAAAAAATACTTGACATTCTATCCGATTATCGCAAGTCAAGGTATTTCACCTTACTTTGCTTAAAATCCCCTTGTCCATTTCCACGACGGTATCGCAAAGCACGTCAATATCCTCGGCAGAGTGTGAAGCTATCAGAATTGTTTTACCCTGTGCTTTCAGATCAAGGAGATACTGTCGCATATCCTTTACGCCGTCCTTGTCCAGACCGTTCATCGGCTCGTCCAGAATAAGCAGCTCGGGATCCTCCATAATCGCCTGTGCTAAACCAAGTCGCTGGCGCATTCCGAGAGAATATTTACCCGTTTTTTTCCTGTCGTTGGGATCAAGACCAACTCGCGAAATCGTTGCTTTTATTTTTTCGGGTGGGATTTTCGACTTTAGATCCGCCAGATTTTTTAGGTTTGCATACCCCGATAAGTTAGGAAGAAATCCCGGAGTTTCGATTATCACGCCCGTGTTCGGAATTATTTCACAATCGACCCCGATTCTCTTACCCTTCACCGTTACGCTACCGCCGCTTATCGGAGTAAGTCCGCAAATACACTTCATCAGAACAGTTTTTCCGCTGCCGTTTCTGCCGATAATTCCGTGAATTCTGCCTTGCTCGAAGGACGTGTTTATTCCGCTCAGCACAGTGGTTTTCCCGAATTTTTTTGTAAGATTTTCCACAACGATCATGTTATCCATAATTCCTCCTAAACGTCCATATTGTACGCGTAAAACCGTATTCTTTTGTTGGAATAAATGAAGATGTTTGCAGTAAGTAATATTAACGTCATTACACCGAGAAAAATATACGCATAAGTAAGATCGGGGTATTTTGTAAACCCCGTGCTGTCAAGCCTGCGCAGCTCCGTCAGCGAGCAGGGCGAAAACCTTACCGCAAGCGCTTGATACTGAGTGTAATTGGGGAGCAAGCCCAACAAGATTAACGCCGACGCCGCCAGCACTCCCGCGCCTCTGCCCACTAAATTCCCCAATAAAAAAATCAGCAGCCCCATACTTATTGTGAGCAGCAGCAAAAGTGCCATTGTGTGCAGCAACGCGGATATCGGGGTGTACTGTAATTGTATTTTGCTAAAAATAAAATATCCCGATGAGCCGCTTGTACGGCCTGCCTGCGCCATTGTCGCAAAGGTTTTTCCCCAGGTTGACGAAAACCCGAGGGCGGGAATCGAGAAAATAATTGTCAGCAGAAAAATCGAAAAAACGTAAATAACCGACGATAAAAGTATGTAAATAAGCTGCCCCGCGCACCACCTTTTATATCCGCTCCGCATTACGCAGAACAGCGAATCATCGCGGTGAAACGGCGCGTTGCTGAACATCAGAACGATTCCGAACTGAATAGTCAGACGAAGACTGTCTGTGCAATAGAGCTGCGGCAAAACCGCGAATACGTTAGTGGGGCTGTCAACAGACCTCGCGAAGACGTTTACCTCGGCGCAAAACTGAGCCACCGTAACCGCGATCACGAGAAAAAGCATTAACATACGCCTGTTTTCCACCCACGATTTAATTCCGAACAGAGAGATCTTTGCGGAGCATTTCGCGTTTTCGATAACGTTCATTCCCGACACCTCCGTTTCGATTTTATACAGAAAACAATTCCCATAACCGTGATAATAACGCCGAAATACAGCGCTGTGCCGAGTATGCTTTTTGCCGCGCCGCCGAGGTAGTAGTTCGCGTGAAAGATCGCATCGGGGCGGAAAAATCCCGAAAGCATTTTGTTGCCGCGGAAAACCGCCCTAAGAAGTCCGTCGGTGACGTAGAATATCACATACGGCGAAAATGACGCGGCGTAATAGTCGTCAATATACGCGGAGATCGCTATCCCGACGCTCGACCAAAGCGCGCCGAACATAAACGCCAGCAGCGCATATACCGCGAAGAACAGTATATAATGTCCGTCGCGGAGAAACGGCGCCATAAAATTGCTGTCCAACACGTGCATATATGAATCCAACGTTCCGCTGTTTTCGGCCACCAGCGGAAATTTCACTGCCAGGATCAGCACATATAAGATCTGCCCGAGCGACAAAATAAGTCCTCCCGCGGTCACACAGGACAAAAACGCCGCGAGTGTATAATTTCCCGTTCCGCTGCGCATTACGCAGTGCCGGAAATACCCCGATTTGCAGTCGCGTAAAAAGCTCGTGCAGTTCAGAACAGTGCAGCATAACACGCATATTTCCGTGAAGGTGCCGATATTATGTATAAGCTCAAAAAAATAAAGCACATCGGAATTTTTATAATTCCACATAAACTTTAATTCCTCAAGGGAGCTTACAATATATCCCGCCGCGACTATGATCATCATCACGGCAAATTTGAGCGAAAAAACGCTCCGCCGCAGCTCCACCGAAAACGCTTTAAGAAACGATCTCATATTGTCCCCCTTAGATTATTTCCTGACCCGTCCGCGCGTCGATTATTATGTCCAGCTTTTTTATCGATTCTATGGGTGTCTTGCCGCGCTCGGTAGAAACCGCCCTTATCGTTCCGGAGCAGATCCACGCGGGAACGAATTTCACAGAGGGATCATTGCCCTTAAGCAGGAAAACATACATCAGCGTGATCTTATCAATATTTACCGCCGTTTGCCCCGCAACATCAGCATATTTGCTTACGGCGAGCTGCGCCGCGTCCTCGGCGGACACAAGCTTTGTGATCTCCTCAGCCAATTCAAAACCGACGGGATACATATCCACATAAAGATATTTCAGTCCGTCCGCGGAATAGATAGCTTTTATTTCGGGATTTCCCGTTATGAGATCAGGAACTGTTGTGTAATTTATCAGTTCGTTGTAGATCGGCACGCCGCCCAGCTCCGCATTGAATTTTATGTAATAGCACTCGTATTCCTTCCCGATAACCTCGGGGTAATTCTCCGCCCAATAGGGATGATTCACGCGGTTATATTCCGCCTCGTTCAGCAGATCGGGCAGAGCGATCGAAAAAACCTCGGGATCGTCCGCGACGCTTACTTCCAACTCCGCGAGAATTTCCGCAACGGCATTTACCGCCTGTTCGCGCGTGCAGAAATCCAGCTCGCATTGAGTAAAATGATCCGCGTTTGATTGACTGCCCGGTCTTGGAGGTCCAAAGATGTCGTTGATAAAAATCGCGTAATCCCCATCTATGGCAAAGCTGCCGGCGCCTCCGCGTACCACCAGCGAAATATCTTCGGTTTCCCAGATATAATTGTAATCCCCGTGCGAATCCACCTTTATGAATTCCGCGTCAATATCGCCCATCAGCTTTTGCTTGATCTCAAAAGCCTCCGCCTCGGAGTAGGTTTTAAACGTCGGGTAATACACGCCGTAGGTCGCCCCCTGCGCTACGGTAACATCCGCGTCCACCTTAACTCCCCAC
>JAFLUF010000114.1 GCA_022508925.1 Oscillospiraceae bacterium | reverse complement strand
GGGATCGGAGGTGATCCCTCTCCAATTAAATAAAACTCGTTCGTTTTTACAAGCACTGGGGGAGCCAAACTGGACAAATCCGAAACACGACGGTGCTTCGGATTTTTCGTTTATTTTCAGTCGGTCCGGGCGAAGCTTTCTCTGTGGCTGTTTCTTAAAGTCTTCAGTGCATGGACCGATTAAGACTGATTTTAGCATCGGAGGAATTCAATTGAAAGAAAAGATTCTGAGAATTCAATATTGGGATAACATAAAAGGAATACTTATTATTCTGACGGTATTCGCACATATTTTATTTCAGCTTCAGAACCACTTTAACGTGGTAAACTGTCTTGTGGATTACATATATATGTTTCACATGCCCGCGTTTGTGTTTGTGTCGGGATATTTGGGTAAAAGCGAACACTCCCGAAGCGCTGCCGCAATTGTCAGGCTTATATTCCTTTACTTTGTTTTCAACAGTATAATGGGTTTTATATTCGGCTTCGGGCAGCTTCTTGAACCAATGTATTCTTATTGGTATCTGTTGGCGCTGATCGTATGGAGACTGACCGCGCATCATCTTGCGAAATTCCGTGAGATAAATCTGATACTGATTATCATAGCTGTTTTTGCAGGTTTTTTTCCATCAATTAACAACACGTTTGCGGCGGCAAGAATAATCGCGTTCTATCCGTTTTATATGTTCGGCTATAAGTTGACGGAAGAAAAGAGTGACAAACTGGTAAACACCAAATATGCTAAACGCTTGATCAAGGGCATTGCCGCTTTAGCAGCGGCCGGCGTCGTTGCGTACTTTGCATACAGCTATTTTGCTTATTCCGACGGTTCCCTTCAGATGTTCAGCTACGTTAGTTCTATCGACGCAGTCGGAAGGATCGCGCTTTTCATTATTGCATTTCTTGCGATTTACGCGCTCAGAAACATTTCTCCCGATAAAAAAATACCGCTTTTGTCCATGTTGGGACGAAATTCCTTGTGGATATTCCTTTTTCACCGTCCCTTTACGCTGTGGTTGAGTGATTGGCTGATCGATAAAAGTATTGGATTTGTTTTCATCGCGTCGGCTCTGGGAACTGTCGCTATATGCCTCGCCTTCGGCAATGAATTCGTTGTAAAGCATCTTAACAGATTCGCCGATTCCGGAGCCGCGATATTGGTTGGAGAAGATACAAAGAAATTCACCTTTGCAAAACTTGCCGTGGCGTTTGTTGCCTTAGGCTTTATAGCGTCCGTTGTTATCAGCTCGTATTCCGGTATTACTTTGACAAACGGCGACGATACTTTAACTGAAAATAATAAAGATGACATTATATATCCGGTCATGAGCAGCGCTCAGAAGTACGCGTTTGACAATGCGTTTCATATTACTTTCGCGGGAGACCTGATACTTCTTGAGGATCAGGTAAAGCGCGGCTATACCGGTGACGGATATGATTTCTCAGAGGTTTTTGAGTACGCAAAGAAGTATATCGCTTCCGCAGATTACGCGATAGGCGTTTTTGAAGGACCTATGGCGGGCGAAGACGCGGGGTACAGTACAAGCAATTTTGACGACGGCAAGGAGCTGTATCTTAACTTTCCCGACGAATTTGCAAAGGCTGTGCAAAGCGCCGGCTTTGACCTTGTAACTACCGCAAACAATCATGTTCTTGACAAAGGTCCGCAGGGCGCGCTGCGTACGCTGGATGTTCTTGACGAGATCGGGCTCGATTATACCGGTTCATACCGAAACGAATCGGAAAAGCAAAATAACCGCGTCAAGCTTGTCGAATGTGACGGTATCAGAATGGTGTTTCTCTCCTATACCTACGGGAGCAATTATTACAATATTTTTGAAGGTGAGCTTTCGTATGTTACCTCGGCGATCTCGGGAACAGAGGGCGAACGGTTTGAAAAGCTTAAGGCACAGGTCAAACGGGATTTTGAAGAAGCCAAATCGCTCTCTCCCGATCTTATCATAGTTCTTCCGCATCTCGGTACACAGTTTTCAAATCAGCCCGATGACGAGCAGGATGTGTGGTTTGACATTTTCAAAGAATTCGGAGCCGATATCATACTTGGCGACCACCCTCATGTTGTTGAGCCCGCTCTCATCGAAGATTACAACGGACGAAAGGTTTTCACAGCATACTGTCCGGGAAATTTCGCGAATATTTACCGTAAAAACCAGGGCGATACCAGTATGCTTGTAGACGTTTATATAGACCGCGATTCAAAGCAGGTAATAGGCGGCGGGATAGTGCCGCTGTATACGCAGTCTTCGATCGACGGCAACTACCGCGCGCTTCCGATTTATGAGATGGTGTATAATTATGACCTGAGAAAACAACTCAGCACAGATGAATATGTCCGCGCGCAAAACGCGCTTGATATTATTGCAAGCGTAGTGTTCAATACTAAAATGGATATTTCCTCAATTACCGAAAGATATTACTTTGATGAATCAGGGTTTATTCGCGTTAAAACAAGCGGTCTTAAACTGACAGAGGAAATGAAAAACGGCGCACTGTACAAGGCTCTCGAAAAAGCCGACAGCGTATGCTTTATAGGCGACAGCCTTACCGAGGGTACCAAAAACGGCGGATGTCCTTGGTATGAGCCGATAGAAGAGTATCTTTATAAGAAAGAGATCTATAATTTTTCAAAAGGCGGTTGTACGGTCTCTTACATAAACGAAAACGCGGATAACATTCCCGTCGCCGATTTATATGTGATCTCTGTCGGTACGAACGATGTAAGATACCGTGACCCAACTCAATGCGCTATGACTGCCGAGGATTATGTAAACGAAATCAACAGGCTCAGGACAACTCTTTTGAAAAAGAACGACAAAGCGGGATTTGTGTTTATAGCGCCTTGGTTTTCAACGGACGGCGATCCGTTCTGTCCGCTTTCTTATTCCGCGAAAACACAGCTGAACGAAGAATATTCCGAGGCATTGGGTAAATACTGCGACAAACAAAAAACAGTCTTTATAAATGCCAATACTTACATACGAAATATGCTTTGCCAGAATCCGGACAGCTTTTTTTTGCTTGACCATATTCACCCCAACTCCGGAAAAGGCGTTGTTATGTATTCAGAGGCGGCGCTTTTATATTGAATACGATGCCAGCGTTTTCCGCCAAAGGCGGATAATGCGTGCACCCGATACGTCCCGCACGTTGTTGCGGGACAATTTTTTTAGCTTGAATACGACGAAATCTTTACAAAATCCCGGGATTCGCAAATTAAAAACATGAACGTCGGTGAAAGTAAAAAAACCGTTAGTTTTATCTGATCAGATGAGATGATTACATGTTGCGCATAATTTCGACATCTTGCGCTATCCCCCCTTTAAAAATTCTATGATATATGATATGATTGATTTATGAGGATATTATTTCACTCCCTTTGCGCTTGCCAAAATTTGACGGCATACATCAGCAATCAAATATTAATCATCGGTAAATCGCCGAGTCTATGTGATTCGTATCCCGGCAGATGATCATGCTTTAAACAGCTTGCTCCTTACATCAGGCTCCCCAAAAGCCTTGATAAATTTTTTAAAATATGGTATAATAAAAGCGCAAACGCTTTTATTATACGATTTCAATGCCCTCGCGCATTCTCAAACCTCCGGTTTGCTCCGCGCGTATCGGGCAATTA
>JAFLUF010000113.1 GCA_022508925.1 Oscillospiraceae bacterium | reverse complement strand
CGCGGAGCAAATCTTTGATTTGCGTATGCGCGAGGGCATTTTAATCTGTATAATACAGGCGATGAATTATGCTTATGAACAACGCTACAAAATATCCTGTTTTACTTGTTCACGGTATGACCTTCCGCGACAGACCGTATTTCAACTACTGGGGACGGGTTCCGGAGGCTCTGGAGAGAATGGGCTGTCAGATATTCTACGGACATCAGGACGGCTGTGCCTCGGTTGAGGAAAACGGCGCGGTCATTGCCGAACGTATACGGGAGATAATCGAACAGACGGGAGCCGAAAAAGTCAACATAATCGCACACTCAAAGGGAGGGCTTGACAGCCGCTACGCTATTTCCACGCTGGGCGAGGCGGAGCGCGTGGCGTCGCTGACTACAGTATGCACTCCCCACAACGGCTCGGAAACTATGGACGCAATAATGAAACTCCCGCGTTGGACGCTTAAAACAATATGCTTTTTCGCAGATTTGTGGTTTCGGTTTCTTGGAGATTCAAGCCCCAACTGCTTTAGCTGTATCTCGCTGTTCACCACGAATGAGGCTGAAAGATTCAACCGCGAAAATCCCGATGATGAAAGCATTTATTATCAGAGCTACGCGTTTGTGATGAGCCGCGCATCAAGCGATATGCTTATGTGGTTTTCAAACCTCGTGGTGGGACATTTCGAGGGAGAAAACGACGGGCTGCTGGCTCCGAGAGCGGTGAAATGGGGAACTTTCCGCGGAGTTTTCCGCGGCGCCCGAAAGCGCGGTGTTTCGCACCTCGACGAGATAGATTTCCGCCGCCGTCCGCTTACGAAAAAAACGGGAGACGGTGTTTCGGATATTGTAAAGTTTTACGAAAATGTTGTCGGGGAATTGGCGGATAAGGGCTTTTAATTTCCGTTTATCGCTTTATACAAATCGTTGATATGCTTATAGTCATAGGTTTTGCCTTTGTAAGAAGCAGTGAGATCCTGACATTTATTGAAAGCCCAAAGCCCTATTTCGGTTACGCTTTCGGGGATCTCCGCATTTGTAAGGCTTTGGCAGTTTTCAAAGGCGCTAAGCCCGATAGAAACAACGCCGTCCGGAATGTTAACGCTTGTAAGACCCGTGCAGTTAAAGAAGATTGTCCTCCTAATGTAATAAAACGTAAACTGAAGCTTATATAACACATTATCAAATTTAACTTGGTCTGTTGTACCTCCTTGATTATCCGAATTATTTTTGCTTGCCGCTTTTATTATACACCGAACTGCATATTATTTCAAGTACCTGTTTTTCGTTTTTCGGCACAGAATTATCCCGAACATTTATGCACAGCAAACAAAAACCGTCCGAGCGTATCTTCGCGCGAATACCCTACTGAAATGCACCCCTTTTGTCAGACAATATGGTATAATAGAAATATACCAAAAAGTCTAACGAAAGGGGTGCATTTCAATATTACAGCAACCGCTTTTTACAAAATTTAATTATTTTGAAAAATATCGACTTATCTCTTCCATTCTGCTTTCCTGCTTCACCCGGAACGGACAGCGGCTCTCACAGTGACCGCATTTAAGGCAAGCGTCGGCATTAACGGATAGTTTTCGGTAATGGTCAACTGCCATTTCGTCACCGGCAAGCGCAAGATCGTAATACTTGTTGACAAGTCCTATATCAATTCCTGCGGGGCATGGCTGACAGTGATTGCAGTATACGCAGACTCCGTTCATATCTTTTGGAGCAAACGATCCTATAACGGAATAGTCCTTTTCCTGCTCCGAAATTTCAAAAAATTTCAACAGCCGCTTGACATCATCGATATTTCCTATTCCCGGTAATACAGTAAGCACCGCGGGTTTGTCAAGCGCGTATTGAATACACTGATACACCGAAAGTGCTTTGCCGAACGGCGAGGTTTTCGTGTCTAAAAGCTGACCTCCAGAAAACGGCTTCATTACGGAGATACCAATGCCTTCCGCCTCACATCTGCGGTAGAGATTCATTCTTTCGAGGGCTTCGCCGCGCGCGTACTCGCCGTGCTGATAGTCATACCCGGGATTTATGGAAAACATCAGCATATCGGCTATTCCCAAGTCAAGAATTTTATTAGCAACTTTGGGAGTATGCGATGACAGCCCGATATTTCTTACAACGCCCTGCTTTTTCATATCCAAAAGATATTGCAGAACTCCGTTTGCCTTGTAGTCCTCAAAGTCGGATTCGCTGTCAATACAATGAATAAAGCCGTAGTCGATGTAGTCGGTTTTAAGTTCCCGAAGCTGAAAATCGATCGAGCGTTTAACGGTATCAAGGTCGGCCGTCCAGCCGTATTCTCCGCTGTCGTAATACGCTCCGAAATGCACCTGATAGTACATATTTGTTCTTACGGAAGCGAGCGCTTTTCCGTAGTAACCGAAAGTCTTAGCGCCCGCTGTCGCGAGATCGGCATAGTTTATCCCGCTTTCATAGGCGAGCTCAAGTGCTTTGACCGCTTCTCGTTCGGACGATTCCGAAATATAACTTGTGCCTAAGCCGATAACGCTTATCTTATCGCCTGTTTTTTGGTTTACCCTGTATTCCATAGATACTCCATTTCAGCATCAGATTCTTTTTGTAATATTGAAATATACATCTACTCCCCAAGTGTCGCCGAGGTTTGATGTGTACGCGTCAACAACTGCGTCCGCAAGTCCCTCCGTTTCAACATAATATCCTATAGGAGTTGCCGTAATATTCACGCCCGTGCTGTCCTTGAAATAAAAGCGGAGCTGTCCGCCGCTAAGCAAATACAATTCTCCCGCTTTGGCATTTTCGACAGTTATCTCATCATCGCGCGTGTAGCTTCCGCGAACGCTCTGCATCGCAAGCCTATCATAATTATCCCGAATATTTATTCAGCCTTGTAAAGCCCTTTTCGCCGAATTTGTCCTTGATTTTTCGGGCAATCGCGGACAAGGTTATCCACCATATCAAAGTTCCAATCAAAACTCCAGCAACAAGTGCGCTCCCGTCTGCCACATCGAGTTTGCCGTTTATTCCGAAATATGAAAACGCAAACAGAAAAGTCAGCACCGCCGCGGGATTTGTTATTCCCACGCTGAACGCGCTTAGAAACATCGCGCCGTAGTTTGTTTTTGTTTTGCTGTCTGTTGCACTGACTTGCTTTTTCAGCAGTGTCCCAATTCCCATAGCAAGCCGCCGACTATGTTTATCGGGAGCTGATATTGTGTAAGGAAATCCGAGATAACCGTTATCCCGAACGCTCCCGCAACAGCGTAAAAGCAGTCAGCCGCGGACGAGCCGAGTCCCGTTATAATTCCGCACTTCATACCGCCGCTTTATGATATTCCTTGCAGATTATTCTCGTTTTGCCCGTGTCAATTTTGTCCTCTTCAAGGATAAGCTCGCCGATGCTTTCCGCGCGGATAATGCCGCCCGAAGGATTCTTGACGCTGTCAATGCTGCCCGAAATATCCGCGTCAACTGTTGAATACTCAAACGCAAGAGTAGTGTTTATCAGCTTGCAGTTTTTCATCACGAGATTTTCAATATAGCACATTCCCTGAAGGCTTTCTATTGTGCAGTTGACGAGCGTTAAATTCTTGGAATTCCAGCCCAGATATTCTCCCGAGATAAACGAATCGTAAACGGTTATGTTTTCGCTGTTCCAGAAAGCGTCCTT
>JAFLUF010000112.1 GCA_022508925.1 Oscillospiraceae bacterium | reverse complement strand
CAAGTACATATAAATCTGCTTTAGTATTTGCGGTACCTTACGGGGAACAACTTACAATCAAAACATATTCTGAAGAAAAGTTTGAAAATGGTATTCAAGCTGCAAAAAAAGTACTGGAAAAAATTTTAGCACAACTGCAAAAAATGCTTGATGAATATAATGTGAAATATTATATTCCACCTGTATCACAAAACAATGAGGTAGATCTGATAGCTCCTTTTTCTTTCAAATTTGCGGCAGTAAATGCCGGATTAGGTTGGATTGGAAAAAATGATGTTGTTATTACAGAAAAATATGGACCAAGAGTAAGACTGTCTGTAATCTTAATAAATGAGCAATTCGATTATGGGGACAAAATCTTAAAGAGTAATTGTCCTGAAAATTGTAACAAATGTGTCGATGCTTGCCCATATAATGCATTGCATGGTGTACAATGGGATATCAACTCATTAAGAAGTGATATAATAGATTATAGGTTATGTAACGAAAAAAGAAGTTTATTTATTAAAACACATGGAAGAAAAAATGCCTGCGGTCTTTGCATGGTTGCTTGCCCGTTTGGAACATAATAACAACTTCTGATTTATGTGTGTAACCGAATAATAAACCAAGCCCCGAAGCAATCATCAGACTGCTTCGGGGCTTTTGTTTTAAAATTCTTCTCTAACAATATATATCGGTCTTTGCTTTACTTCGAGATAGGTCTTGCTGAGATACGACCCTAAGATACCGATGCATAAAAGCTGTATCCCGCCGACAAACAAGACCGCGCATATTACAAGCGGCACTCCCGCGAACGGGTCTCCGAAAGCGGCTGTTCTGACAATGACGAAGATCAAGAGCGCCAGAGCCAGAACGCAAAACAGCATACCGAAGAAGAACGAAAGCGCAAGAGGCATTGTAGAAAACGCTATTATTCCCTCAAGCGAGTATAAAAACAGCTTTCGAAACGACCACTTTGTTTCTCCCGCGGCGCGTTTTATATTCTCGTATTCTATCCACTTTGTGTCAAAGCCGACCCAACCGAAAATTCCCTTTGAAAAGCGGTTGTATTCCTTCATTGATAAGATCGCGTCGCAGACTTTTTTTGTCATCATGCGATAGTCGCGCGCCCCGTCAACAATATCGGTTTTTGAGATATTTCTCATAAGTCCGTAAAATCTTCTCGCAAACCACGAGCGTATCATTGGCTCGCCCTTTCGGTCTACCCGGCGTGTTCCAACAAAGTCCTGTCCGCTTTCGATATAGGAGTACATCTCGGGCAGAAGCGCGGGGGGGTCTTGCAAATCCGCGTCCATAAGCACGACAACATCGCCGCTTGCTTTTTCAAAGCCCGCGTAGATCGCCGATTCTTTTCCGAAGTTTCTCGAAAACGACACGAGATGGACCCGATCGTCATTTTCGCGCAGATTTTTTACGGCCTGTGCCGTTTTATCGCGCGAACCGTCGTCCACGAAAACAAACTCAAATTCAATTCCTTTTTCGTGAAAAAACCGTTCTTGCTTAAGCGCTTCCGCGTAAAAAAGCGGAACGCTTTCTTCTTCGTTATAGCAGGGTACGACAATGCTGAGTGTATTGGTGAAAACAATTGAGTTGTTCAAGATTTATTCTTCCTTATTTCTTATCGGTATTGTCTGTATTTTCGGAAACGGTCTGCCTGAATTCCATCGCGAGGACCTTGGTGTCAAAGCCGCTGAAAACCCTTGTATAGTCCGAGGACGGGTTGAGAATAGTGGCCATTCCCTTTATCGAGTAGAAAAAGTCGCCCGCTCTCATTCTTATCATATTAAGCTTGGACAGTTGTTCCTCGGGCAAAACGGACATTCTGTCCGGGTGGGAGAAAAACGGTATGATGTTTTTCCCCTCATGCTGCATTATAAGCAGACTTCCCTGACCTCCGCTTTCGTTATTGCCCTGAAACAAACCTGCCAGAAAGATATCCGACATCATAAGCTCCGGCAAGAGCTTGTTCCATTTTACGAGAGTCTTGTCCTCGTTTGCTCTGAGTATTTTTTCCTCGAGATTCTTGTTGAAATCCTCGGGGATATCGTCTGTAGTAAAGATCTTGTCTGACATTTTTACCTCTCGTTATCTCGCCTTTTCGGCGTTTTCGTTTACTATCCTGTTTATGACCTCTTCAAGCGGAGAAGCTCCGAGGTCGCCGTCCTTGCGCGAGCGCAGCGCGACGGTGTTGTCCTCTACCTCTTTGTCTCCGACGATAAAGAAGTACGGTATCTTTTCAAGCTGAGCCTGACGTATCTTGTAGCCGATCTTCTCGTTTCGGTTGTCTACAAAGGTGCGTATTCCGAGACCCTGAAGTCGGCTCGAGATATTCTCGGCGTATTCTTTCGCGCGGTCTGTGATAGGCAGTATGCGCACCTGCTCGGGCGACAGCCACAGCGGAAGCGCTCCGGCGTATTTCTCGATAAGATACGCGAGCGTGCGCTCATAACAGCCCATAGACGTACGGTGGATTATATACGGATTTTTCTTTGTTCCGTCAACGTCCACATATTCCATGCCGAATTTTTCCGCAAGCAGCATATCTATCTGTATAGTTACCAGAGTATCTTCCTTGCCGAAAACGTTGTGATACTGGATATCGAGCTTCGGTCCGTAGAATGCCGCCTCGTCTATTCCGATAGAATATTCCACGCCCAGATTGTTCAGTATTCTTTCCATTACGCTCTGAGCGTGCTCCCACTGTTCGGGCGTGCCCTCGTATTTGTTCTTCGGGTTTGCGGGATCCCACTGTGAGAAGCGGAACGTGCAGTCCTCAAGCAGTCCGAGCGTATCGAGCATACGCTTCGCAAGCTCCAGACAGCCCTTGAATTCTTCTTCAAGCTGCTCGGGGCGGAGAATAAGATGTCCCTCGGAAATGGTAAACTGTCTTACGCGGATAAGTCCGTGCATCTCGCCGCTGTCCTCGTTTCTGAACAGCGTGGAGGTCTCTCCGAGCCTCATCGGCAGGTCGCGGTAAGAGCGCTGACGGTTTAAGAACACCTGATACTGGAACGGGCAGGTCATCGGTCTTAACGCGAAACATTCTTTCGTTTCGTCGTTAGGGTCGCCCAGCACAAACATTCCGTCGAGGTAGTGATCCCAGTGTCCCGAAATTTTGTACAGCTCACGCTTTGCCATAAACGGAGTTTTGGTGCGGACATAGCCGCACTCGTTGTCCTCTGTGTCCTCAACCCAGCGCTGGAGTATCTGCATCACTTTCGCGCCCTTCGGCAACAGTATGGGCAAGCCCTGTCCGATGTAGTCGACAGTAGTAAAATATTCCAGCTCGCGTCCGAGCTTATTGTGGTCGCGCTTTTTAGCTTCCTCAACACGCTCGAGATAGGCGTTCAGCTCGTCCTTTGACGGAAACGCCGTGCCGTAAATTCTCGTCAGCATCTTGTTCTTTTCGCTTCCGCGCCAGTACGCTCCCGTAACGGAGGTGAGCTTAAACGCCTTTACCGACGAGGTCGACATAAGGTGCGGACCCGCGCACAGGTCGGTGAAATCACCCTGCCTATAGAACGAGATAGGCTCGCCCTTGTCGGCGTGCTCCTTGCAGAGTTCTACCTTATACGGCTCGTCCTGTTCCTCAAGATACTTTATCGCTTCGTCGGGGGAGAGCGTATAGGGTTCAAGCTTTATGCTCTCCTTGACTATCTTTTTCATTTCGGCTTCGAGCTTAGTCAGAGTTTCCGTTGTAAACGGCTCGTCCGTATCAAAATCGTAGTAAAATCCGTTGTCAATAGCCGGACCTATCGCAAGCTTTGTTTTCGGATACAAGCGCTTTACCGCCTGAGCCAGAACGTGCGACGCGGTGTGGTTGAACGCCCTCTGTCCCTGCTCGTCCGCAAAGGTGAG
>JAFLUF010000111.1 GCA_022508925.1 Oscillospiraceae bacterium | reverse complement strand
CGAAACGCGAGACAATTTCAATGTCACGTTGGGAACGGCTGCACCGCCACGGTGCCAGTGAAATTACAGACTTACAAAGGAGCTGTTTTTGTGAGATTCGGAAAGTTAAAAAGCGCTGAGGATATCATAAAGCTTGTAGAAGAAATAGGATTTCTCCCATTTTTTGCAAACGGTATTGAGGGCTTTTCCGTGGAAGAAAACTGCCCGAAGGAATTGTGGTTTGCGCCCGACAAAGACGGTCCGTGGGAATGGAAAGGACCTATAGCTCGTGACGGGCGATGTGTGTATGGAAAATTCTTCGCGGGAAAGTCGGGTTTTGTAAGCCGCGAATGGTTCCCCGTTCTCGCTAATTATCGTCGCGATGGCTATGATTTTGACGCCCGTTGGGACGATGGTCTTGTTTCCAAAAAAGACAAGGAAGTTTACGATCTGATCTTTAAGAATGGGGTCATTATCTCCAAAAAGATCAAGAGCGCGCTCAATTACAAAAAGGGTAGTAACACAGGCTTTGAAACAGTGATCACCCGCCTGCAAATGCAGACCTATGTTAATACTGCGGATTTTGTATACATGAAGGACAAGCACGGCAATCAATACGGTTGGGGAGTTGCCGAATACACGACCCCCGAGGCGCTGTTCGGGGAGGATTATATTTCAAAGGCATACTCACAGGATCCCGAAAAATCTCGCGCTGAAATAATCAGACATCTTGAAAAGACGCTGAAAGATCCCGATGCGAAAACACTTAATAAGCTGATAAAGTAGCGCGGTCTTTATGCGGCGCTGCCTTAAGGCAATACCGCACAATTATTGTCGGGTTTTGCCGTCAGATCTCAAGTCGCTCACTCACGATGAGTTGCTTGAAATGCTGAAAACAAGTTAAAGAGGAGAGTTATTATGGCTGCTAAACCAAAACCGATCAAGGATAAAAACAACAAGCTCAGCGCAAAGGAATACAAGAGCGTGGTAAACAGAGGCGAGGCGATTATTGAGATGTTCCAGAAGAATATGGACGACCTTCTCGACGAAAAAGCCGCACAGATGGGTGAAGCCGCTATGGAAACGCGCAAAAGGCAGAAAGAAGCCGATGCCGTAAAGCGTGCAGAAGCAAAGAAGAAAAGGCAGGCAGAGTATGCGGCACATATCGCCGAATTGAAAGCTGAAGAAGCAAAAGCGGCGGACAAGGCTGCGAAAAAGGCTGAAAAAGAAGCTAAGAAAAAAGCCAAAAGAATTGCCCGATATGAACGCTATTACAATAATAAGGAGCAGCAATAGTATTAAGGCAGGTTACAACGACGGTGAACACTCCAAAAGTACACATACAATTGCATTTGTTTGATTTGACGAATATGCCGTCTGCGGTCATTTCCGCTTGCTTTTGCATTATTTTGGTAGTATAATGTAAAAGTAGAATTATGTCGTATGGAGGCGTTATGAAAAAGTTCTCTCGTGTATTGCTTAAAATTTTAAGCGTATTATATAAGATCACTCCGTTTTTCCTGGGTGTATTATGCTACTATCCGTTTTATGTTTCGGAGGAAAGCGCGTATCCTCTGTTTGACGCCGCATGGGCAGCCGTAAGACTTTACTGCGCGGAATCGGAAGAAGGCATGGCAAGCACACTGCTGCTTGAAATAGCGCGTTTTATGGCGCTGACTACAACTCTCAGTATCCTTATAACGATCCTGAATAAGTTCATTGATATTGTCGGACGCGTCAAGCTCATTTTCCCCGGCTCGACCGTGGTCTGCGGCAGTTCGGAATACGCGGAGCATTTGTTCCAAAGCCTCAGTCCGCGGCAGAGGATCCGCGGGCGGGACAAGCTCATAAAAGGCGCTTCAAGGTATCTGCTTATGTTCTCCGATGATACGGAAAACCTTGAATTCTACAGCAGAAATTACGATTATCTCAAAGACAAGCGGGTGTACATAATGCTGGATAATATTTCAAGGCAGAATATCGAAAACCCTTTGATCACGGTATTCAGCATAGCGGAAAACTGCGCCCGGAAGTACTGGAGAGACTATCCCGCGGAAAAAAGCGAAAAGATCGCGTTGATCAGCTTTGATAACGTAGGGCAGAATATTCTGCTGTACGGGCTCCAGGTAAATCTTATAGACCCCGGTCAGCATTTTGAATATCACATCTACGGCGACGGAGCACAGTTCAGACGGGAGCACACCGAGCTTGATAAAATGGCTCCCGACGAGATAATATTCCACGATGACGGATCTTTTGAAACCGCAGAGATCGCGGCGTTTGACAGAATAATAATATGCGGCGACGCAGATGAAAACCGCAATATTGAAATATTGAGCAGATTGCTCGCGGCTGTCCCGATAAAGGGACGGATATATGTGTACGCTCCGAACGGCGATATAATAACAAATCTTTTCGGCAGCGACGGCATCACCTGTTTCGGAACAGCGGACGAAATAGCGTCCATTGACGTGATATTGAACGAGCGTTCGATGGAAGCCGCCCGCGCACAGCACGAATACTATGTTCAGCAACACGGCGGAACACCGTGGGAAAAGCTGAACGCCTTCAACCGCTATTCCAACGTCAGCTCGTCGGACTATCTGCCTGTTGTAAAGCGGCTGATCAAAAACGGAGTGCCGTTTGAAAAGCTCGCGGAGCTGGAGCATATCAGGTGGTGCAGATACCATTATATCAACAACTGGAAATACGCTCCAGAAACGGACAAGAGCCGCCGCCTGCACAACTGCCTTATACCGTTTTCAGAGCTCAGAGAGGAAGAAAAGTTAAAGGATGTTGAGGCGATAAAAAGCAAATTGCCAAATGACGATCAGGAAAGAGGACATAACAATGGGATTGAATAAAGCGCAGAAAAGAGAACGCTCGGAGTATCTCGAGAAAAATCTTACGATCACCGAATGTTCTCAGGGTGATCCCCGAGACCCGTCCTGTTGACCCGATACCGGCACAGGCTCCGTCTGCCGCAGCAGCAACGGCAGTTCAGACCGCACCCGCTGCTGTCGAAAACACGAGTGCCGAAAAAAGATCAAACAAATCAAAGGTGATACTTATCTCGGCAGGCGCGGTGGTGTTGGCGTTAGCAGCCGTTCTGCTGATCGTTTTCAATACGCCAAAAGATGTAAGAAGTGTTTCGTATACGACGCCAAACGGCTATACGGGCATATATACCGGCAAATGGCTTCACGGTCAGCCGTATGGAAATGGCGCTTTTGTACTGGATAACGGGGCTGTTTATGATTGTGAATGGAGGGACGGCTTGCCGAACGGACACGGCACTTCAAAGCTCCCCAACGGTGATAATTATAACGGGAATTGGAAGGATGGCAGGTTCGACGGACAGGGTCTTCTGACTTATTCTGACGGATCGTTTTATAACGGCGAATTCAAGGACGGTCAGTTCAATGGACAAGGACGTTATACAGACGCTGACGGCATTGTTAAAAGCGGTATGTGGGAGGACGGTGTATTTATGGGCTAAGCCGGAACATTTTTCATCACTTTCTCTGCTTGCTATACATTCCCCAAACACAAGAATACGTACTCCGGATTTTCAGTTTTATCTTTTGATGTGGGTTAGCAATACTAACTCTTGATTTTGTTTTTGTTCAATATGGCTTACCCCTCGATTTTTCTCGGATAAAAACATTGAGCGGAATTGGCTATACAAAACTAACTCGCGAGAAAAATTTCTGCTAACAATAGCACGCCACCCCTATTTTTTCGGAGTGGTCACATTCTCAATAACCACTCCCCCACAACTGCTTGATCTCAGATTTTCCTCCGTGAGATCATACCCCTCTATAAAATTTCTCCGAGCCTGTTAAGGTAAACCTGACCGGCGCGGATTTTTTATCTGCAAAGCGCTGCTTGAACATTCGCAGGGGTATAAAAGCTGTTTTTCATTTGTAGCAATGCACATATATGGCAAGCACGAGCCGATCATTTCACAGGAGGTCTGGGATAAAGTTCGCGAGATCGAAAAG
>JAFLUF010000110.1 GCA_022508925.1 Oscillospiraceae bacterium | reverse complement strand
AAATTCTTCGTTCCGAAATCCAATCGCAAAGAGGTTTACTGCGATCGGATAATTTACAACGGCAAAAGTTGTAAGGAAATAGCTCCGAAGCTGCTGCGGAAAGTCAAGCAGCAGGATGATTCTGTTCTCAAAGAGTACGAGCTTGCTAAGAACAGAAACTACAAGCGCGTTGAGCGTTATGCGTTTGACATTCAGCGAGTATAAGACTTGGTTGGATAGAGCGAGCGCGGCGAAAAAATGTATCTGCAAGGCAAAGTATCGGCGGAGGAGTTAAGGATGATTATACAAGAGCTTAAATAGCACTTTTTTATAACAAATACGCCCTTGAGTGAAACTAATCGCAATCCGCAAACAAACCTTTAAGTGCTTGTCTTTGCAACATTTATTTCATCTTTTTGAGATAATTGTTTATATGTCGATATGATCACAAGTGTCGACACGAGTGCGGTAAGTATATCGGATACGGGCATGGAATACAGTACCCCGTCAAGTCTGAAAAACACTGGCAGTAATACCGCGAAACCCACACCGAACACTATCTCTCTTACCATAGACAGCATTGTAGATGCCATAGCTTTGCCCATTGCCTGAAGGAAGATAAAAGCGGCTTTGTTGATGCAGGCAAAAACTATCATACAAAGATAAATGCGAAATGCTTTAACGGCAAAATCGGTATAATACACGCTTTCATTTGCGGCACCGAAGATGCCTATGAGCTGTTTCGGAAGAAGCTCAACTATAAGTAAGGCAACCCCACCGACACAGGCTTCCGCAATAAGCAGTCGGCTGAAAAGGCTTTTTACTCTGCTTTTGTTTCCCGCGCCCATATTGAAGCCTACTATCGGTATACAGCCTGCCGCCATTCCTACCACAACGGATATAACTATCTGAAAGAATTTCATTACTATTCCCACGACAGCCATCGGTATCTGTGCGTATTGCTCCTGACCGAAAACCTCGTCCATTGCGCCGTATTTTCTTATCATATTATTGATAGCCGCCATTGCCGCGACAAGAGATATCTGCGACAAAAAGCTGCATATACCCAAGACTAATGTCCGACCTATAACGGTTGATTTAGGTCTGACATCTTCCTTTGACAGCTTCACAGTTTTTGTGTGGAACAGATACCAAACCGCAAGCACGGCTGTGGCTATCTGTCCGATAACGGTTGCGACAGCCGCCCCCATCATACCCCACTTGAAAACGAAAATGAAGATAGGGTCAAGTATTATGTTGATAAGCGCGCCCGCGAGAGTAGATATCATCGCGAATTTCGGACTGCCGTCCGCGCGGATAATGGGGTTCATCGCCTGTCCAAACATATAGAACGGAATGCCGAGCGTTATCCAGAAGAAATATTCTTTTGAATGCCCGAAGGTCCCGGCGTTTACTGTGCCGCCGAATAATGTTATTATCAGTTCGCTGAAAACAAGATAAATGACTGTCAGCAGTATACCTGATATTACCGATAGCAGAACCGCATTTCCCATGCTGCGCTTTGCGTTGTCGCGCTCATTTTTGCCAAGACTCAAACTTACAAATGCACAGCAGCCGTCTCCTATCATAACCGCGACAGCAAGGGCAATTACAGTCAGCGGAAATACGACAGTATTCGCCGCGTTTCCGTATGAACCGAGATAGTCCGCGTTTGCGATAAAGATCTGGTCAACGATATTGTACAGTGCTCCTACAAGCAGAGAAACAATACAGGGAATAGCGTATTTCCTCATAAGCCTGCCAACATCAGCTTCTCCAAGGTCAAGCTGCTTTCGATTTGATTCGTTCATCTGATTACCTCCCTAATAAAACAAAAAATGCGTAAGTCCATAACCGGACTTACGCATTACTGCTACTCGTTTATATTATTATAGCATAATTAAAAGGAAGAAGCAAGGGGCATAAATCACAAAAATTGTAATAATTTATTTTTGAAAATATGTTGAATTTATCAATATTATTTGTGTTAAGCCTTGACTTTTCTTCTGAAAAACAGCTTGAAACAGGTGCGGATCAGCGGTTGGATGAAAAACAACTGCGAGAAAAACGCAAACGGGAGATTATAGCAGACGAGCTCCAGCCAGTTTGCAATCAGAGTGAACACATTGAAATCCATAAACTGATAGGGGTAATACAAAATTGCCGCGAGAAAGCTCATGGCGGGGCACATAATTCCCACTGTCGCGCAAATTATGGCAGTTTCAAAAAGAACGGGATTTGTTTCCTTTATGTCAAACACTCTGCTTGCAAGTTTGAATGAGCAGGGACTTCCGACCAGCACCTCAAGCGCATAAGCAAGCACAAACTCAATAATCACCACCGCCCAGATAGGAATCATTTTTCCGAATACGGCAATTCCGCCCATCGCGTTTATTGCATCAAGCACATGCGCTTCGCCCGTCATTTCGGTAAAGGTCGCTCCGTTTACCACATACAAGCTGTAAAACACATAGGCGTGGACTGTTACAATAACAGTCATAAGGGCAAACATCATTCTTTCAAATTGGTTTTTCGGCATAGTTTTCTCCTTTCGGCACAAAAAACACACGCAGTATGACGCAAATCCGGTTCCGTGATCAGACTTACGTACAAGCGTACTGCGTGTGTCGTTTTCATTTTTTATTCTGTTGTCATGGTAATTATATCATATTTTCCGAAAAATTTCAAGACAACATTCCGCCAAAAATTGACCCACAAAGCTTAAAATAATTGGGCAAAAACCGCATGAGTTTATCGTGTCAAAGGATAAACCTCTATTTCTTCTTATTGTCCTTACACCCGCATGGCGACGCTTTTGCACAACCGGCACACCCGCACCCGCAGGACAGCTTTCCCTTTTTCCTGTTCCTTATCATGAAAATAATTATCACTGCAATTATTGCCGCAAGAATAAGCAATACAACTATTGTTCCCGGATTCACGATCTGATCACCCTCCTTTGTGTTTTAATGCCCCCTCTTTGCGGTCTGAACAGCAGATAAACCATCGCGAGTATAATTGCCGCCGCGGCGATCACGCCGATAACATTACCGCTTCCCGAAACAAGCGCGCCTATCTGATAAACGCACAGCGAGACTGCATACGCAAAGCCGCATTCATAGCCTATCGCAAACCAAGTCCATTTTGCGCTGTTCATCTCGCGCTTTATTGCGCCTATTGCCGCAAAGCACGGCGCGCAGAGCAGATTGAAAATAAGAAACGACATTCCGCTTGCCGCGGTAAACGCCGCCGCCATATTCGTGTACGCTTCCGTGCCGCCGTAAAGTATTCCCATAGTACTTACTATGTTTTCTTTCGCGACAAGACCCGTGACCGCCGCGACTGCCGACTGCCAATCACCCCAGCCGAGCGGAATGAATATCCACGCTATTCCGTTTCCGATAAAGGCGAGAATACTGTATTCTATCTGCTCCTCACTGAGCATGGTAAAGCTTCCGTCAACAAAGCCGAAGAACGATGTAAACCAGACTAAAATCGTCGAAAGCAGAATTATCGTTCCCGCCTTTTTGATAAACGACCAGCCGCGCTCCCACATCGAGCGAAGCACATTTCCGACTGTCGGAAGATGATACGCGGGCAATTCCATTACAAACGGCGCCGGCTCGCCCGCAAACATTCTGGTCTTTTTAAGGATAATGCCCGAAACAATTATCGCCGCGACGCCTATAAAATACGCAGAAGTAGCTATCCACGCCGAGCCGCCGAATATCGCTCCCGCGATCATGGCGATAAACGGCATTTTCGCGCCGCAGGGAATAAAGGTTGTGGTCATTATTGTCATGCGCCTGTCGCGCTCGTTTTCGATAGTACGGCTCGCCATTATTCCGGGAACGCCGCAGCCCGTGCCGATAAGCATGGGGATAAAGCTTTTTCCCGAAAGCCCGAACTTTCTGAATATCCTGTCCATGACAAACGCTATTCGCGCCATATACCCGCAAGCCTCAAGAAACGCGAGGAAAATGAACAGCACCAGCATCTGCGGAACAAA
>JAFLUF010000011.1:38723-41492 GCA_022508925.1 Oscillospiraceae bacterium | reverse complement strand
GCCCTCGCGCATTCTCAAACCTCCGGTTTGCTCCGCGCGTATCGGGCAATTATACCCCATAACCCTGCGGTTATGGTATAATATGTTAAAAAATGAATTAAGGAGCCTATCATATGTTTTCAGCCGCGTTTTTGCTGACTCTGGACGAACCTGACAGGAAGTTTGTTGATGATCTGTATAAAAAATACGAACAGATGATGTATAGAATCGCACATAAAGTTTTACATAACCGGCCCGACGCGGAAGACGCCGTTCATAGTACGTTTGTCAAGGTAATTGACGACCTCGAAAAAATACGGGCCATAAACGACAATGAGATAAGGTATTATATTTCCGTAATGACAAAAAACACAGCGCTGGATATCCAAAGAAAAAATAACAGAATAGAAGCGTCGGACGAATTGGACGACTTGGAAACGGATTGTTCCGTTGAGGACATAGTACTTACGAAGATCGACGCCGACAGGATAAACGAAGCGCTGATGTTGCTTCCTAACCGCTACTATGAAGTATTGTACTTAAACCTTTCAAGGGATTATTCGCCCTCTGAGATAGCGCAGAAGCTTAATATTACTCCAACTGCGGCAAGACAGCGGATATTCCGCGCGAAACAAAAACTAATAGATATGCTTGAGAAAGAAGGAATGACAAATGACGTTTGATGATCTGATAGCTCAGGGAATACGGGATACGCTCGATAAGAAATGCGCCGAGTACCCTTTGGAAGGGAAAAAGCATCATTTCTCACTCGGTTATAAAATCAGACGAAGAAGAATGCTTCGCTCGCTCACGAAAGGCTCGCCGTTTTCGTCAAGAAAACTCAGGCTTATCCTGATCGCGGTAATATTGGCGCTGTTTGCTCTGACGGGCTTCAGCCTCTGGCGGCAATTCGGCGGGTTTTCGTTCAATATTTTTCGGGACCACTCAAATGTATTTTACGACAGCAACGAAGTCAAAACGGCAATAGAGGAAATATATTTTCTGTCTGAGGAATATGAGCTCATTAGCATAACATCGAAGCAGAACCTCGTAAGGTCTAAATACATGGTAGACGGAGAAATAGTAACCTTAAATCAGTATTTACTTTCACATGTTAATATTGCAAATACTGAGAATAACAATGTCGAATACTTGTTGATAAACGGAAACGATGGTTATTATTTAACTATGTTTGAAAACATAAACTATGTAATGTGGATTATGGACGGTTATCAATTTCAATTATCGGGCGAATTTGACAAAAATGCCGCAAAGATTTTAGCAGAATCTCTGAAAATCAGAAATTCCGACAAAATCCCGTAACGCTTGACATTTTCATTCGTTTTACGTTATGAAGGGATAAATTCCCTAATAATGTAAAGTGAGGTAAAGGAAATGAAAAAAATTGCAGTACTTATGACTATGGTGTTGTTGCTCTGCGCGCTGCCGCTAACGGCGTATGCGGAAGCTGACGAGTTGTATATGGAAACAGCCGCACCGTATGCGGCAAGTACGCCCCCGGCTTCGCCGAACTGGACTTATGCTGGCACTATAGTAAGCGCTTTGGATATTTACGGTACAACAGCTGTATGCTCGAGCTCAGTTACCGCAGATACCGTTGTCACATGTATAGAGATTGAACGGACGCTTCAAGTAGAAGGCTTCTTCTGGACATGGAGCACATACAAGGACACGGTATGGAAATCGTATATATACGATAATTCTGCTCTTGTTTCCAATGACAAACCCGATCTGACAAGCGGCACATACCGTCTGAAAACGGTTGTTACGCTGAGAACGGCAAGCGGAAAATCCGAAACCATTACGGCTTACAGCCCGACTGTAACGATTTAAAAGCATGATAGCATACAATTATCTGTTTGCCAACGGTTATCGTTGGCGAACAGGTATTGTATTGCCCGAAACAGTAAAATAAACCGAAAGGGCGGTGTGATCTTTGCTGAGATTTGCGGTATGTGATGATGATAAATCTCAGTTAGAGCTGGTTGCGGATAAGATCTGCGAGTACTATAACGGCGAGTGTGAAATAATCAAGTATCAGGACGGCGAAAGCCTGCTGGAGGACAGCCGCACGAAGCCTTTCGACGTCCTGTTTTTGGATATAGTGATGCCCGGACTTAACGGAATGGATCTTGCGAAAAAGATCCGCGAAGATAATCAGAGGGTGAAAATCGTCTTTGTAACAAACAAAGAAGAGCTTGCGCACATGGGCTACATATACGGGGCGTTCAGATTTGTCCGTAAAAGCAAATTGGAGCAGGATCTTTGTGAAACCGCGAAAAGCCTGAAAAAATATTTTTGTGCGGCTGACGAATATCTTGTGATGAAAACTCCAGACGGAGAAATTACAAAGTCTGTAAAGGATATCAAATATTTTGAGGTCAAGGGGCACTGCGTTACCATGCTCTGCGGCAGCGAGGAACGCGTGTGCGGTACTATGAAGGAGCTGGAGAGCAGATTCGGTCAAAATGGGTTTATCCGCATACATAAGGGATATCTTGTAAATTTCAGATATATTTATTCCATACAGAAAAGCAATGTGATCCTGACTGACGGAAAAGAGCTTCCCCTGAGCCGTAATCGCGCAAACGCAACCAAGATAAAGCTTCGGGAGTTTGCCGGAGAATTAAAGGTATAGATCATCAGGTGAATCATCTATAGTTCAGGATAAGAGCTATCATATCATTCGAGCGCCCGCCTTTGACATCGTTCCGCATTTGGGACGTATTGCCAAAGGCGGCTCGCTTTAAGGAGCGTGCGGTATAGAAA
>JAFLUF010000011.1:0-38623 GCA_022508925.1 Oscillospiraceae bacterium | reverse complement strand
ATAGAAACATCATATCATTCGAGCGCCCGCCTTTGACATTGTTCCGCATTTGGAAAGTATTGCCAAAGGCGGCTCGCCTTTGTGCGGGGCGTTTTTTGCTCTTGAAAATTTTTCCGTAATAGTGTATAATGTATTTATGACAAATATCGGTATGGAGTAATAGCCATACAATATACTCCGGAAAAAATCAAAATATGGAGGTCTACTGATGAAAAAAGAGACAAAACGCAATTCGTTTGGCGGCGCCATAGGCTTTGTCCTTGCGGCAGCAGGCAGCGCGGTCGGACTCGGCAATATCTGGAGGTTTCCTTACCTCGCCGCGAAAGACGGCGGGGGAATGTTTCTGTTGGTGTATATCATATTGTCGCTGACCTTCGGCTTTACGCTTTTGATAACAGAGGTAGCTATCGGACGCAAGACCAAGCAAAGCCCGCTTGTGGCCTATGGCAAGCTGAGTAAAAAATGGAAATGGCTCGGTGTTGTCGCGAGTCTTGTTCCGGTCATTATCATGCCATATTATTGCGCTATCGGCGGGTGGGTGTTGAAATATTTTCTGGCTTATGTCACGGGACAGGGCGAGCAAACAGCCGCGGACGGCTATTTTACAGGATTTATTTCCACCGAGGCAGAGCCTGTCATAATGATGGTCATATTTCTCGCGGTTGCGGCATTTATCGTGTTCCGTGGAGTCAATAAGGGCATCGAGTCTTTTTCCAAGGTACTTATGCCTATTTTAATAGTGCTTGTCATTGCGATCGCTGTATTTTCCGTCACTATCAGTCATACAGACGCGGACGGAACAGAACGCACGGGATTAGAGGGGCTCGCTATCTATCTGATACCCGATTTCAGCGGAATGACGGTCGGTAGATTTCTTACCGTTGTGCTGGACGCCATGGGGCAGATGTTCTTCAGTCTGAGCGTGGCAATGGGAATTATGATAACTTACGGCTCATATCTAAGCGATGACGCGAAGCTCGCGAGATCTATAAACCAGATCGAGATATTTGACACTGTGGTTGCGATGCTGGCAGGAGTGATGATCATTCCGGCGCTGTATACCTTTGCCGGGCGGGAGGGAATGGACGCGTCGGGCCCCGGTCTGATGTTTGTAACGCTGCCGAAGGTGTTTGACGCTATGGGAGATATCGGGCATATCGTGGGATGTCTGTTCTTTGTAATGGTGCTATTTGCGGCTCTTACAAGCGCTGTTTCCATCATGGAAGCGGTGGTTTCGGGAATAATGGATAAATTCCGTGTTTCAAGAAACAAGGCGGTTCTGATAGAAACGGCGATCGCGCTTGTAATGGGAATATCAGTGTGCTTCGGATATAACCTTCTTTACTTTGATATTACGCTTCCGACGGGCAGCTCCGCGCAAATTCTCGATGTAATGGACTTTGTCAGCAATAATATCCTTATGCCGATAGTCGCTATCAGCACCTGTATTCTGATAGGCTGGATATTAAAGCCCGGAACGGTTGTTGAAGAGGTCGAAAAAACCGGCGGCAAAATGGGCAGAAAGAGGCTTTATACAGTGATGATAAAGTTTATCGCGCCTGTTATGCTGGTGATCTTATTCCTGAAATCGCTTGGCGTGGGTTTATAATTTCTGCCATGCGCAGAGTTTGTCCGGGTTGAAAGCTGTATTATTTTCTATAACAAATACCCGCAGAGTACTGTGTACACTGCGGGTATCTTTTTGAAGAAATATGATAAGCGGACTAAAATGCGCGGCTTGTTTTACTGTAAACAATATTCTCCCAAAAGAATATAATGCTATACATCGGGATCATTATTGATCCCGATCGATAAATACAAAGGAGAATATTATGAACAGACAGTTTTTTAATAACAATAACAGCTTCCGCCGCAACAACGGAAGCTCTGACGGCAATTCCAATAATAACAAAGATAATTGCAGCGATGACAGCAGCAATATCTGCATACATTGTCCCGCGGGACCTCAGGGTCCTCAGGGTGAGCGCGGACCTATAGGACCTATGGGGCCTCGCGGTTTTGAAGGCGCCCAGGGTGAAACCGGGGCAACCGGACCTCGGGGTCCGCAGGGCGAAACAGGAGCAACCGGACCGGTAGGCGCCACCGGGCCACAGGGTCCTCAGGGACCGCAAGGAGCAACCGGACCGCAGGGTCCAGCCGGTCCTCAGGGAGAAGCGGGTGAGATGGGACCTCAAGGTCCCGTAGGACCCGCAGGTCCTCAGGGTGCTACAGGTGCCACAGGCGCAACAGGAGCGGTAGGCCCTCAGGGTCCGCAGGGCGAAACAGGACCGCAGGGACCTGTAGGACCGGCCGGCCCTCAGGGAGCCGCAGGAGAGACGGGTGCTACAGGACCCGTTGGACCGCAAGGCCCTCAGGGTCCTCAGGGTGAGCCGGGACCTCAGGGACCCATGGGTCCTGCAGGCCCTCAGGGGGCTACAGGCGCTACAGGAGCTACAGGAGCCACCGGAGCGGCAGGTCCTCAGGGGCCGCAAGGCGAAACAGGTCCTCAGGGTCCGGTAGGTCC
Organism: Oscillospiraceae bacterium; assembly: GCA_022508925.1. Classification (GTDB taxonomy): domain Bacteria; phylum Bacillota; class Clostridia; order Oscillospirales; family Ruminococcaceae; genus CAG-115. Next base: position 36,099 of record JAFLUF010000011.1, on the reverse strand, counting down.
CGCAGGTCCACAAGGCGAGGCAGGAGCTACAGGCGCGACAGGACCGCAAGGACCTCAGGGACCCCGCGGTGAGACAGGACCCCAGGGTCCCGTAGGACCCGCCGGTCCTCAGGGAGCGCAGGGCGAGCCGGGTCCGCAGGGTGAAACCGGACCTCAGGGACCCGCAGGACCTCAGGGTCCTCGCGGTGAGACAGGCGCAACCGGAGCTACCGGGGCAACAGGTGCTACCGGAGCGACAGGCGCTACAGGAGCTACTGGAGCGACAGGACCTCAGGGACCCGCGGGTCCCCAGGGCGAGCCGGGTAACGCGTTGGCATACGCTGACTTTTACGCGCTGATCCCTGCCGATTCCACAATAACAGTCGCTCCCGGCGCTGACGTCAGCTTCCCGCTGGACGGCGCGACAAGCGGTTCAAATATCACGCGTCTTTCCACCACGAGCTTTAATCTCGCGGAAATAGGTACATATCTGGTAATGTTCCAGGCAAGCGTAAACGAATCCGGTCAGCTTGTGATAACGCTGAACGGCGCGGAGCTTGCGTACACAGTTGCGGGCAGAGCCACAGGCACCTCTCAGATAGTGGGTATGGCTCTTATAGAGACTTCTGCCGAAAACTCTGTACTCACCGTCCGCAATCCCGCCGGTAATTCCGAGTCGCTGACTCTTACCGACCAATCCGGCGGTGAAAGTCCTGTATCCGCGCATCTTATTATAATCCAGTTTGCCTGATCCGGCATAAATTGAGGCGGAAAGCTGCGGCTTTCCGCCTTTTCTGTCATGATCGTGTCAATTGCCTTTTGGGAAGCTTTATCACATATATCAAATAGATGGCTATTATTACGATCTTGGCTCCCGCTGCTGCTAATCCTGCGGTCTGTTCACTGCCGAGGACATTTATAAGGTATTCGCCGGAAGCAAAGCCGGTCACGCAGTTATTGAGAGAGTGGAAACCGATACACGCTATCAGACTGCCTGTTCTGTGGAAAATAAACACCAGCATAAAGCCTACGGCGACCGCAAAGACGATCTGCGTAATGTTGCCGAAGATGTCGTAGCCGTTGAAGAGATTTACGATATGCCCTATGCCGAATGTCACCGAGGAGATTATAATGGCTCTGGTGACGTTGCTTTTGCAAATGCCCTTGAACAGAAAAGCCCTGAAGATGACCTCTTCAAGAAAACCGACAAAAAGCATTTTTATTGTGCGGAAGACTGTCGCAAGAGGTGACAGTTCAAGTCCGATACCGAAAAACAGCGTCAACGTCGCGCATAAAACAAGCGGGATGTAAAACCACATTTTTGCCGCGGAAACCTCCGAGCGGCAAAGCCCGACGTGCTTCATAAGGTCGTTTTTCCTGATGAAGATAAACAACAGCACCGTCATCACGGCATTGAAGGCGGCTCCGCCGATATTCTGCACAAGCGCGTCATCGGAAATGTTCAATATAACGCTCGATCCGACAACGTAGATGATTATCAGCACTACCGCGAACATTACCTCATTTTTTTCAAAAAGCTTTTTCATTTTTCTTCTCCTCTCATGATAAAACCGATGGTGCCCATAAAAACTGTGGTCAGTACCTCGGCGAAGTGCTCCTCGCTGTATTCCATGGAATTATTCGCAAGCAGGCTCGCGAATCCGTGAACGCAGATAAACAGCGTCTCAAATACTGTTTTTGCCTGCTCGGGCGCAAGTCCGGTCTGCTCAGCGAGAGGCTTTATCAGGAAATCATGGTCACTTCCATCCAACATTTCTTTAAAACCGATATTACTGAATTTATCGGACTGAAACAGAAACCTGAACAGAAATCTTTCTTTTTCCGCAAAGCGTATATAATTAAGTCCTATGGAAAGCAGGGGGTCATTGATGTTCTTATTCGGCGTCATGATATATTCCGTGTGGAATTCGTCCGCGGCGGCGTAAATATCGGCTTTCAGCTCGTCCACCGTTTTGTAGTGATACATAACCGGCTGCGTGGAGCATTTAAGCTCGGCAGCTATTCTGCGGACATTCAGACTTTCTGTTCCTTCGCTTCGAACTATATTCAAGCCCGCTTCTATCACCATTTCCTTTGTTATCCTTGCCTTTGGCGGCATTGTCTTCACCTCTTGAATTACAATTGTTATATAACAATTGTATTATAATATCCTTGTATAAATTTGTCAAGTATTTTTTTTAAAATTTGAAAAACTTTCGGGCAATTATTTTGTGTTCAATGTCCTCGTTAAAATGTACTTGACAAAATCTGTAATCGGTTGTATAATATAATAAGTATCGGTATTGACTGATTTAACACAGAATGTTGCTTATTTACACGCTGATACAGAAATATTAGGAGGACAACACAATGGCTTGTTTTATCGTTCCTGTCACTGAGGCGGTTATTACCACCGTAGCTTCAAAGGTTATCAGATCAAGAGAGATCGAAATGTCACAGCTTCACGGTGATGACGCTGATATTGAGACTGAGTATAAGCTGCCGCTTTCGAGAAAGCTCAGATGGCTTAATAATATGTTGTGGGGCGGTTCGGCTCTGCTTGTATTCGAGCATATCTGGCACGGAGAGCTTTCGGCTGTGTTCCCGTTCCTTACAGCAATGTCCGATCCTGTTGAAATGGCGGAAATGTTCAATGAAATGGCTACCGCGGGCGTAGCTATGTCTGCTGTCGTAACGGCAGTGTGGGCAGGAATGGTTGCCGTCGCTTCTTCAATTGAAAAGCGCAGGGAAAAGCGCTCCGAAAGCTGAGGCTCGTTAAAAATGACCTTGCTTACCGCGGTTTTTGCCGCTGTTATTACCACGGTCGTCTGGTATAAAAACGCTCCCGACAATAAATATTCAGAGGGCGTGCTGTGCCTGATGTTCTGGGGAGCGTCTCTTATGTGGCTGGTAGACGCGGTGTTTGAGTATGTCGGAGTCGGCGCGGAGTTTTTTACTCCCACGCCTGAGGATATGCTCAACGACTTATATCTCGGGTTGTCCGTTGTGGCGCTCGGGCTGGTCATATGGATCGTAATTCTTCTGATAAAAGACCCGAAGGGCGTTATAAAGGCAGTGCTTTTCAAGAATAAAAAGTGATTTTTAACAAACAGCGGTTCCGCATTGATCGGCGGGACCGCTATTATTACGACATTGCGGGGGAAACAAATGAACAGCGAAGCAAGACAAATTCTTGAGTCAGTAAAGAACGGCGCCATGTCGGTGGACGAGGCGCTTTTAAAGCTGAAAACCGAGCCGTTTGAGGACATAGGCTTTGCCAAGGTAGACCTGCACAGAAAGCTGAGGCAGGGACAGGCTGAGGTTATCTACGGAGCGGGGAAAACGCCCGAACAGATCATTGGTATTATAGATACTATGAAGAAAAACGGGCAAGAGCGTGTTCTTATCACCCGACTTTCTCCCGAAGCCGCGGCGATAGCCGCTAAATCTCACCCGCTCGTTTATCACGAAACCGCTGAGATAGGCTTTGTCGGTGAACAGCCGGAAGCGGACGGAATAGGCACTGTCGTTGTGGCAACGGGCGGGACAAGCGATATTCCCGTAGCGGAGGAAGCGGCGCTTACCGCGGAGTTTATGGGCAATAAGGTCACGCGCGTTTACGATGTGGGAGTGGCGGGACTTCACCGGTTGCTCTCGCACAAAGAGGATATAATGACCGCAAGCGTAGTTGTAGCTGTCGCGGGAATGGAGGGCGCTCTCGCAAGCGTTATCGGCGGACTGTGCGACTGTCCCGTTATTGCCGTTCCGACAAGCGTGGGCTACGGCGCGTCGTTCGGCGGACTTTCCGCGCTTTTGTCAATGCTAAATTCCTGCGCGAGCGGAGTTTCTGTTGTCAATATCGACAACGGTTTCGGCGCGGGATATCTCGCGGGCATGATAAACCACATGGAGGTAAAAAAATGAAGACCTTGTATATAGACTGCTCAATGGGTGCGGCGGGCGATATGCTCGCGGCGGCGTTTATGGAGCTGCTTCCCGAGCCTGAGAGATTTATTGAAAAGCTTAATTCGCTTAATATTCCCGATGTTGAATATGTAATGGAAAGATTCGTAAAGTGCGGAATAACCGGAACGCATATTTCGGTAAAGGTTCACGGTGAGGAAGAAAATGAAGATATGCATCACCACGAACATGAGCATTCTCATGAACATCACCACGGAAATGAACACGGACATTCCCACGAGCATGAGCATCACCACGAGCACACACATCACCACCACTCAAGCATGAGCGATATAGAGCGAATAGTGTTGTCGCTGAATATTTCCGAGGCTGTAAAAAATGACGTTCTCGCGGTTTACGGGCTTATAGCCGAAGCGGAAAGCAAAGCCCACGGAGTTCCCGTATCGGATATCCATTTCCACGAGGTCGGAACGATGGACGCCGTTGCGGATATAACCGCCGTGTGTCTGCTTATGAATGAGTTATCACCCGACGAGACAGTTGTTTCTCCCATTCATGTCGGATGCGGCACTGTAAAATGCGCGCATGGCATTCTTCCCGTGCCAGCTCCCGCTACGGCATATATTCTTAAAGACGTGCCTATCTACGGCGGAAAAATAAACGGCGAGCTTTGTACGCCAACCGGAGCGGCGCTTTTAAAGCATTTTGCCGACCGCTTCGGAGATATGCCTGTAATGAAAACAAAGGCAATCGGCTATGGTATGGGAAAAAAGGATTTTCCTGCGGCAAACTGCGTCCGCGCGTTTATTGGCGATACCGGAGAAAGCGAGGACAAGACCGATTCTGTTTTCGAGCTGTCCTGCAATGTAGACGATATGACCGCCGAGGATATCGCGTTCGCTGTGGAACGGCTGTTTGAGGGCGGAGCGCTCGAGGTTTATACAGTGCCGATAGGCATGAAAAAATCCCGTCCCGGAACTTTGCTCAGAGTTATGTGCAAAGAAGAGGACAGGGAAAAAATGGTGTGCTTGATATTTGCTCATACCTCGACGATAGGCGTAAGAGAAACCGAAACGCGCCGATATATTCTCGACAGAAAAATTGAAACGGTAAATACGCCGTTTGGCGGGATAAAACGTAAAATATCCGCGGGCTACGGCGTAAAGCGCGAAAAGTACGAGTATGACGATTTAGCCCGTATCGCAAAGGAGCAAAACTTATCACTTGACGAAATAAAAAAACGTCTTGAAGAGAACTGACGGAGGAAATTCATGGACGCACTGCATGAGAAAAAACAAAAGCTTGAAGCATATCTGCGAAAGCTCGGGAGCGTAGCTGTCGCGTTTTCTTCGGGTGTTGATTCGACATTTCTGCTTAAAACCGCGCATGACGTTTTAGGAGAGAAAGCTATTGCCGTGACCGCGCGGTCGTGCTCGTTTCCCGAAAGAGAATTGAACGAAGCGGTCACTTTTTGTAAAGAACAGGGAATAGAGCATATCATTGTCGATTCCGAGGAGCTTTCGATCGAGGGCTTTTCGCAAAATCCCAAAAACCGCTGTTATCTTTGCAAGCGTGAGCTGTTTACAAAGATACTGAACATCGCCGCGGAGCGCGGGATTTCATATGTCTGCGAAGGCTCTAACACAGACGACAACGGCGACTACCGTCCGGGACTTATTGCCGTGGCGGAATTGGATATCAAAAGCCCGCTGAGAGAGGCAGAACTCAACAAAGAGGAGATACGTCAGCTTTCTAAGGAAATGGGGCTTTCCACATGGGATAAGCAGTCGTTCGCCTGCCTGTCATCGCGGTTTGTCTACGGAGAGACTATAACCGAGGAAAAGCTCGCTATGGTAGACAAGGCGGAACAGCGGCTGCTTGATCTGGGATTTCATCAGGTGCGTGTGCGTATTCATGATAATCATGGGAACATCGCGCGAATTGAGATCGACCGTTCCGAGTTTGAAAAAATAACCCGCCCCGAAATTTCCGAGCCGCTTTGCGAGTATCTTCATGAGCTTGGCTTTTTGTATGTCACATTAGACCTCGGCGGATATCAGATGGGAAGCATGAACAGAACGCTGTAAACAGTACACATCAGAATATACCGAAACAAACTGTTTTATATAAACTAAACTGGGGAAAAACCTTTCTGTAGAAAGGTTTTTCCCCAGACCCCTTTTCCAAAGATTTTTTGTACGCTTGCCGCTAACTTTTCTTCATCGTCAGCGATATCCTTCCGCGCTTTAAGTCAACGTCCAATACGCGCACCTTCACCACGTCGTTTACCTTTACAACGTCAAACGGATTTTTCACAAACCTGTCCGAAAGCTGTGAGATATGCACCAGACCGTCCTCGTGTACGCCGATATCGACAAACGCACCGTAATCCACGACGTTGCGGACTGTTCCCATAAGCTCCATTCCGGGCTTTAAGTCCTTAAGCTCCATAACGTCGCCGCTTCTCATAAGAGGAGGCGGAAGCTCGTCGCGCGGGTCGCGCCCCGGCTTTTCAAGCTCCTTTGCTATGTCCTCAAGCGTCGGAAGTCCCGTGCCGGTTTCCTCTGCAATTCCTCGCAGTTTTACGCTTTTCAGCTTTACGCGTATCTTTTCGGCGTTTCCGAGTTCATCATCGGAAATACCGCACTTGTCCATAAGTAATTTCGCCGCTTCATAGCTTTCGGGATGAATGCCCGTGTTGTCGAGCGGATTTTTTCCGCCCGAAACGCGCAGAAATCCCGCGCACTGCTCATAAGCCTTTGCGCCGAGCTTTTTTACTTTTAAAAGCTGCTTTCTGTCGGTAAACTCGCCGTTTTCCTCGCGGTATGCCACGATGTTCTTCGCAACCGCCGAGTTTATTCCCGAAATGTATGAAAGCAGGGAATAGGACGCGGTGTTTAAGTCAACTCCCACCGAGTTTACGCAGTCCTCTACAACTCCTTTGAGCGCGTCGTCGAGCCGCGCTTTCGGCATATCGTGCTGATACTGTCCCACGCCTATTGCCTTCGGGTCGATCTTTACAAGCTCCGCAAGCGGGTCCTGAAGCCTGCGCGCGATAGACACAGCGCTCCTTAATGACACATCGTAATCGGGGAACTCCTCCGCCGCGAGTTTGGAGGCTGAGTACACCGAAGCTCCCGCCTCGGAGACCACCATGTACTGAACCTTGCTTGTTATTGATTTCAGCATATCCGCGGTGAACTGCTCGGTCTCTCGTGAGGCTGTGCCGTTTCCGATAGCGATTGTCGAAACATGGTGTTTTTCGATCATCGCCGAGAGAATTTTCTTTGCGGTCTCCGCTTCGTTTTTAGAGCGCGTGAGGTAAACTATCGCCGTATCGAGAACCTTTCCCGTGCTGTCAACTACCGCGCATTTACAGCCGTGAGCATATCCCGGGTCAAGTCCGAGGGTCACGGTATTCTTAACGGGCGGCGCCATAATGAGCTGACGAAGATTTGAGGCAAACACCTTTATCGCGCCCTCGGCGGCGTTTGCCGTAAGCATCGAGCGCACCTCGCGCTCGATAGACGGAAAGATAAGGCGCTTGTAGCTGTCCTCGCACGCCGCGCGTACAAGATCTCCGCAAAGACTTGTGTTTTTCACAAGTTCTTTTACGCACATTTTCTCGCCTATCCCTTCGGACAGCGAGACCGAGACCTTAAGCGCTTCCTCTTTTTCTCCTCTGTCAAGAGCTAAAACGCGGTGTCCCGCGATCTTTCCCACAGGCTCGGAGTATTCGAAATAGTTTTTGTACACGTCGTTTGCTTCTTCGCTTGCGGCTACGGAAGAAATGATCCCGTGCGCGAAAATCTCCTCGCGTAATTCTTTTCTCAGCTCCGCGTTGTCCGAAAGGTCCTCGGCAATAATGTCCATTGCTCCCTGAACTGCCTCCTCGGCGGTATTCACGCCCTTTTCCGCGTCTATAAACGCCTCGGCTTCTTTTTCGGGAACCGTCGCGGTGTTTTGTTCGAGAATAATTTCCGCAAGCGGCTCAAGCCCTTTTTCTCTTGCGACGGAACCTCGCGTCTTGCGCTTGGGCTTGAACGGGCGGTAGATGTCCTCGACCTCCACAAGCGTTTCGGCTTTAGCAATGGCCGCGGCGATCTCGTCCGTCATTTTTTCCTGCTCGGTGATAGACGAGATGATCTCCTCCTTGCGCTTTTCAAGACCGCGCAGATAGCTCAGCCTGTCCGCAAGCTCGCGCAGAACAGTATCGTCGAGCGAGCCTGTCTGCTCCTTTCTGTAACGAGCAATAAACGGTATAGTCTTGTCGTCGTCGATAAGAGCGACGGTGTTGTCTACCTGCTCTTTTCTGAGCTTAAATTCCTGTGCTAATTTTTCGTTGATGTCCATAGTTTTCTCCTTAATTTTTTTATTCTACAAAATCATACATATATATGAGGAAGCTTCCATTCGCCGTCCTCAAGTACGATATATCCTTCTTCCGCGTAATCGTAATATAACTCCTCGTATCTGAATTCTGTATTCGGCTCGTAAGCATAATCATCTTTAAGAAATGTAAACTCAATTTTTCCGTCCGATTTAGCGGTAACTCTTGCCGTATTATAGTCCAAATTCAACTGGTGAACACCAAATGCGTTAATGTGATACATACGACCGCCTGCCTCGAGATAATACGGAGGCATATACACCTCTGTGTCACTGTCAAGCGTAACAAGAAGAACTCCATCCTTTTCGCCCGTTACAATACCCTTTGCAACACGCTTCATAAACTCCGCGGTTTCCTGCTTGGTAAAAAATCTGCCGACGATCTCTTCCATCTCGTCGCGGGTTGAGGGAAATGTGAGAGTATAGTCTTTGTAGTTTTCCGGAATGATATGATAAGAGTCATACTTGTATGCATTCCTATCATCGTATCTGCTGTCGCCGTTAAATCTTATTTTTTGCTCTACGGGTTCTCTGACCGTAAATGAGTAAAACCAACCGTAAGCCTCATACGCGCCTCCCGAAATCAATCCGCGTAATATCTCCTGAAGCTCCAAATCCTCGTCGGTAAAGCTAAGAGGCGTAAGTCCTTCGGTCGGGTCGGAGGAACTTTCGGAGCTTGAACTGTTCGTCGTTGTTGAAGAACCGCCCAATATTGCCGAGGAACCGCCTGAAGCTGTTGAATCGCTGTTTACCGTGGATTCTTCCGAATCAACAGAGCTTGTCGAACTGCTTTGCGTATCGCTTTCCGTCGGTTCTGTGTTTGTGCAGGCGGTAAGTAAAAGTGCCGATAATAAAATGATTGCTGTGAATCTCTTCATAAAAAGTTATACTCCCCAGATCTCATGAATATCTTGAAAATCTATAGGCTCAATAATACGACCCCAACCGAATTTCCATACGCCGTTTTCCTTTTTCAGCACGCCTTTTCCCGGCATTGCGTTTCCTATACCATCAATGTAGAAAAAATATGAAAATACGATCTCATCTTCTGTCTTTGTAATGACCTTTGCCATCATACCGGGACACGGCAGTTTCGTATTACCCGGACCAAGCGGAACATGATACAATCTGCCGTTTATTTCAATAAGCAGCGGCTCATATGGCTCAGAGTAATCCCGAAGAACGATCCGGTCATTTTCAATATCCGCGTATGCTCTGTAATCATCAATAGAACCTGAGAAAAAATACTGTTGGTACAGAGCATTAAATTCGTCAAAATTGTTGAAATAAGTATTGGGCATAATAAAGTAAGGAAGCTCCATGCCTTTGTATACCAGTATATACTGATATTTGTGTTCGGCATCGGTGTTTATCTCATATTCAAGCTCATAAATGTTATCATAATAAATGTTATAATGTAATGCACAATACAAAAAGAGAGCCATGGGATAGTTTTCCTTCAGGAATGATTGAAGCCATAGGTCGTCCTCTGTGAAATCATTATACTCAAAGTCGTCAAAATATACAACATCATATTCATGCGGTGTTTCCGCCGAGCTTTCGTCGCTGCCCGAATTTTGTGTATGATCCGATGACGAGGAGCTTTCATCTGTGCTGCTGTCCGGATCCGAAGATGAGCTTGAAGTGCTTGATAAGCTTGTCGAACCGCTTTGCGTATCGGAACTTTCCGTCGGCTTGTCGCCTGCGCAGGCGGTAAGCAAAAGGGCTGATAATAAAATGATTGCTGGGAATTTTTTCATGATTTTTTCCTTTCATAAGTTTATTTCAGCCGTAGACGACTTGATATCATTATACCATAACCGCAAGGTTATGGTATAATTGCCCGATACGCGCGGAGCAAGCCAAAGGCTTGCGTATGCGCGAGGGCATTTAAATCTGTATAATAAAAGCGCTTGTGCTTTTATTATACCATATTTTTCAAAAAATGTCAAACGGTCGGCTTATATTTCTCCATGATTCTTACCGCGGTCTTTATCCCGTCGACCGCCGCGGACATAATTCCCCCCGCGTATCCCGCGCCCTCGCCGCAGGGGTAAAGGTTTTCGGCGCAGAGCGCTTGTCCGAGGTCGTTTCGCGGTATTCTCACAGGCGAGGAGCTTCGCGTTTCTATTGCGGTAAGAACGCTGTCGCTGTCCGAAAAACCCTTGATTTTCCGCTCGAATTGCCGGATCCCCTCCGCGAGATTTTCCGAGATATACTCGGGAAACAGCTCCCGAAGATCCGCGCTTTCAACGCCGAGCGGATAAGTCGGCGTGACCTTTCCGAGAGAAAATGAACCGTTTTCGCCGATAAATTCGCGCGTAAGCATCGCGGGAGCTTTTCCGCTTGATTTTCCAAGTAAAAACGCTTTTTCTTCCAGCCTGTGTACGAAGTCAATACCCGAAAGCGGGTTATTCGGGTCGTCAAAATCCTCGGGGAAGACCGAGACCAGAACAGCGCTGTTCGCGTTTTTACCCGCGCGGTCAAAGTTGCTCATGCCGTTTGTAAGGACTGTGCCGTCGGTATTCTGCGAAGCCACGACAAATCCTCCCGGGCACATACAAAAGGTATATACTCCGCGGTCGTTTTCGCGGCGCTTGTCGTGATAAGAAAGAGCGTATTCGGCGGGCGGCAGGGCAGGGTGTCCCGCGTATTTTCCGTAAAGCGCCCTGTCAATATCCGACTGTAAATGCTCTATCCTCGCTCCGACCGAAAACGCCTTGGGAACAAGCTCCACGCCGCTTTCCATAAGCGCTTCAAATGTGTCGTGCGCCGAATGTCCCAAAGCCAATACCACCGCTCCGCAGGAAAGCTCCTCTCCGTTTACGAGAATAGAACTTACCCTGTTGTTTTTTATTCTTATGCTTTCAACGGGCGATAAAAATCTTACCTCTCCGCCAAGCTCTATAATTCTTTTTCGCAGATTTACGACGATATCCCTCAGCTTGTCCGTTCCTATATGCGGCTTTGCCTTTGTGAGGATTTCCTCGGGCGCGCCGAATTCCACCAGCTTTTCAAGAACTCTCGCGCAAAGCGGGTCGTTTATTCTTGTAGTAAGCTTGCCGTCTGAAAACGTACCCGCGCCGCCCTCGCCGAATTGAACGTTCGCGTTTTTGTTAAGCTTTCCGCCATTCCAGAAGCTCTCTACCGCGGAAATCCTTTCATTCATTTCTGCGCCGCGCTCGAAAACTATCGGCTTATATCCGTATTCGCACAGCGTAAGCGCGCAGAACATTCCCGCGGGGCCGAAACCCGCTACGCAGATTTTTCCGGCAAGTGTATCACTTCCGAAGGAAACCGAAAACTTCTCATTACTGAAGTCTCGTATATTCGGGAAATTTTCGCAAAGCCTTTTTTCCTTGTTTTTGTCGTAAAGCTCTATCAAAACAGAGCTTACAAACGAGACCTCTCCGCGTCTTGCGTCAACCGAGAATTTGTAAAGCCTTATGCTTTTTATCTCCGAATTTGAAAGCTTTAAAAGAGAAAGTGCCTTTCCGAGCGCGTTTTCACGCGGCTCGGAAAGGCCTGTTCTGATTTGCGAAACAATAACAGCCATTATCCTGCGTCCTTTTGTGTTGCTTTTATAGTTACCTTATATTCTCCCGATATCCAGCAGCTCTGGTTTTCACCTTTAAGCTGAGCGTTTATCGTTACGTCCTGCGAGCCTTCTCTCAGAGAAACTCCGAGCAGATTTGCGGTTACTGTAAAGTCGCTTTCCAAAATGCCCGACAAAACGTCTGAGGGTCCGACAACCGTAAAGTTTACATTGCGTGTTGTAAGTGTAATATCAAAGTTGTCGGGAGTGTTTGTTACGGTTATATTTTCCGTCCTTACGGGAATATTGAGCGTTCCGTAGTTTTCGGTGTCCCATTCTATCTTTACCGTGTTGTTGCCAGAAAGATTTTTATAGCCGTCGGGCAGGGGAATAGTGAAATATGTGCTCTTGTTGAGACTGATATCCGAAAGATTTATCGTGCCGATATCGAGCTTGCTTATATTGTCTATGAGATTGCCGGGAGCCGCTACTATAATAGACGACGGCTGTATCTCATACTTAAGACTGTCTGTATCGAAATTGGACGGATAGTTGATGACAATATTGAGAGGAAGCTCCTTCTGTCTGTAAATCGGGATCTCCACCGAGACCTTTTCGGGCGAGAGCTTTAGATTGTCGGCAAGTATGCGCGATCCGTTTTCGCCGTAGATGATTATATCGCTGTTGGTATGGAGAGATTCGATTATATCCCCGTGATATCCCGAGCGGGCCTCTACCTTGGTTATTTTGTTTACAACAGACGCCGAGCCCGTTATTGTGATCTTTTCGGGAGAGGTGGTTATGTCTCCCGCGTAATATCCCTCCGGGAGACTGATGTCCGGCGCGGTTCCTTCTATGTCAAATTCCCTTGAAATTATCTCATCGACAGTAAGCGTAACTTTAAAAGGGTTTGTGTCAAGTATGGAATAGTCAAAATTCGATTTCGCCGAAACATCGACCGTAAAGCTGTATGTTCCGGCAGAGCGCACCGACGACAGATCTATCGACGCGTAAAAATCGTCCGCCCTGAGTCCGCTTATATCAAAGCGCTTTCCCTCTATGCGGATATTTACAAGCTCCGACAGCTCCTCCACGATCTGGAGATTGTTTGAAAGCATATATTCCGTCGGATTTGCCTCTATCGTTATTCCCGATATCTCGGTCTCGATAGTGGGAAATACCTGTATAGATACAACTATCCAGAATGCCGCCGCTATAATAAACGCGAGAATAAGCGTCCGATAGTTCCGCTTTATGTCATTCAAGAAATTAAACAACAGGTTTTTCATATTTCAGCTCCTTGTGGTAAGACAAACGGTCAGCCGTTTTTTGCCCTTGTCTTTTTCTTTTTGTCCGAGGATGTTCCGGGCATATACTTTCTGAGAATTGAAATAAGGCTGTCTCTTGATAAGTCGCGCGAAAGCTGTCCGTCAAGCGCCACGGAGATATTGCCCGTTTCTTCCGAAACAACAACCACCACCGCGTCGGAGTTTTCGCTCATTCCTATCGCGGCTCTGTGACGGGAGCCGAGATCTGTCGAAAGATACTGGTCTTTCTGCGTGTTCGGCAGAAAACATCCCGCCGCGAATATCCTGTTGTCCCGGATAATTACAGCTCCGTCATGAAGCGGGGCTTTATTGTAAAAGATGTTGCAGAACAGCTCCGGCTCGCACTCGGCGTTTATTATGCTGGTGGTCTCCTTTTCGATTATATCTCCGAGCTTTGTAGCGCGCTCGATAACTATAAGCGCGCCCGTTTTCGAATCATGAAGTCTCGAGCAGGCGTCCGCTATGCCCGCGATAGCTCTTTCCCTCGCGGAAGCGTTTGACGCGTTTTTTTCGACCGACTGCGCGAAGGTCGTGACCTTTGTTCCGCCGACCTTTTCAAGTATCCTTCTGAGTTCCGGCTGGAAAACTATGATAAGCGCGATTATCCCGACCTGCAAAAAGTTGTCGAAAAGAAAGCTCATAGCCTTAAGCTGGAATGCCTGCACGAGAAAATAAACTATTATGACAATAAAAATGCCTTTTAAAAGCTGCATAGCGCGCGTTTCGCGCATAAGCTTTATGATATAGTATACCAAAAACGTAAGGATAAGGATATCAAGAATATCAAAGAAATTTATCGATTGAAATATCTTTACGAAATTCTGAAATATATCCTTTATATATTCAACTGCTTCCAAGTGGCTGCTCCTTTTAGAAGTTAGAAATCAGAGGTTAGAGGTTAGAAATTAAAAACCTCAAAAGCTTGTTTGTGAGTTCAGTCGATGCTGTGGTCCTTTGATTTGATAAATATGCCTATGAATTCCGGTCCCGCGTTACAGCTCACCACAACTCCGCACTTGCTGACATAGGCGGGCGCGTAGCCGAGCTTTTTCGTCAGCTTTTCAATAAGCTCCTTTTCAAGCTCGGGACGTGTTGTTGTAATAACACAGTACGGCGTTTTCGGGATTATTCTCGAGGATATCGTCTCAACCGCCGCGTCTATGACCGCCTTTTCTCCGCGCGCCTTTTTAAGGACCGCGGTAGTCCCGGCATGCAGCATGATAAGCGGTTTCAGACCCATAAGCTCTCCGAGGAATGACGCCGCCGCCGAAATTCTTCCCGATTTCTTCATGTGCCTCAGCCCAAAGCCGACTATAAATGACTCCGAATGCTCCGCCCAGTCCCTGAGATACGCGACCACGCTTTCTGTGCTCTGACCCTCGCTCAGCTTTTTGCATGCCTCGATAATGGGATAGCCGTAATGTATTGAATAGTTTTTGGAATCCACATTGTGTATCTTCAGATCGGGAAGTTCCTCTTGTATGTTCTGCGCCGCAAGGACTGACTGAGAAAACGTCTGCGAGCCCTCGGCGTTTATAACGTCCACAATGATCTCCCTTACGCCCTCGTCATAAAGCTCGCGGTATTTTTCTTCAAACTGAAGCTGCGTTATCTGCGAGTGCTTGGGAATTTCCTCCTGCACCTTGAGGATCTGGTAGAAATCATCCTCAAGGATATCTATCCTGTCGAGATATTCTCTTCCCTGAACAGTTACGACAAAAGGTATTATCGTAAGATACTCTTCCCATTCCTTTTCTGACTCGCGTGTAATGTCACAGCCGCTGTCTGTGATGATCTTAACCTTTTTGCTCATAATTGTATATTTCCTTTCAAATTATATACGTTTAAATCTGATCGACCTTGCTCCAGTCGAATTTTGTAAGCGTCCCCTCGTTTTGCAGCTCGGGAAAATCCCACTGTCTCAATATCTCATACGCCGCGATAGCTACGCTGTTTGAGAGGTTGAGACTTCTCAGCGTCGGCATCATCGGTATCCTGACACAGCTTTCTCTGTTTTTAAACAGCAGTTCTTCCGGAAGTCCCGCGTCCTCTCTGCCGAAAACAATAAAACAGCCGTCGGGATAGGAAACGTCGGTATAGCGGTTTTGCGCCTTAGTCGAAAAAAAGAAGCATTTCCCGTTTTGTCCGCTTTGATACGTGAAAAAATCATCGAAACTCTCGTAGTAAGAAATGTCAAGATAGTGCCAGTAGTCAAGTCCCGCGCGTTTGAGCTGTCTGTCCGTCGGTGTAAAGCCCATCGGCTTTATTATATGGAGCGCCGCCCCCGTGACCGCACAGGTGCGCGCGATATTTCCCGTGTTCTGCGGTATCTGCGGCTGAGCCAGAACAATATTCAGCTTCAAGTTAAATCCCCGCTTTCATTGAAAATATCTGCCTGACATCACACCAAGTATAAGTATATCATAATTAAATGACTTTTGCAATAGTTTTTTATCTTGACAAAAACATTTTTATATGGTAGAATCTCAATAAGCAATAAAATCGTAAAGGAGAATGAAAATGAGCGAAAAAACAAATGAAAACGATCTTAGCGAGATCCAACTCGGAGAGCCTATCCCCAATGAATTCGATTACAGCCTGCCATTAAGCGAGCTTGACAAACAGCTTACGGAAAAATACGAGCTTTTAAACAGCGAGAAAAAGGGCGCGGTCACTCCCGAATGGGTAATGCTCGGCTGTGCGCTTGATCTGGTGGATTTCGCAAAGGAAAATCTCGATATCGAGCTTGATTTTTCCGAGGAAAGTCTCGAAAAATTACAGGCGGTCATTCTGATGATGAGAGAAAGCTACGCGGAGGAAACCCCGTCCGACGATATTTTTGCGACTTGGGTCAATATGACCGCCGGTCTGCTCGGCTGTATAATAATAAATAATCTCGGCGGAAGCTGGATCGATTCAAACGCGGGAATGTCGGTCATAGTAAACGGCACGGCGGCGTTTATCACAAATCAGTCGGTAGGCGTGATCTCGGGGGCAAACCCTAATGAAAACGCCGCGACGGAGATCTACGACTTCCTCAAAAAGCAAAGCGGCATATCAAATACAGACGAGTCTTAAAAGGAGTTTTTTATGGATGAATTGAATATCGAGATAGGCGGCGTGATAGAAAACACATTTGACTATTCGCTTCCGCCCAAAGAGCTTGACAAACAGCTTTCCGAGAGAATGAGCAAGGTGAAAAGCGGCGAGGTAAAACCGACGCATGAGCTTTCAATGCTTGGCTACGCGCTGGATTTTATCGACTTCGCGCAGCAGACCGTGAATATTGAGATGAATTTTGACGAGGAGAATTTGGCTGATTTATGCGAAATCTTGGGCGCGATCAAGGAAAGCTTCGCTCAGGAGCCTCCGACAAATGAAATTCTTGCGAGCTATGTTAAGGCGGTTACGGGCTTTTTCGGAGTCATGATAATAAAGAACCTCGGCGGTAATTGGGTCGAAACAAGCGTGGGAATATCCGTGACAGTCAATGGTACGACCGCGTTTATATCAAACCGTATCGCCGGTATTTTTTCGGGTAATGGCGAAGATGAGAACGTGTTGACCGAGATATACGATCAGCTCAGAAAACAAAGCGGAACAACAAATGCTTAGTGAGGTACACGCGTCAAGCGCTAAATTCCGAACCGAAAGAAGCGCGGAAATGATACTTGCGTGTGATATTACCGCTAACTGCGCCGTGATAGAGCTGTTTGACGCGGCGCTTAACCGCCCGTATTCCCGCACAGCCTTGTACGGAGTGAAGATAACAGCCGAAAACACCGCCGAAACGCTGAGAAGGCTTTCAGTCACGGCGATGCGCAGCGCTGGAGTTCCGTCATCGGCGGTGAAAGGCGCGGCTATCGCGGCGTCGGTTTTTGTTTCAAATCGCCTCGAAGAGGAGCTTTCGGCGGCGGATCTTGGTCTTGATCCCGAAACGGAGCTTGTGTTTGTTCCGTATATCTCAATGGCGCTCAGCGGAAGATTTACCGCGACTTTGCTTACAATTCCAAACGGTAATTTTCTTGTCGCCGATTTGGGCGCAAATATATGTGTTGCCGAAAAAAACGGGGAAACGCTGCGCTGCGCGGGATTTCCTCTTTCGGGAGCGTTTGACGGAACGGCGCTCGAAAGCGGAATGCCCTGTGAAAACGGAGCTATCGACGCGGTAAGAAGCGAAAACGGCATTATTGAATACGAGGTGGTCGGCGACGGCGACAGTCTTGGGATATCACCGGCGGGAGCGGTCTGCGCGTCTCGGATAATGCTTTCTGAAGGAGTTATCGACAGCGACGGAATAATGACCGACCGCGATCTGTTTGCCATTGGCGAGGATTTTTTCATCTCTCAGAGCGATATCCGCGTTATACAGTCCGATATGGCAAGGTGCGCGGCGGCATTTGAGCTGTTCGGCACGGAAAAGCCGTATCTCTCCGGCGCGCCGTTTTCCAATGACTACGGTTTTCGCGCAATGACGGCAATAGGCGCCGTTCCCGAAAAATATCTCAAAGCGAGTTTCTGCGGAAATTCAGTCATTCGCGGCGCGGAAAACTTTCTGCTGTCGGAAAAATATCGCGAGGAAGCATACGAGATCGTGAAAAACACAGAAGATATTTCCGAGCGTCTGGCAGAGGAATTTGACGGAAAATACTTAAGGCATCTTTCTTTTGAGAAAAAAATTGATAAATTTTGTTAAAAGTTTATAAAACTACTTGATTTTTTTTATCAATAGTGTTATAATAATTAGGCATTTGGTATCCGTCGGGATAATTGTGCCCTGAAATAAGCGCAATTTCCGGCGTGTGTTTAATGCACGGGAAAAGCTTTTCCCTAACATTAAAAAACGGATAGTCCGCTGAATCAAAAGGAAATGACCTTTTGCGAAAATTATATGCGCGGAATAAGCCGCATTCAAGAATATCCGAAAATCATCAGGAGGAAATATGGACGCACTGAAAATCATTGAGCAGAGCAGCATGAAAGAAGCCGCTCCGCAGATCGAGGTCGGAGATCTGGTAAAGGTTTACGTTCGCATCAAAGAAGGCGACAAGAGCCGTATCCAGATGTTTGAGGGAACCGTTATCGCCAAAAAGCACGGCGGTATCAACGAAACCTTTACGGTAAGACGTGTTACGCACGGCTGCGGCGTAGAGAGAGTTTTCCCGCTTCATTCTCCGTCCGTTGACAGAGTCGAGGTAGTCAGAAACGGTAAAGTTCGCAGAGCTAAACTTTATTATCTGCGTGACAGAGTCGGAAAGGCTGCCAAGGTTAAGTCGAGAGTCTGATTTTCGGCGGATCTCCGCTGAATGGGTGCTTGTGCCCGAAAAGGGCATAAGCACTTAAAACGCAAAGAGAGTTGTGCTATGAACGATATTGACGAGAAATTTGAGCAGGAAGCCGAAAAGGCTCCTGCCAATAATATTGACAAAATATCCGAAGCAGGCGAAGCGGCGGAAATCTCTGCCTCAGAGCCGGAGTCCGTTGAAGCCGCCGAGATAACGGCTGAAGCGGGAGAAACAGAAACCAGTGAAGACAAGCCGTTTTCCAACGCGGTGGATTGGGTATGTACCATAGTGTTTACCGCCGTGGCTGTTATACTGATAAATTTGTTTTTATTCCGCGCGATATCCGTTGATGGCACATCTATGTGTGATACATTGCAGGACGACGACGTTGTCATAACCACAAATTTCTTTTATGCGCCGAGCGTGGGGGATGTCGTCGTTATCCGCACAGACAAGCTGGTAAATTCCGATACGGGTCTTTACGGAGAGCCCATAATAAAGCGCGTGATCGGTGTTGCGGGAGATACCGTAAGGTTTGATCTCGAAAACGGCGAGGTTTATCGAAACGGCGAGCTTCTGACGGAGGACTATATCATCGGTCCGACGAATCAGAAGTATAACGGCTGGGTAGAGACCGACACGGATTATGTCGTTCCCGAAAACTGCGTGTTTGTTTTGGGCGACAATCGAAAGGTATCTCACGACAGCCGCGATCTCAGGCTTGTCGGATTTGTGGACGAAAACTATATTATGGGAAAGGCGATTTTCCGGATTTTCCCGCTTGGCGGAATGAAGTGGCTGTAAATGAGCGAGGTAGGAAATATACAGTGGTTTCCCGGGCATATGACGAAAACACGGCGTCTTATCGAGGCTGATCTGAAGCTTGTGGACGCGGTCGTCGAGGTCATAGACGCAAGGATACCCGAAAGCAGCAGAAATCCCGTTATCGATGAGATATGCGCGGGCAAGCCTCGCGTAATAATAATGAATAAATGTGACGTCGCTGACGAAAACGCGACCTCGCGCTGGCGGAGTTATTACGAAAAGCGCGGATTTTGTGTTATCGTGTGTGACTGCCGCAGCGGAAAGGGAATAAACAAGTTTCTGCCTGCTGTAAAAAAACAGCTTTCCGAGCTTATCGAGCGCAGGAAATCCCGCGGAATGATAGGGAAAGCCCTGCGGCTTATGGTCGTGGGAATTCCCAATGTCGGCAAAAGCTCGTTTATAAACCGAATGGCAAACTCAAAGCGCACAAAGGTCGGCGACAGACCCGGAGTTACCCGCGGAAAGCAGTGGGTGTCGATCGACAAAGACGTGGAACTTCTTGATATGCCGGGAATTTTGTGGCCGAAGTTTGACGATAAGGAAGCGGCGAAGAAGCTTGCATTTACGGGAGCCATAAAGGACGAGATAATGGACACTGCGGCGCTTGCGGAAGCTCTCGGAGAGCTTCTTTCGGAGCGCTTTCCCGAGCTACTGAGAGCAAGATATAAAATAGGCGGCGAAGGGAATGTCCTTGAGGAAATTGCCCGTTCGCGCGGAATGCTCGTTTCGGGCGGCGAGCCGGATATCGAGCGCGCGGCGATAACGCTTCTGGACGAGTTCCGCGGAGGTAAGATAGGCAGAATTACGCTTGACGAGGTTTACGCGGAATAAGCGCGTTTTTGATTTATGGGTAAACATACAAAAAGCAAGGCTACTCAGCTTGAAGATATTTCCGCGGAAACTCTGCGGGATTTCGACCGAGCGGTTTTTGAAAAATACGGCGTTGTCTGCGGAATAGACGAGGCAGGCAGAGGTCCTCTTGCGGGCGACGTTTACGCGGCGGCGGTCATTTTAGACCCGAACAAGCCGATAAGCGGACTTAACGACAGTAAAAAGCTGTCGAAGAAAAAGCGAGAGCTTATCTTCGACGAAATAATCGAAAAAGCGGCGGCGTATTGCGTTGGAATAGCGACAGTCGCGGAAATCGAGCATACCGATATCCTTTCGGCAGACCTGCTCGCTATGAAACGCGCGTTTGACGGGCTGTCCAAGAAAGCGGGAATTGTTCTGGTTGACGGCGACGTTCTCCCCGAAATTGACGGAGTTACAGCGCGGAATGTCATCGGCGGCGACGCGAAAAGCGAGGCGATAGCCGCGGCGTCGATTCTGGCAAAGGTATCGCGTGACAGGTATATGAACGAGCAGTCAAAGCTTTATCCCGAGTATGGCTTTGACAAGCACGCAGGTTACGGAACAAAGGCGCACTATGAGGCGATAGACAAGCACGGCGCTTGTCCTATACACCGAAAGAGCTTTTTGAAAAAGCATTTCGCGGCTAAACAAACCGATGAAAACAGATAAGCAGATAAAAGGAACGCTCGGTGAAAACGCGGTCTGCGCTGAGCTTGAAAGGCGAGGCCATACGATAATCTGCCGAAACTTTCATAAACGCGTGGGCGAGATAGATATAATCTCGACAACGGGCGGTTTTATTGTTTTCACCGAAGTCAAAACAAGAAAATACAACAGTATGGTAAGCGGGCTTGAGGCGGTCGATTTTTCAAAACAGCGCAGGATCGTGCTTACAGCGGACGCTTACCTTTCGGAAAATCCTGTTGATCTACAGCCGCGCTACGATATCGCTGAGGTAGTTATTGCCAAAGGAAGCGGCGCCGTAACACGGATAGATATTTACGAAGACGCGTTTTCGGCTGACGGGATATATACAGAAAACTGAATTGATTATTTATTAAAGGAATGACGATCATGAATTATCGAAGCACAAGAAATTCTTCTCTTAATGTATCGAGCGCGCACGCGATAGTAAAGGGACTTTCGGACGAAGGCGGACTTTTCGTTCCCGAAAGCATTCCGGCGCTTACAAAAGAGGAGATACTCGGTCTTGGCGATAAAAAGTATTCCGACAGGGCATATGATGTTTTTTCAAAGTACCTTACGGATTTTACTCCCGAGGAGCTTAAGCATTGCGTTGAAAGCGCGTACAACAGCAAGAATTTCGACAGCGACAACATCGCCGAGATAACAAAGCTGAAAAACGGCAGATATATTCTTGAGCTGTGGCACGGACCCACCTGCGCGTTTAAGGATATGGCGCTTCAGATATTGCCTTATCTTCTTACCACTTCCGCCAAAAAAGAGGTAAAGGGAAAGCAGATAGCCATTCTTGTCGCGACAAGCGGTGATACGGGAAAGGCGGCGCTCGAGGGATTTAAGGACGTGGACGGAACTTCTATCTGCGTTTTCTACCCCGAGGACGGCGTTTCTCCGATGCAAAAGCGCCAGATGACCACTCAGGACGGCAAAAATGTAAACGTCTGCGCCGTAAAGGGAAACTTTGACGATTGTCAGAACGGCGTAAAGGCGATTTTTACCGATAAAGACACAGAAAACAAGCTCTCGGACAACAATATTCTGTTGTCGAGCGCAAACTCGATAAACTGGGGCAGACTTGCTCCGCAGATAGTTTACTATGTTTCGTCATACGCTCAGCTCGTAAAGGACGGGCAGATAGAATACGGTGAAAAGGTAAATATCGTAGTTCCCACGGGAAATTTCGGAAATATCTTAGCGGCGTATTACGCGAAGCTTATGGGTATCCCTGTAAACAAGCTTATCTGCGCTTCCAACAGCAATAATGTGCTGACCGATTTTATCAATACCGGCGTTTATGACAGGAACAGAAAGTTCTATACGACGGTTTCTCCGTCAATGGATATACTTATTTCGTCAAATCTCGAGAGACTGCTGTACCATTTTACGGGAGAAAACGACTCGCTTATAAACGAGTGGTTCACCTCGCTTAAGAACAGCGGAAGATACGAGGTAGACGAAAATGTAAAGAAACAGCTTTCCGAGCAGTTTTACGCGGGATTCTGCTCCGATGATGAGACAAAGGCTCAGATACGCAAGACTTTTGAAGAAGAGCATTATCTGCTTGACACCCACACCGCCGTTGCGGTAAAGGTATACGAGGATTACAGGGCGAAAACGGGCGACGCGACAAAGACAATAATCGCCTCTACCGCAAATCCGTATAAGTTCGGCAGAGCGGTGTTTGACGCCGTAAACGGCGGTGAACAGCCCGAGGACGAGTTTGAGCTTATAGCGCGTCTTGAAAAGGCTACGGACACAAAGATCCCCGCGCCTCTTGCCGCGACAAAGGATAAGGCGGTAAGATTCACGGGCTACGTTGAAAAGCAGGAAATGACGGGCGCGGTCCTTGATTTTCTCAAAAGCTGATGCTGTATACGATAGGCGATCTGCACCTTTCGCTCGGGACCGACAAGCCCATGGACATTTTTGCGGGCTGGTCTAACCATATTGACAGACTTAAGGAAAATTGGAACGCCAAGATAACGGACGAAGACACCGTTGTGCTTATCGGCGACCATTCGTGGGCGCTTAAACTCGAGGACAGCAGAAACGACCTTGAGTTTATCCATAAAGAGCTTAAGGGAAAGAAAATCCTCGTAAAGGGAAACCACGATCTCTGGTGGCAGACAATGAACAAAAACAGAGTGTTTTTGGAGGAAAACGGTTTTACGAGCATAAGCTTTCTGTTTAACAGCGCGTTCAGGGTAGGCGGTATTACGGTCTGCGGGACACGCGGCTGGATAAGCGAAAACGGCGAGCCGGCCGACCAAAAGGTCCTCGCGAGAGAGGCGGGGAGGCTCAGCAGTTCTCTTAGCGAGGGCGTTAAGCTTGGAGGAGAGCTTGTGGCGTTTATACATTATCCGCCCATTTATCGGAGTGAGGAAAACCGCCCGATAATAGAGGTTTTGCAGAAATACGGCGTAAAGCGGTGTTATTACGCGCATTTGCACGGGTCCGCCATAAGAGGCGCTGTAAACGGCACGCGCGGCGGGATAGAGTACATTCTTGTTTCCGCGGATTCTTTGGGGTTTGACCCTGTAAAGGTAAGCGAATAAAAATTCAAACAGCGAGGCTACAGCTTCGTAAAATAATCGTCCGAGCGAGCATCGACCGAACGAGCATTGCCCGAACGGACAAGGAAGGAATAATAAAATGGAAATCATATCAAAGAACAACACGGCGGTAAATACTTACACACTCGAAGTAAAGTTCGGAGCGGACGAGTTTGAGGCGGCAGTCAACGCGGCATACAACCGTCAGAAATCCAGGATATCGGTTCCCGGCTTCCGCAAGGGAAAGGCTCCGAGAAAGCTGATCGAGAAACAGTACGGAGAAAACGTGTTTTATGAGGACGCGGTTGATTCGCTTTATAAAGAGAATATCAGCAAGCTTCTTGAGGAATTCGGCAAAGAGGTAGTTGATGTTCAGAATTCCGAAATAACAGAGGTAAGCAAGGAAAACGGCGTTACCCTCAAAACCGAGTTTATCACAAAGCCCGAGGTAGAAATTTCCGATTATAAGGGTTTAAAGGTCAAGAAAACCGTCAAGACTGTAACCGACGAGGATATCGACAAAGAGATCGACTCTATGCGCGAAAAGATCGCGAGACTTATAACCGTTGAGGACAGAGCAGTTGAAAACGGCGATACCGCGGTGATCGACTTTGAAGGCTTTGTGGACGGCGTTGCGTTTGCAAACGGAAAGGGCGAGAAGTTCCCGCTTGAGATAGGCTCGCACACCTTTATCCCCGGCTTTGAGGAGCAGGTTGTGGGAAAGAATATCGGCGAGGAATTTGACGTAAACGTTTCTTTCCCCGAGGATTATCAGGAGGAGTCCCTCAAGGGCAAGCCCGCGGTATTCAAGTGCAAGCTTCATGAGATAAAGTCCAAGGAGCTTCCCGAGCTTAACGACGATTTCGTAAAAGACGTTTCCGAAAAGGATACTGTAGACGAGCTTAAGGCCGAGATACGCGAAAATCTTGAAAAGAGAAACGCCGAAGAAGCCGAAAACGAGGTCGACGCGGCAATAGCCGAGGCGCTGCTTGCCAATATGAAGGCGGAAATTCCCAACGCGATGTACGAGCGTCACACCGACGAGCTTATACGTGACTGGAGCGCGCGCACCCGCATAAGCGTACAGGATTATCTCAAGTATACCGGCACGACTGCCGCTCAGTTCCGCGCAAATTTCGAGGAAAACTCAAAGCGTCAGGTAAAGCTTCGTCTTGCGCTTGAAAGGATCGCAGTGATTGAAGGCTTTGAGATCACGCAGGAGGAAGTTGACAAGGAAATAGCGGAGCTTGCCGAGCAGTACAAGATGGATGTTGACAGGGTAAAGCAGGCTATCCCCGAGAAAACGCTCATAGACGATCTTAAGATCGAAAAGGCGCTTGACCTCGTAAAGGACAGCGCAGTTATTGAAGAGGTTACCGAATAATCTCTTCGTTGAAAGGAGATAATTCTATGGCTTATATCCCTTATGTTGTAGAGCAAAGCGCTCACGGAGAGCGTTCTTACGACATTTTTTCCCGTTTGCTCAATGACCGCATCATACTTTTGCATGACGAGGTAAATTCGGCGACGGCGAGTGTTGTCGTAGCACAGCTTCTCTATCTCGAAGGACAGGATCCCGACAAGGATATCTTTCTTTATATCAACAGCCCCGGAGGCTCGGTTTCCGACGGAATGGCGATCTATGACACTATGCAATATATAAAGTGCGATGTATCGACTATCTGTATGGGACTTGCGGCTTCTATGGGCGCGTTTCTGCTCTCGTCCGGTACAAAGGGAAAGCGCATAGCTCTCCCCAACAGCGAGATCATGATACACCAGCCCCTTATTTCCGGCGGCGGAATTTCGGGACAGGTAACGGATATCATGATAAGGTCGAATTATCTGAAACGCACCAAAGACCGCCTGAACAAAATTCTCAGTGAAAACACCGGAAAGCCATATGACACGGTTTGTCAGGATACCGAGCGCGACAACTTTATGACAGCCGAAGAGGCGCTTCAGTACGGTCTTATCGACAAGGTCTACGATTCGCGCGAGAATAACGACAAGTAATCAAGACGGGGGGAAAAACCGATGATGACCTGCTCATTTTGCGGAAAAAACGAATCTCAGGCGCGTATGCTTTTCGGCGGAAACGAGGGAAGCGTTATCTGCAGCGACTGTGTGGTGGCTTCGTATAATCTTCTTGTCGACAGCGGAGATATAAAGCCCGCGAGGGGTCTCAGACGTCCGTCAGCCAAGGGCAGACACTCGGAGTTTATGCCTGACCCCGAAAGCATTCTTACTCCCGAGGATATAAAGGCTTATCTCGACCAATATATCATCGGACAGGACGAGGCGAAAAAGGTACTTGCGGTTTCTGTCTACAACCACTATAAGCGCATTCTGACACAGCTCAGCGAAGAGGACGAGGTAGAGCTTCAGAAGTCAAACGTGCTTTTGCTCGGACCCACGGGCGTAGGAAAGACCCTGCTCGCGCAGAGTCTCGCAAAGCTTCTTAATGTGCCGTTCGCCATTGCCGACGCGACTACGCTTACACAAGCGGGTTATGTCGGAGAGGACGTTGAAAACGTTCTTCTTCGTCTGGTTCAGGCTGCGGATTTCGACATAGAAGCCGCCGAGCACGGAATTATCTACATCGACGAGATCGACAAGATCTCCCGCCGCAGCGAAAACACTTCAATTACACGCGATGTCAGCGGCGAGGGCGTTCAGCAGGCGCTTCTTAAGATAATCGAGGGCACAGTGTCAAATGTTCCTCCTCAGGGCGGCAGAAAACACCCCCAGCAGGAGTTTATCCAGGTAAATACAAAAAATATCCTGTTTATATGCGGCGGAGCGTTTGAGGGAATTGAAAAGACGATCGCCCAGCGTGTTTCAAGCTCGGCTATGGGCTTCGGCGCGGATGTAAAGTCGCAGAAGGACAAGGAAAGCTCGGACTTGTTGGAGAAAGTTACACAGCAGGATCTGGTCAAATTCGGCATAATTCCCGAGCTTATCGGACGACTCCCTGTTGTCGTGCCGCTTGAGGCGCTCGACGAGGACGCGCTTGTAAGAATACTTGACGAGCCGAAAAACGCGCTTATCAAGCAGTATAAGTGCCTGTTCAAGGCGGACGATATCGAGCTTGAGTTTGAGCAGGGCGCGCTTAAGGCAATAGCTAAAAAAGCGATCGAGACCAAAACGGGCGCGAGAGGTCTCCGCTCTATTGTGGAAAAACTGCTCAGGGAGGTTATGTTTACCGCTCCGAGTGACTATACGATATGCAAAATTTCTATCACAGAGGACTGTGTAAACGGCACGGGCGAGCCGGTCATAACCCGCGACGAGTCGCGCGCCAAGTCCGTAAGGTTTCCCAAAAAGAAGAAAATAGGATAATTTTTCAAGGGCGGTGCTTAGGCAGTGCCCTTGATTTGTAAAGGAGAGGTTATGGGAAAGGTTTACAGAAAACAGACAATTGAGGGAGTGACAGTCCCCGCTGTAATTCATAACGTAAATTACTTCTGGCTCAATATGGGAGTTTACGAGGACGGCACGATTAGCTGCTGGAACAAGACCGACCTTTCGGATGTGCCTTATCAGCTTAACAGAGGGTGGCTTACGCCTTGCGTTCCCGAAGGCAAAGGATTAAGCGTTTACGGGCTGTGTTGGCTGGAGATCATCAAAGCCGATTGGAAATTCAACAACGAAAGTTATAATGAGTTCATTCGGGAAACCGTGAGGTCACTGAACCCCGAAATGGCAAACATCTACAAGACGACCGAACGCGAGAAGGCAAAGTGGAAGGACTATCATGTCGGCTTTACCGCCGAACCCACTCCGTGTAAAATCATCGGACGCTACGGATATCAGTTGATTGACGGAGATAAATCGAACATTCTCTTGCTAAACGATGGAAAAATAACGCTTACGCAGATGAATATCTACTCGGATGGAACCTTTTCGGTTGACGGCTTGGGAGAGCAGTTTTTCACGCTTGAGGAAATTGAAAAGCTGTTTGAGGACAAGACGCTGCAAACCTCTGTAAAAGACGGTGATACGGTGTCGTTCGGAGCATTGGGAGAAGCGGAATGTAAAACGATAAGTTCCGTCAAGCCTTCCGAAAAGCTTAAAGAAATCAAGGAAAAGTCCTTGCGCGTGCAGAACAAGCCCGACGCTCACGAGCGTTGTCAGAGGGCATATCACGCGTATCTTGTCGAGCCGTCGGACATCAACAGGGAACAGCTAAGAAAGGCTTACGATGCTGTCCCCGAACACGAGCGCATCTACCTCGGCGATATGGACACCCGAAATACCGATTTCGAGCGTATTTTGTACACCGATGAAAAGCGAGAGGTATGAATTAGAGGCTAGAGATTAGAAGTTAGAAATTATAGGTCAGAGGTTCTTGGAGTAAATAATGACGACATTTGAGAAGATTTACGAGATTGTGAGGAAGATTCCTTACGGAAAGGTCGCGACATACGGGCAGATAGCGAATATGTGCGGAAATCCGCGCTGGTCGAGAGCCGTGGGCTACGCGCTCCATTCAAATCCGGACCCGGAAAATATACGCTGTTACCGTGTTGTAAACCGCTTTGGCGGGCTTGCGCCGGCGTTTGCGTTCGGCGGAAAGGAAGAACAGGCAAAACTGCTTAGGGCAGAGGGAATAGAAGTCCGTGATGACTACACCGTTGATCTCGACAAATTTCTCTGGAATGGACTGTGACATATTTTTCGAGTCTTAAAATCATAATGTACTTGATTTTTGTGTTTGGATTTGCTATAATAAAATAGTGTTTTCTATAATATAATTAACGAGGGAATGTCAGATGGCGCAGTTTTTTGATTTCAGAGGAGATTATTACGGTCTTACCTCAAAAGACGTGGAAAAAAGACTTTTCACCTACGGGGCAAATATATATACCAAAAATCTGAAAAAGGACGGATTTTCGTACCTAAAGGCTGTTTTGTCGCCGTCGGTCATAATTTTGCTGGTGGCGGGCATTTTGGCGTTTTTCGGAATAGGGATCGCCGCGGGAATTGTTACTATTCTCATTGACGCTCTTTACTGCGCGGCAGAGATCTGGTTCAAAAAATCCGCGGATAAGCGGCTGAATGAGCTCAGCGGAACATTCAAAATGAAAATGCGTGTTATCCGCGGCGGAAGTGTCGAGCTTGTTGACAAGGAGTATATCGTTCCCGAGGATCTGATCGTAGTTCAGGAGGGAGAACGCGTCCCGGCAGACGCCTTTATTCTCGAGTCATATGACCTCACCTGTGATGAGAGTTTATTTACCGGAAGCAATATCCCTGCGGCGAAATATTCGGGCGGAATTTCAAGCAGCGAGTTCAAGCCTACGTTTGTTTACGCTGAGACCACCGTTCTTTCGGGCATTGCCATCGCAAAGGTAAGCGCAACGGGAGTTGATACGAAATATTATCAGTATTGCGGCGAGCTTCCCGAAAGAAGCCCATATTACACCGGTTTTGAGAAACTTATACGCTCGCTTATTCCCATAAGCAGCACCGCGGCGCTTGTTATCACTATTCTTACGCTTATTATAGGGTTTGCCGGAAGTACCGGATTTGTAAACACTGCCATAAGCGGACTTACGCTCGGGCTTTGTTTGATCCCCACGGGTATTGAGTCCGTGATAAGATATTACTACGTCGGCGGCTGTTCCGAGCTTTTGAAATGCGGGGCGGTGATAAGATCCTATAACGATATTGAAAAGCTCAACAGTATGTCTGTGCTTTGCGTTGAAAAAGAGGGCGCTATTTCAAAGAACAGTCTTGAAGTACGTGATATTTACGCCCCCAGCGAGGAGCTTTTGTATAAGGTCGCCGCGCTTGCCTGCGGGCCGAATTCCTCAAATCCGGCAGAACGCGCGCTTATGGGAAAGGCGTCGTTTTCGTATGATAGGTTTTCGGAGATCTACGAAAACTGCGAGTTTATTGAAGATCTTCCCGATGACGACACAATAAGCGGAGCGCTTTGGGATGTGGGCGGTGATAAACTGTACTGCATAAAGGGAGTGCCGGAGCAGATACTCCCCATGTGCAGGTTGAGTGGAGAGCATCTCATCTCCGCGCAAAAGCGCTATCAGGAATACTATGAAAAGGGCTTTTCGGTTATAGCGTTTGCTTGTGTAGAGGCAAATTCCGAAGAGCTTGACAGGACTGTGGGCTTTAGCTATACATTCGTGGGTTTTGTGGCGTTTTCCGCGCCTTTGAGGGATTCCGTTTCAACTGCGGTCAAAACTTGCCGCGCCGCGGGAGTTCGTGTTGTCATGCTTTGTGAGGACTCAGCCGATTCTTCCGCCGCAACGGCGAAAATGATCGGAATTCCTTCGGACAGGGTAGTTACGGGCGCCGAGCTTGAGGAAAACGAAAATGTGGATTTTGGAGCTGATATATTCGCCGATATCACATCCGATCAGAAGCGCCTTATAATTAAAAAGCTCAAGGCAAACAAAAAAGTAGTCGGAATGGCAGGGACCCGAGCTACCGACACCGAGGCGCTTAAAACAGCCGATGTAGGCTTTACTATAGCCGAGCATTGCTCGCCGAGCGTAAGAGAAGCGGCTGATATCGTAATGAACGACGACAATTTCCTGTCTATCGCCAGGGCGTTGGCTTCCGCGCGTCAGGTGCACCGAAACATAAAGCGCGGAGTCTCGCTGATATTTGCCGAATATATCGCTTTTCTGGTAATAATGATAAGAGATCTTATCGTTGACGCTCAGCTTATGTTAAATCCGCCGATTATGGCATTATTTACGATGATTCTTATTCCGGTGCTGGCAATAAGCTATGCGGGCGGCAAAACCGATATGAATAATCATATGCCAAGCTCGGATTTTATCTCGCACAGAAAGTTCAATCTGCGGTATCTGGTGTTTTGCTCTGTCGTAGGAGTTCTTACCGGAATAGCCGCCGCGGTTTCCTACGCGCTAATGTACGGAGGCGAAGCGGTCGGGATCGATCAGGGAATAGCCCGAAGCTGCGGTTTTGTAACGTTTATGTTCGCAACTGCCGGTTTCGCGTTTATTCGCCATTCGGAAAACAATCCCTTTAAGGCGTTTATAAAATCAAGTCTTTTGTCTAAGATCTCGCTTTTGGCGACGGTTGTGCTTACGTTTGTGTTTGTGTATGTCCCGGGTGTAAACGGAGCGTTTGGGCTTTCGGCTATCGACGCGTTTGCGGTAATAATAAGCATTGTTATAGGAGTATTACCGCCGGCGGCTTATTTTGGCGTCAAATATCTTTTCAGGATCAAGGAGAGCGTATGAAAGGTTTTGCCCAATATATCAGATATTTTTTGAGCGGACTTGTTTTCGGTACGGCAAATGTTATTCCCGGAGTAAGCGGCGGCACTATGCTTGTCATATTCGGAGTTTTCGACAAACTTACCGAGTCTATCTCGGGGATCAAGAGCATTGTCAAAAACCTGCCGTTTCTAATTGCGTTCGGCTTGGGCGCGGGTTCGGGAATACTTATTTCGGCAAAGGTCATCTCATCGATGTTTGATATGTTCGGGGTGCAGACAAATATGTTCTTTATCGGACTTATTTTAGGCGGCATTCCGCTTATTTACAAAATAGGCACGACCGAAAAAAAGGCAAAGCCGCTTTGCGTCTTGCCTTTCGTAATTGCAATGGCAGTTGTTATCGGTCTTTCCGTGCTTGATAGACTCGATATTCTTTCGCTTGGTTTTGAGGAGTCGATAACGGGATTTGATCTTGTATTTTCACTGAAATTGATCGGCTGCGCGGCGCTTGCGGCAGTAACGATGATCATTCCCGGAATTTCCGGTTCGTTTGTAATGATGCTTTTAGGCGTTTATGAAACGATAATCGGCGCGCTTAAGGATCTTAACTTCTGGGTGATCATACCGTTTGCTGTCGGAGCCGTTTTGGGAATAATCTTAGGTGCTAAGCTTATATCAATGCTTATAAATAAAAATCGCCTTATGGTGTATTCGGCGCTTATGGGTCTTGTAGTAGGCTCGGTATACGCTATTCTGCCGGAGGGCTTCGGATTTAATCTGGACACGGGTTACGGATTTGTATGTCTGATTTTAGGAGTAATTGCCTCGGTATTGTTTGAAAGGATAGGTAAGACCGATGGCGGAGAAAAAACGGTTAAATCCGATGCAAGTTTGTAGAAAAAGTACACTTTCAAAATGTTGAGAAGCCCTCAGATGCACGAAAGCCGTGCCACGGCTAGGCTTTGTGCCTGCCGTGGCGCGGCTGACAAAGCAGATGAGGGTTTATCGGCATTTTGAATCGGTCATATCCGATTCTTGATCTTATCAAGCGCGCCCTTTTCAAGTCTTGACACCTGAGCCTGACTTATGCCGATTTCCTTTGCCACTTCTACCTGAGTTTTTCCTCTGAAAAATCTCAGATTTAATATCCGCTTTTCGCGTTTTCCAAGCTGAGCTATGGCTTCCTTGAGTGATATTTCGTTAAGCCAGTTCATATCGTCGTTATGGTCTCCGAGCTGGTCAAGGACATAAATAGTGTCTCCCGATTCGCTGAATACCGGCTCATAAAGCGAGATGGGTTCGCTTATCGCTTCAAGCGCGATTACGACGTTCTTTCGCGGCGCGTCGATTTCCTTTGCTATTTCCTCGATTTTAGGCTCGCGGCCGTTTTGGGCTGTGAGCTTTTCCTTTGCCTGCATTGCCTTATACGCAAGGTCTCTCATCGAGCGGCTTACACGAACAGAAGTATTGTCTCTCAGATATCTTCTGAGTTCGCCCATTATCATCGGCACGGCATAAGTGGAAAACCTTACCTGCTGTGAAATATCGAAGTTGTCTATTGCTTTTATCAGCCCGATACAGCCCACCTGAAACAGGTCGTCAGCGCTTTCTCCGCGATTTGTAAACCTCTGTATGACACTCAAAACAAGTCTGAGATTTCCGCGGATAAGCTCCTCGCGGGCGTTCATATCGCCTTGCTTT
Organism: Oscillospiraceae bacterium; assembly: GCA_022508925.1. GTDB lineage: Bacteria > Bacillota > Clostridia > Oscillospirales > Ruminococcaceae > CAG-115. The sequence goes on along the minus strand of JAFLUF010000011.1, from coordinate 3,811 downwards.
ACCTTTTTCAGAAGCTCGGTTTTTTCCGCTTCCTTCAGGACTTTAAGCTTGCTTGTGTTTACACCGCTTATTTCAACCTTGTTGTAGTACAAAAAACCACCCCGACCTTACTTTAATGTACAAGTATTATTGTCATTAAGCGGTCAGGATATTCTTAAAAAAATGAAATTTAATGAATGATGTATTTTTATAAAGTGAAAAAGGCTCTGCAGTAAAGCAGAGCCTTAAACACAACTGTTTCTTACCTCTGATCTCTAATTTCTGACTTCTAATTGCATACCTTTTCAAGCTCTTCTCTGAGCTGTTTGATTATGCGCTTTTCAAGACGGGATATGTAGCTTTGTGAAATTCCTATCTCGTCGGCTACCTCTTTTTGTGTTTTTTCCTTACAGCCGTTAAGCCCGAAGCGCATTTCCATAATTTTCTTTTCACGCTCTCCAAGGTGATTTACCGCGTCGTGCAGAAGCTGTTTTTCAACCTCTTCTTCTATGTGAGAGTTTACGCAGTCGCTGTCCGTTCCGAGAATGTCCGACAGCAAAAGCTCATTTCCGTCCCAGTCAACATTAAGCGGCTCGTCTATTGAAACATCGTATCTGTACTGACTGTATTTCCGTAAAAACATCAGTATCTCATTTTCAATACAGCGCGACGCGTATGTAGCGAGCTTTATGTTTTTATCCTTGCTGAAGGTGCTTACAGCCTTGATGAGCCCTACTGTGCCTATGGATGTAAGATCCTCAAGCCATATCCCTGTATTTTCAAACTTCTTCGCGATATAAACTACAAGCCTGAGATTATGTACTATAAGCATATCTCTCGCCTTGTCAAAATCCGTGTCCAGAAGTAAAAGCGCGGCCTCTTCTTCCTCTTTTGAAAGCGGCGGGGGAAGCTGTTCGGAACTGTTTATGTAATGAACATAATTCTTTTTTTTACGGCGAAACATGCCGAGTATTTTATTCAGAAATTTTTTCAGCATAGCCATTTCCCCCTATAATGAGATAATTTCCGGATTGAATATACAGTCGATATCCATGCCGAGTTTTGTTTTTGTCACACCTATAAGCGCGTCCGCAGGCTTGCCGTTTATCAATATGCTTTGCGCTCTGAAAATCGGCATAAGTGTATCGCCCGACGCGGTACTTAAAGGAACAAGACGTATTTTTTCCACCGACAGGCTTGAGAAATATTTTTCAATATCCGGCGGAATGATTTTTGTTATCTTATAATATTCGCAGATAATAACAGGCGTTTTGCTGAACAGATCCTCCGCGTTACAGCCCGTGTCACACAGTCCGTTAAGCGAGACCTCGGTATTATTTGCGGCTATTTTGACCTCGCAGATCTTATCTTTTCTGTTCAGCTTTTTTGAGATCAGCTTTATCAGCTTTATCAGGAAAAACGCCGCGGCGGTAAACGCGATAAGCGCCACGATTGGTATATTAAAATAAAAAATGCCGTTTTCATAAAGCATTCCCGCAGGCGCGAAAAATACCCACAGCGCGTTTATAACACCCGCGAAAATAAAATTCACCACCAGAAAGAACAGCGCGCATATCGTAAAATCCAAAGGTTTCTGTTTTCCAAACGCAACAAAGGTCATTGCTGCGCCGAGGGCGATTTTGTATACCGCCGAGATCGCGAAGTGAAGCTCGGGGGCGAGTATTATAAGCGCTCCGAGCGCGCCGATAAATGCGGAAAGTACAAGTCTTTTGCGCGAAACACCTCGCCTGAGAAGCAAAGCCGTTCCCCGGAGTAAAAAGAAGTTTATGTACAGGTTAAGCGCAACTAAAACATCTGCGTAGATCACCACAGCAGTTCACCTCGCTTGTACTTATTATACAGCGAAATCATCGAGTATTTTGCCAGATTTGCCCGTCGTATTATGTAATTAAGGGGAGAAAAAAGAAAAAACTGCCCGAAATGTATCGAACAGCATATTTTATATAAAAATAAAGACTGCTTTCAAACTGTTGAGAAGTCCTCAGCTGCTAGGAACAGGTGCCGCGGCTAGGCTTTGTGCCTGCCGCGGTGCCTGTGACAACGCAGATGAGGGCTTATCGACAGTTTTACTTAATTCCTGTTAAATTCCGCCAGCTCCAATCCCTCGTTTTTGTCAAGCGCCCACTTTATGTTCCACTCGCTTGTGAAGATCAAAAGATAGTTTTCACGGACGTCCTGAATAAGCTTTGTATCGGAAGTCAGCACCAGCTTTTTCAGCTCGTCAAGTCCTCCCGAAAGATGCTTTTCGCTCGTTATCCAGCGGATATATTCATACGACAGATCTTCGCGGATGATATCAACGTTGTATTCGTTTTTCAGACGGTATTCCAATACGTCAAACTGTAAAACGCCCACAACCCCGACAATTACCTCCTCAAATCCGCTCTGAGGCTCGGAGAATATCTGAATAGCGCCTTCCTGCGCTATCTGCGTTGTGCCTTTAATAAACTGCTTTCTCTTCAGCGTGTCCTTCTGGCGGATACGCGCAAAGTGCTCGGGAGCAAACGTCGGAATACCCTCGAAAACAAGCTTTGTTTTCGGCGCGCAGATCGTGTCGCCGATAGAGAAGACTCCGGGGTCAAAAACGCCCATTATATCTCCCGCGTACGCCTCATCGATAACCTCGCGGTCATTTGCCATTATCTGCTGAGGCTGAGAAAGCCGCATAACGCGGTTGTTCTGAACGTGCAGGACTTCCATTTCCTTTGTGAATTTTCCGCTTACGATTCTCATAAACGCGATCCTGTCACGGTGAGCCTTGTTCATATTCGCCTGTATCTTAAAGATAAACGCCGAGAAATTCTCGTCAAACGGGTCAACCGTTCCGCTTTCCGTATTTCTTGGGAGGGGAGAAGAGGTCATCTTCAAAAAGCTCTCAAGAAACGGCTCTACTCCGAAATTTGTAAGCGCCGAGCCGAAAAACACAGGCGAAAGCTTTCCGTTGTTTACAAGCTCCGCGTCAAATTCCTCGCTCGCTCCGTCAAGAAGCTCCACGTCATCTTTGAGAGTGTTGTAGTTAGACTCTCCGATAAGCTCCGCAAGGTTCGCGTCGTTAAGGTCAGCCTCTGTTGCCGCGACTTCTTTTGTTCCGTAGTTCATCCCGTCGTTCATTTCAAACGAGATTATCCTGCGGTTTTCTCTGTCGTAAACTCCCTTGAAATCCTTTCCCGAGCCTATCGGCCAGTTTACGGGATAGGTCTTTATCCCAAGCTCGTGTTCGATCTCCTCAAGCAGATCAAACGGATTTCGGCTCTCTCTGTCCATTTTGTTGATAAACGTGAAGATAGGGATATTTCTCATAACGCATACCTTAAACAGCTTTCGCGTCTGGTTTTCCACGCCCTTTGCCGCGTCTATCACCATAACCGCGCTGTCCGCCGCCATTAGCGTTCTGTATGTGTCCTCCGAAAAGTCCTGGTGTCCGGGAGTGTCGAGGATATTTATGCAAAAGCCGTTGTAGTTGAATTGCATGACCGACGACGTAACGGAAATTCCGCGCTGTTTTTCTATTTCCATCCAGTCGGAAACCGCGTGCCTTGTGTTTTTCTTTCCCTTTACCGCGCCCGCCATGGCGATAGCGCCTCCGTAAAGCAGAAACTTTTCCGTCAGCGTTGTTTTTCCCGCGTCGGGGTGTGAAATTATGGCGAACGTCCTTCGGCGTTCAATTTCGTGCTTAAAATCGGACATGTTTTATTCCTCCGGATTATTTACAGTTTTTCAGGTTGTCGAGAAGCCCTCAGATGCGCGAAAGCCGTACCACGGCTAACCATCTGGTTGCCGTGGTACGGCTGACAAAGCAGATGAGGGTTTA
>JAFLUF010000109.1 GCA_022508925.1 Oscillospiraceae bacterium | reverse complement strand
GTTGAGGATATCCTCACCTACGCGATGTTCCCGAAGGTTGCGCCCAAGTTCTTCGAGAACCGCCGCGACAAGCAGCTCGGAATCGACGCCGATCACGCAGATAAGACAAACAAGGTTCACCCTGTATAAGTTTAATTTAACAATCACGGATTTCGGAAGCTGTTTGTTTCCGAAATCTTTTTGTATATCCAGATTTCCGCAGATTAACCAAAAATTTACGCGGATTTATCAAAATCGTCATTTTGCACAAAAGAAAAGTTACAAATCAGTTACATTTGACGTTTGATTTTGATGAAATTTTAAGTAAAAAGTGAAAGTTTTGTGAAAATGCGATAAAATTAAGCTTTTGTATCATTAAAGTGTCAAAAGCATAATTTAAGTTATTAAGTAAAAAATATAGCAAAATCAACAATAATGATTTTTTGAAAACGTTTTCGGCTGTGCAAAGGAAAAAATTTGCAAAAAAACACTTGCAAATCTAAATAAAATATGTTAAACTAACAATGTAAACGAGCGTTTAATTAAGTATTAAAGTTAGGCTCGGATCGCCCACGGCGCGCTCATTCGGAACGCGCGGCGAGGCTACAACATTTAGGAGGAAAAACCAATGAAGAAAAGAATATTTGCAGGAGTTATGGCTTCTGCGGCTGCTTTGACAGCAGTTTCCCTCACCGGCTGCGACGGCGCGGCTTCGCCTGAGGAAACACTCACCCTTATGGCATGGTCTGGTAACTCTGATATGCAGGCTCTTATCGATTATTTCTGCGAGCAGACCGGTACAGACCCGAATCTTATCAAGTGGGCACAGATAGGTACCGACGGCGCAGGCGCGCGTGACGGCTACGGCACGTACCTCGACGGTTCTCAGGATGGCGATATCCTCTTCTGCGACGCAGAGTGGGCTCCCAACTATATCAACTCCAACTACACCGTTGAACTTTCCACTATCGGCATTTCCAAGAGCAACTACCCCGACGCTTACGCGTATACTCTTGCTCTCGGCACAAGCGATGACGGCAAGTTTAAGGGCGCTACCTGGCAGGCTACTCCCGGCGGATTCGTTTACAATGTAAAGACCGCTGAGGAAAAGCTCGGCGTTAAGTCCGCTGCTGAGATGCAGGCTATGGTTTCCGACTGGAACAAGTTCGAAGAGACTGCTGCTACTCTTGCTGCTCAGGGTGTTGCTATCTGCGCTACAGAGGGCGGTCTCTGGCAGGTTATGCAGTGCCAGAGAGATTCTCAGTGGGTTGTTGACGGCAAGCTCGTAGTTGACTCCTTCGCTACCGACTTTATCCAGAAGGCTAAGGATTATGTTGATAAGGGCTATATCACCAAGGAAGAGCAGTGGAGCGACGCTTGGTATGCTACCGTTCAGAACGGTCAGGCTCTCGGCGACTTCGCGCCTACTTGGGGTCTTACAAACGTTGGCGGCGGTTCTATCGCTGAGAACTTCGCAGGCGGTAAGGACGTTGAGGGTACGCTCGGTCTCTGCGAGGGTCCCGCAGGCTGGTTCTGGGGCGGCACATATATGTGCGTAACCAACAAGTGCAACACTCCCGAGCTTGCTAAGAAGTGGATCGAGTTCTTCACCATTGATTCTGCATCTATGGAAGGATACGCTCGTAAGTCCGGTGACTTTATGAACAACACCAAGGTTATGGATACGCTTTCTAAGGATACAAGCCTTACCAACAAGCTCTTCCAGGGCGGCGCTCACCAGTTCCCCATTCTTTATGCGGGCGCTTCCAAGATCAACCTTACTGCTACAAAGTATGACTCTGTAATCAAGAACGCGTTCAACCAGGCTGTTCAGGGCTACGCTATCAAGGGCGAGACCTCCACTGTAGACGCTGCTGTTGAGGCGTTTAAGAACGAGGTTGGTAAGACCTACGCTGACATCGTTTGATTGTCCGTTTAGGCTGACCTGAAAAATAGGTTTTTGCAATATACGCTTGCGGGAGAGATCCCGCAGGCAGTATATTGATTTTTTTAACAAAAAAATATATACCAAAAAAAATTAACAGAAGGGGTGTTTTTATGGCAAATGCGACGACAAAGCCGCGCAAGATGATAAGCTATGCCAAATACGGGTATATCTTCATCGCGCCGTTCTTTATCATTTACGCATTGTTTATGTTTTATCCTTTGTTAAACACCGTCAGACTAAGCTTTTTCGGAAACGCCGGAAACGAAGCCGCAAACCTCGATACGTTTGTCGGTCTTCAGAACTACCAGTACATCCTGTTCGGCGGAGATTCTGTCTTTGCACAGCAGAATCACGAGACGTTTTTAACGTCGTTTGGAAACACGCTTATACTCTGGGTAGGAAACTTTGTGGTTCAGATCATACTCTCGCTGCTTTTGGCGGTATGGTTTTCCGACGTGAGAATAAAAACTCCCGGCACGGGCTTTTTCAAGGTAATTATGTACCTGCCTAATATCATCATGGCGGCGTCCGTTGCGGGTATCTTCCTCATGATATTCAACGACAGCCAGTACGGCGCGATAAACTCCATTCTCCTGAACGCCGGACTTATCCAGGAGCCGATACTGTTTGTATCGGACGTGTGGTCTTCGCGAATAATCGTAATGCTTATTCAGACGTGGATGTGGTTTGGAAACACGATGCTGCTGCTTATGTCGGGTATCTTCGGCATAGACCCCTCTATCTACGAGGCGGCGGCTATCGACGGCTCGAGCGGACCGAACACGTTTTTCAGAATAACCCTTCCCATACTTAAGCCCATCTTCTTCTACGTTGTAATTACGTCGCTCATCGGCGGTCTGCAGATGTTCGATATTCCGTACATGCTGCACAACGGAAACGCGCTGAACGTAAACAACTCGCTGAGAACCGTAGCGGTATTCGTTTACGAGAAGTTTACCATCGGCGGTATAAAGAACTACGGACTTTCCGCGGCGGCTTCGGTTATACTGTTTATAATCACGGTCGTTCTCGGTATGCTTATCAACAAGTTCAATACCGATTCTACCGCGCCGAAGAAGAAACGCAAAAAAGGTTGAAAGGAGTGAGGTATTATGGCAGATTCTTACAATCAGTCGAATAAGGCGTACAGAAGAAGCCTGATGACCCACTCTATCATCAGACTTATAGTATGCATTCTTCTTACGATAATTTGCTTGTTCCCGCTTTATGTTATCATAAGCAACGCCACAAGAGGACACGATGAGATCATCAACGGCGGTATCGCGTTCTTTGGCGGCAGTCTCATCAAGAATATCGAGACGATAAACGACCCGTCTATCTTCGCGGGCTTCTTTGTAAACCAGTTCAGACTTTGGGACGGTTACAGAAACAGCTTGATAGTAGCCGGTCTGTCTACTGTTTTCACGGTGTTCTTTTCGGGTATGACCGCATACGGACTTGTAGTTTATGACTTTAAAGGAAAAGGCTTTTTCACAAACTTTATTCTCGCGGTCATGATGGTTCCTATGCAGGTCGTTTCTACAGGTTTCCTGCAGTTTATGTTCCAGTTGAACCTCGTCGGCGGTCCTTCGGCGTACATCGCGCTTATTCTTCCGTCGATAGCGGCTCCCGCTGTTGTATTCTATATGCTTCAGTACATGAGAAGCTCGTTCCCGCTTGAAATTGTTGAGGCGGCTCGTATCGACGGCTGCGGAGAGTTCAGAACGTTTATGCAGATAGCGCTTCCGATATTCAAGCCCGCGTTTGCTGTTCAGGCTATCTTCGCTTTCGTTACAAGCTGGAACAACTACTATACGCCTTCGATGCTGCTCGGCTCCGCCGACAGCAGTCTCAAGACCATTCCGATGATGGTTCAGGCAGTGCTGCTGGCTGATAAGCTCAGCGACAACGGCGCGAAGTATCTCGTAATCACGCTTTCTATCCTGCCCGTTATCATTATTTATCTGCTCCTTTCGAAGTTTATCGTAAAGGGTGTTGCTCTCGGAGCGGTTAAGGGATAATTCATCTGACCCCTAAGTTAAGTTAAATAACAAATTAAGAACCGGCGTCATTAATGGCGTCGGTTCAGACTGTATATAAAGCCCCATCTGTGTCGTCAGCGCCGCTGCGGCAGGCACAAAGCCTAGCCGCAGCGCCGCTTCCTAGCATATGGGGCTTTCTCTACAGTCTGACTTTAAGCTTTTCCTTGTTGTGAC
>JAFLUF010000108.1:3058-4317 GCA_022508925.1 Oscillospiraceae bacterium | reverse complement strand
GCTGCTGCTTTCACTCTGTTCTGCGGACTCTTCTCGGGCTGCAGCAAAGAAAAAGAAAAAGTAGAACTCACAATCAAAGTCCCTACCCTCGCGATGACATCTGTATGCGACCCCGATGTAACCCAGGCGTATGATTTCCTCTCCAAAGCGGCCGCTGACTTCGAGAAAAACTACCCCGACTACGACGTCAGGATCAACATAAAAAAATTTGAGCTTACAAATGAGACTGCCGCCATACCCGGCAGCTATGATACCGACAACGCCGCGGACATTCTCTATGAAGGCTATTTCAATATGGCGACATACATACATGACGGAAGGGTCGTCCCGCTTGACGACGTGATCACGGACGAAATACGCGGCGACATCGATGAAAGCTACTGGGAAATGAGCCGTGTCAACGGGAAAACCTATATGATGCCATTCCTCAGCCTTCAGAACATCCTGCTCTATAATAAGGATCTATTCCGAGGCGCGGGATTGGAGGAATTCATCAGCAGCGAAAATACGATACAGAGCTGGTCTGCCGATGAGTGGGATCATATTCTTGACACCCTGGCCGAAAACCTTCCGGATAATCACTTCCCCATGATGATGTACGCGAAAAACGATCAGGGCGATACCCATATAATGGTCCTGATACGCAGTCGGGGGAGCAGATTTTTCGACAGCGACGGAAATTTCAACATCAACTCCGACGAGGGGAGAGCCGCTTTGCGGTGGATCGCCAAGGGCAAGGAAAAGGGCTGGTTCCCGCCCTACTGTGAATCTCTGGAGATCGTTGACATGGTGGAGCTTTTCACCAATGGTCAGCTTGCGATGGTTACGGCGAATAACGCTTCGATCCCCGAAAATTACGGCATTGACGCGGGATATGTGAATTTCCCGAGTATTGACGGCAGTGGGCTTGCAACTTCCTTCGTGACAGGCTTTGAGGTCTTCGACAACGGCGATGACACAAAGATAAAAGTCGCAAAAGACTTCATAAAATATATCTATGAGCATGAACAATGGCTCGATTACGAGGCGGGGGGAATTCCCGCGAACGGTTCTGTTTCTCAAAGGTACAAGGATCAGGTGTTTATGCTGGAACAGTTCTATAAGAATTCCGCGAACGCGGTCGATTTCACCGCGAACGCTCCCAACTGGCGCGGTGTAAGAGACGTTTTCTATACTCACATCAGAGATCTCCTTACGGGAACATCTCCCGACGATGTTGCCCGGGAAATTGACGAGGAATGCAACGCCGCCATCAGTTC
>JAFLUF010000108.1:0-2958 GCA_022508925.1 Oscillospiraceae bacterium | reverse complement strand
CTCCCGACGATGTTGCCCGGGAAATTGACGAGGAATGCAACGCCGCCATCAGTTCCGGCAGAGAAAAAAGTATTCTTCACGAATAGCAGTGTGTCTGTGAAAAATTGCCTAATATTTAAAATTACTGAGGAAAATCCGTTTCGCAATTTGGGCATTTCGGTTTATGTGAACAGGCTCTGATTGAAATTAAAAAACGCCGCCTGCAGAAACAGACGGCGTTTTATACTGATCTTCAATAAAATGTCCGGAATATAAGAATTATGACGATGAGGGTTTTGTCGTATATTTATTTGCCCCGGAAGTAATAAACAGCGGAAAATTAAAAAACTGTGTTGTAATTTCCAATAAGGATCTGCTTGATTTTTATTATGAATACAAATTGATCTTACCGAATTCTATTACAGCATTTGAGCGAATATAAAACAGGTACACATCACCTTGATACACACGGCGAAAATCAGGACGCCGCGTGTCACGCACATGATCGGAGCTTTTGCGTTATTTCTCCTGCAGACCGAGTTCTGACTTGAAATAGGCACGCGAAGATCGTTTTGGCTTGACTTTTCATCAGAATTATTGTATAATCATTAAAGGCAGCGAGCGGAAACAGGCTTCCGAAAGGAGTAGTATTATGAAAGAGATAAAAACAGTTGCGATTTTAGGCTCGGGCGCGGTCGGGGCGTATTTTATATGGGGATTAAGCCAAAAGCTTGCAAAAAATCTATGGATAATAGCTGACGGTGAAAGGCGTATAAGATTAGAAAAAGACGGAATCAATATAAACGGCGAAAAATTCAGCTTAAACCTGAAAACACCCGAAGAGGCAAGGGGCGTAGATCTGCTGTTGGTCGCGGTCAAGTATCCCGCGCTTGACGGCGCGCTTTCGGATATTGTCAGGATCGTTGATGATAACACAATTGTTTTAAGTCTGATGAACGGCGTGAACAGCGAGGAGATCATCGGCAGCAGAATAGGCATGGAGCATATCCTTTATTCAATGATCAGAATTTCGTCCGAGCGAACGGCAAATACTATTCAGTTCAACGGCGAAGCAACACCCGGGATCTATTTTGGCGAGACGGGACGATCGGAGCCGAGCGAGAGGGTGCTTGCAGTAAAGACGCTCCTTGACGGAACGCCCATTCATTATCATATAAGCCGCGACATCATAACTGATATATGGGAAAAATTTGCCCTGAATGTCAGCAATAATCTGCCGCAGGCTATTATAGGCTGCGGCGTAGGAGCGTATTCGGATAGTATATACGCGGCGAATATCTTCAGACGGCTGCGCGAGGAGGTGGTTACAATTGCGGCGGCGAAAGGAATAACACTATCGGCGGAGGAGGATGCTTCTGTATCAAAGGGAATAAAAGCCGCGAGATATTCTACCTTGCAGGACATCGACGCGAAGAGACATACAGAGGTAGATATGTTCGCGGGCGCCGTTGTGGAAATGGGCAGGGAGCTGGGGATCCCGACGCCGTATAATGAGTTTGCGTATAACGTGATCAAGGCGATCGAGGAAAAGAACGCCGGCAAATTTGATTATTGAGCTTCGGTATTACCTGCATAGCGCTTGACAAGGTAGTATATGCTCGATCGACATCATATTTTCTGTAGTTTCACACTGTTGGGACTGCCCCTTGAGCAACAAGCTCCAACTCTTTCACTACCTCATATCCGCTTTTATTAACGACATTGAGGTTGATCTGTTAGGGAGAGTTGGTTTGCAATAGATTTACTTGCCCGCGACTAAAATATGCCGGGAAGTATCCGTGCTATAACAAATCCCGCACCGAACGAGAGAGCGTTTGCCACAAAAGCGTAGAGCACATAGTACCAATTTTTCTTTGGCTTCTCGGATACCTTTTTCAAAATTGTGCAATACAGTATCGCTTCAAGGGTAAAGACAATAATTTCAAACAGCACATAGAATAGCACAAATGCCAATGGTCCGGAGTTGTAGTTGATAACATTTAACAGCACATTCAAAATGATTTGTGTAATGATATTTATCGAAGCGAGAACCATAAGCTGTTTCTTCTGTCGAAAACCAAAAAGGAGCGCCACTGCCATTTCTATAATAATTGTGATGATGATCCGAACAGCGAGCGAAAGAAGATCCTGCCCGAACATATAGGAACGATGAGCGTTTATGCGTTCGTTGGAACTCATATCTTCGTTGTAATCCACCGATCCGATATCAACTCCGTCCATATTCACAATGTAGTAGGTGTCAAAAGCGTATTTCTCATAAATCCCACTTGACACAAAGGTTTCGGTTTCGGGATAATATAAGAGAATTTTAAAACTGTATGGCGGATAATAAGTCCAGGCAATCTCCTTTGTATCGCTTACCGTCCACCCTTCCTGTAAAAAATAATATCCGTCCGAGTCCTCGTATTCAACAAACGCTTTCCAGATATTATAATCAAAATCCCCATACCAATGGTCGCCTTCTTTATACCTTGCGTGCTCATCTATCCCGTCCCAAACGGATTGAGGTCCGGTAGAGGGATTTTTCGAGAGCAGAGTACCATAGCACAATTCATCGCCCATATTTTCAAATATAATGCGGACAGAGGGTTTCGGTCCCATATCAGCGCTGGCAGTAATAGAGAGGGCTATAACAGTAAGTGCGGTACAGATCATCATTGCAATGACTTTGGATAGTTTATTAGTTTTCATCACGATGCCTCCTTGCTTTGTTGTTTAGTGGAAATGGTTCATAAATATCATATATAATACCCGGAAATTTTTAAAAATGTTGCAAATTATTGAAATATTTTTTTTTAATTTTGCTTTTCGCGTGACTACTCCTCAAAAAAGCCGTCTATTGTTTTTGGGAACGATCGGCGGCTCACCTGTAATAAATTCAGCTTTCTTACAAGAGAGCTTACCACTAATAATATTAATGTCAAGGGCAGAAAATCTACTGCTACCCACTGACAAAGA
>JAFLUF010000107.1 GCA_022508925.1 Oscillospiraceae bacterium | reverse complement strand
ATTGCCCGATACGCGCGGAGCAAATCTTTGATTTGCGTATGCGCGAGGGCATTTTGATCTGTATAATAAAAGCATTTATACTTTTATTATATCATATTTTAAGGTGCTTGTCATTATTTTTTAAAAAATTTTGAAGCGGTGTTGAAATTTCGATGAGTTTGTGCTACAATATTGATTGACAATAAAATACAGGAGAAACCAATGGAAAAAATAAGCATAATTTCAACTCCGATAGAATTTGACAAGAGCGATTTTCTCAGCCTTCTGTCGCTTTCGGCGGGAAGCGCGATACTGTGCCAGAACCGCATGGGAAAACTTGTTATCGGCGAAAACGGCTGGAACGTCGACCTGAAAAACCGCACGATAAAATTCGGTTCGAACGAGTTTGAGTGCGGGATAATAGGCTCGGAGGACTATTACTCGCAGACGTGGCTGTGGGGCTGGGCGAATACCGAAAGCGGACTTCCCGAGATATCCTTCGCTCCCGCAAGGCGCGCGAAGCGGAATCTCCCCGACTGCGAGGAGATAATCACGGGGAAATTCTCGCTCGACGAGCTTCACAGCGGACACAACCTCTCAATGGTAACGGTAGGCGCGGCGGAGAAGAACGCGTGCTATTACCGCTGTCCGTATGAGGGCGGCGCGGTTTTCGTTCAGATAAACGGACTTCCCGAGGAGATATTCGCGCCCGCTTCGCTGCTTGATATCGCGAATCAGATAGTTGAAATTATCGGCTCGCTATATTGCGACCACAGGCTTTTATGCGCGGGTATGTTACATCAGAACGGATATAAATTCGACGCGTCGGAGACCGATATCTCCGCCACCGACGGAATAGGAACTCTCAGAATTGAACTTGAAAACGTCGGCGGCTTACACAGGATAGTCGGAATAAATCTCGATAGTGCTAAATAAAAGAAGTAAAGCCCTAAGCAGTTTGATATGACTGCTTAGGGCTTGGTTTATTATTCGGATATCCGCATAAATCAGAATTTATTTTATTGCAACAATAACAGAAAACTTCTGACAGGAATAAACACACTTGACAATCTTAAAATTACACTTTGAAAGCATTTCAACTTCATTCTCAACTGAACATTCTTTATCTAATTTTCTACGCTCTTTCCACAACGAAATATCATTATCTGTCAATCCGCTTGTATACAGTTGTTCTTCCCAATAAGAATTTATCCAATCATTTATCTCTTTTTGGTCTGCGCAAAACTGGTCGTAATTAATAAACAGTCCGCCTGTCGGTAATTTATCATAGACAAGAGCAAATAATCTTGCTTTTTCATCATTCTCCAAGTGATGAATTGACAATGCCGATATGATTACATCAAAATCACCGCTTGGAAGTCCGTCTATATAGTCCAGCACTTGATAAGTAACCTTGTCTATACCTGCAAATCTTTTTCGAGCGACGTTCAACATATCATCGGCTATATCAACAAGCACATATTCAGATTCAGGATAGTGCTGATACCAAAAATATGACAGCAATCCTGTTCCTGCTCCTAAATCTAAAATTCGTCGAGGTTTTGTTATATTTGAAGCGATAAACTCGGTGGTTTTTATATAGTAATCGTCAAAACAAGGTATAAATTTTCTACGATTTTTATCATATTCTTCAGCGACCAGATTGAATTGTTCTTTTATATCCAACAGAAACATCTCCTAACTATAAATTCCGATTTATCCAAGTAACAATTATATCATACCGCATCTTTTTTGTCAACGGAAACGCCATAGCACTTCTGACTGCAAATCAAAAATGCTATGGCTAAAACTTCTTTTATCAGCTGAAAGCTGCTGACTGACAACTACCTGAACATATCCTTGATCCTGTCGAAAAAGCCCTTTCGCTTTTCGTAGTTTTTGTCGTCAAGGGTCTCGTCAAACGCGATAAGCGCGTCCTTTTGCTTTTTATTAAGGTTTTTGGGAACTTCCACTACCATTTTTACAAGCTGGTCGCCTCTGTCGCCCTCGCTTCTCTGGAGGCGCTGAACGCCCTTTCCGCGAAGCCTGAACACCTGACCCGGCTGTGTACCGGCAGGCACCTTATAGCTTACCATTCCGTCAATGGTCGGCACCTCGATCTCCGCACCGCAGACCGCCTGCATATAGGTAATAGGAAATTCTATCAGGATATCATCCTCGTCGCGCTTGAATACAGGGTCGCTCTTTACGGAAATTCTTACCTTAAGGTCTCCGCTCGCGCCGCCGTTTACTCCTGCGCTGCCCTTTCCGCGGACGCTCAGCGTAATTCCGTTGTCCACACCGGCGGGCACCTTTACGGAAATGATCTTTGTCTGTGTAGTCCTGCCCGAGCCAACGCACTTTGTACACGGCTTTTCGATTATCTTACCCTTGCCGCCGCACTTCGTACAGGGTCTTTGCGTCTGCATCATACCGAACATACTGCGCTGCTGAACGGTTACAACGCCCCTGCCATTACAGTCGGGACAGGTATTTACAGCGCTTCCCGGAGCCGCGCCCGAGCCCTTGCATTCGGGACATTCTTCAAGACAGCTTACTTTTACATCCTTTGAAACGCCCTTACAGGCCTCCATAAAGCTTATCTCAAGCGTAACCGCGATATCCGAGCCCCTCTTTGCGGAGCTTCCGCTCGACGCGCGGCTTGAAAAACCGCCGCCGCCGAAACCGCCGAAAATGTCCGCGAAAATATCGCCCAGATCAATTCCGTCAAAGCCGCCCGTAAAGTTCGCTCCGCCGCCGTAGCTCGAGTCAATTCCCGCGTGCCCGAACCGGTCGTATTTCGCGCGCTTTTCCGGGTCTGAAAGGACCTGGTTTGCCTCGTTTATTTCCTTGAACTTTTCCTCAGCCTCGGGATTGTCGGGATTTAAGTCGGGGTGGTACTGCTTGGCGAGCTTTCTGTACGCCTTTTTGATATCCGCGTCGGACGCTCCCTTTTGCAGTCCCAGCACCTCGTAATAATCACGTTTTTCCATTTTTACTCCTCAAATAAATCGGGGTCAACCATCGGAACTATAAGCTCGCAGACCTCGTCCTTGTCGTCAAAACCCCAGAAGCTCCGGTAAAACCCGTCGCCAAAGCCCGAGGCTATCATTACCAAGCGCTCGTTTGTATCGGGATTTGTCCACTCTATAAAATCTCCGCCCTCGCGCTGAAACTGCGGGAGCTTTTTACCGCTTTCGGCAAAGAACGCCGCGAAATAGTCGTCATAATGGTTTTTTCCGGGATTTTCCTTATGCCATTTGCCGAGAAACGCTCCATAAGCTTTCGCGCCCTCACTGTCGCAAAAACACATCATTCCCGCGTCTACGGGAAAACCGTGCATAACGCCGTCCTTTAATTTTGCCGCCGCGGTTTCCTCCTCGCTTTCCGCAAGCTCATAGCGAACCGCTTCGGTATCCTTTATCTTCAGCCGAGCGGTGCACATTCTTATACCCGCAAGCGGATTGCGGAACAGCGCTGCCTCGGCGGGATAAGTACCCTTCGGGATCTCGCGTTTAAGCACGGGAGCAATAACGTGCTCTCCGAACATATAGCACAGCGGGTCTGCCACAACCACCCGTCCGCTCGGAACGTCCACCTGCCCTACCGTGAGGAAAAAGCGCGTATTTGTTTTTACAAACTGCCGCGCGAGCTTCTCTGCGTCGATATCCTTGCTGCCGATGTACTTTAAGTTCTTCTCAAAAACAGCCTGCAATTTTTTTCTCGCTTCAAATTGCACGATAAAATCGATCATTTTAAACGCCAGCTCGACTGCCGCGTCACGGTCGTCGGGAAATTCGTCAAATCCGCTGAAGACCAAACCGCATTCCGTGCTTTCCTCGTCCTCAAATCCGCCCGCTATTCCGATGAGATACTTTCCCACGGCGCTCTTTTTGAATTTAAACACGAAAAATATCCTGTCGTTGTTTTGATCGTCTTTCAGCGCAAACGCGAACTCTATCTTCTTCGGCGGCTTTCCGCCCATTTGCTCCTGCTTGGACAGCCATTCGCACAGCGCCTTTTGCGCGATTTCCTTCTGCATTTCGTTCATAAATTACGTCCTCTGTATACGGGAAAATACGCCGAACAGCGCGCTATTCGGCGTATTGCCATTCAATTACTTTTCGGTATACTCCACATCAACAGCGCCGTCGTCGTCACTTCCGCCGCTTGCGTCCTGCGCGTCGCCCTCGGGAGCGCTTGCCTGATATATCTTCTGCGCTACCTCATAGAACGCCGTCTGAAGCTCTTCCTTCGCTTTTTTGATAGCCTCGGTATCGGTTCCCTTGAGAGCTTCCTCAAGCGCGGTTATCTTCGGCTCTACCTTTTCCTTGTCCTCGGCGCTTACCTTGTCGCCGAAATCGGTCATGGACTTCTTTATCTGGTAAACCATAGAGTCCGCCTCGTTGCGGATATC
>JAFLUF010000106.1 GCA_022508925.1 Oscillospiraceae bacterium | reverse complement strand
AGGTAAAGAACGTGATCACAGGCTCGGTGGTTGAAAAGACCTACAACCCGTCCGCAAAGTTTCCTACGGCTTTTGTTGAGAGAAAGGATATGGAATATACCTACTCCGACGGCGAGCTTTATCACTTTATGGATCAGGAAACATACGAGGACGTTCCCGTAAACGCGTCCGAAGTCGGCGACAATTTCAAGTTTGTAAAGGAAAATATGGTCTGCAAGGTATTGTCGTATAAGGGCAAGGTATTCGGCGTTGAACCCCCGAACTTTGTGGAGCTTGAGGTCACTACGACCGAGCCGGGCTTTGCGGGAAATACCGCTACAAACGCCACCAAGCCCGCTACTCTCGAAACCGGCGCGGAAATTCGCGTTCCGCTGTTTATCAACGAGGGCGAAAAGATCCGTATAGATACCAGAACAGGCGAATATATGGAGCGCGTAAAATAATTTGTATAAACGCAGGATTTGTTATAGATCGTTTTCGGAGCTTTTGATATATTAAAGCTCCGAAGCTGAATAAAGGGGTGTTTTTTATGACTATAGGTGAAAAGGTTTCTTATATCAAGGGTCTTTTCGAGGGGCAGGAAAAGGACGATAAGATAATCGCGCTTATCCTCGACGTTCTGGCGGATATTGCCGAAAATCTCGAAGAGGTCGACGAGGAGCTTGACGATGTAGCAAGCGTAATGACCGACCTTGAGGAGAGCGTATGCGACATCGAGGACGAGGTCTACGGCGAGGATGGCTACGAAGATGACGGTTATTACGACGAGGATGATATCGAGGAGGACATCGGTGAGATGTACGAAACCGAATGTCCGAGCTGTCATAACCGAATAAGCTTTGATTATGAGCAGGCGATAAAGGGCGAGCTCGACTGCCCCAACTGCGGAAAAAAGCTTGTCTTTGACATAAACGACGAGATCGAAGAGGTATAATAATCAGTTGCTTGGTGCGATACAAAAAAATCCGCGGACATCTGCGCCGTGGATTTTTATGTGTAGCACGAGTTTTTCAAAAACGAGGACAGAATGAGCTATAAGGACAATCTTATAAAAATAGACGCTTATGTTGCGGGAGAACAGCCGGATAAAACGGATTTCATAAAGCTCAACGCTAACGAAAATCCCTATCCTCCCTCTCCGGAGGTAATAAAGGCGATAAATAGTTTTAACGGCGAAATTCTCTGCAAATATCCCTCGGCAAACGCCGTGGGACTTGTCAGGACGATCGCGGAATATCACGGCTTAAAGCCCGAAAACGTTTTTGCGGGAAACGGCACGGACGATGTGCTGTCGCTGTGCTTTCGGGCGTTTTTTAATTCGCAAAGGCCGATCTTGTTTCCTGATATAACTTATTCCTTCAACACCGTGTGGTGCGATATTTTGAGAATACCGTATGAGCAGATAAAGGTCGGCGACGATTTCAACATAAACCCCGCCGATTATCGGCGCGAAAACGGAGGAATTGTAATAGCAAACCCAAACGCTCCCACGTCTATCGGAAGAGACCTTGATTTCCTGCGGGAAATACTCGATAAAAACCGAGACGTGGTGGTGATAGTTGACGAGGCTTATGTCGATTTCGGCGGAATTACGGCTATCCCGCTTCTTAAAGAGTATGAAAACCTTGTTATAACCCGAACGTTTTCCAAAAGCCGTTCTATGGCGGGAATGCGCCTCGGCTACGCAATGGGCAGCGCGGACGCGATATCCGCGCTCTATGCCGCCAAGGACAGCATGAACAGCTATCCCGTGGACAGCGTGGCACAGGCGGCGGGCATTGCTTCGATCATGGACGAGGAATATTTCCAAGCAACGCTGAAAAAAGTTATTGCTACCCGCGAAAGGCTGACAAAGGAACTGAGGCTCATGGGCTTTGAGCTTCCCGACAGCAGTACGAATTTTGTTTTCGCGAAACACCCCGATATAAACGCTGTGGATATCTTTAACCATCTGAAAACCAAGGATATCTATGTGCGGTGGTTCAATAAACCGGGAATAAACGACCGTCTGCGTATAACAATAGGAACGGACGAGGAAACAGACAAGCTGATATACGAGCTTAAGGAGCTTATCGCGGAGGTAAGCTGGGAGAAAAGAGAACGCGCGCTGAATTACGGCTGGACAGACAGTTAACAGAATCGGCCGCCCCCCGCCAAAGGGCGCATTATTCGCCTGCGGCGAAAAACGCTTGCCCCTTTGGAAACCCATTTCCCGCGCTTTGCGCGAGGGTAACGCTTAAAATAATATTTACATCAGGAGAATTTTTATGAAAATCGAAACACAGTGCCTTCACGAGGGCTATACCCCCAAAAACGGCGAGCCGCGCGTTATGCCGATAGTTCAGAGCACGACTTATGTTTATGATTCCACAGACGACGTTGCGGCGGTGTTTGACGACCCCACCAAAAGCCTTATCTATTCGCGCTTTGAAAACCCGACTACCGATGTTGTCGAAAAGAAAATAGCGGCTCTTGAGGGCGGAGTCGCGGCTATGTGCACCTCGAGCGGACAGGCGGCGTCGCTTTTGTCGATACTCAATATCTGCGAGGCGGGAGACAGCTTTATTGCGTGCTCGTCCATATACGGCGGCACGATAAACCTCTTCGGCGTAACGCTGAAAAGAATGGGCATAGAGTGTATCTGGGTAGACCACGACTGTTCCGAACAGGAGCTTAACGCGGCATTCAGGGAAAACACAAAGGCTGTGTTCGGCGAAACTCTCGCAAACCCCGCGCTTACCGTGCTTGATATCGAAATGTGGGCAAGGGCGGCGCACGCGCACGGCGTTCCGCTTATCATCGACAACACCTTTGCCACGCCTGTTCTCTGCCGTCCGATAGAGTGGGGCGCGGATATCGTGATACATTCCACCTCGAAATATATGGACGGACACGCCGTACAGGTCGGCGGAGTTATAGTTGACAGCGGAAAATTCGACTGGACAAGCGGAAAATTCCCGTGCATGACCGAGCCTGACGAGAGCTATCACGGGATAGTCTACACCAAAAACTACCCTGCCGCGCCGTATATCACCAAGGCAAGAATGCAGCTCATGCGTGATTTCGGCTGTTATCCCGCGGCGCATTCCTCGTTTTTGCTGAACTTAGGACTTGAAACGCTTGCGGTTCGCATGAAGCGCTATTGCGAAAACGCGCTCAAGGTAGCTGAATATATAAAATCAACGGGAAAGATCGAGTTTGTTACTTACCCCGCGCTTGAGGGAAGCAAGGGTCACGAGCTTGCGAAAAAGTATCTTCCTCTCGGCACAAGCGGCGTAATTTCGTTTTCGATAAAGGGCGGAAGAAGCACGGCGGTAAAGTTTATGGACAGCTTGAAGCTCGCGTCTAACGAAGTACACGTCGCGGATATAAGGACCTGCGTTCTTCACCCCGCTTCCGCTACTCACCGCCAGCTTTCCGACGAACAGCTTGTCGCAGCGGGGATCGACGGCGGTCTTATCCGTTTGTCCGTGGGACTTGAAAATGCCGACGACATCATCGATGACCTGAAAGCGGCATTCGCGAATATCTGAGTTACCGCCAAACAGAGGGAAGTATAAATGCCAACAACATCTAATCCATCATCAAAGTCATCATCAAAAATATCAACAATTATCCGAACAGTCATCGCAGTGATTTCGGGCATTTTGCTCGTCTGGTCGGTAATAAACGTCCGCGTTACCGAGGGAACATTTGTCGGAATAGCGGGCTTCGGCGCGATAATTGCGGTCTGCGTTTTCCAAAGGCCTTTTTTCCGTGCTGTAAAGTTTTTGTGGAGCAAAATACCGCTGAGGATAATCATGCTTGTTTTCGGCACGGTCATTGCGCTTCTTGCGGGAATGTGCGTATATTTCACGGTGAATATGATAATTCGCGCGGAGGTGCCTGTCGACGAGCCGAAAGCGGTGATAGTCCTCGGCTGTCAGGTAAAGGGCGAAGAGCCGAGCGCTATGCTTAAAAGCCGGATGAACGCCGCGCTTGATATCGTTTACGGTAAAGATCCCGAGGTGCTTGTAATAGTCTGCGGCGGACAGGGCGCGGGCGAGGATATTTCCGAGGCGGAGGCGATGCGCCGCTATTTCATCGAAAAGGGAATATCCGAAGAGCTTATAATCGCCGAGGACAGCTCGACATCTACCGAGGAGAATATAAAAAACGCCTCCGAGATACTGAGTGAACGGGGAATTTCGGACGGCATCGTTCTGGTCACGAATGAATTTCACCAATACCGCGCATATGTATTTGCGGAGCGTTACGGTATCTCCGCGGGTGCGCATTCCGCGAGGACATATCCGCTGAACTTGCTCAATTATTGGCTGAGAGAATGGGCGGGATTGTTTTATCAGCTTATAGGGTAGCGTACAAAAAGTCTTTGAGGAAGGGGTCTGGGGAAAGCCCCTTTCTTCAGAAAGG
>JAFLUF010000105.1 GCA_022508925.1 Oscillospiraceae bacterium | reverse complement strand
GGGAAAACTTTCTGTAGAAAGTTTTCCCTCAGACTCCCTTTCAAAGACTTTTTGTGTGCTCTCCGCTATCTTGTTCTATTTTATCTTTTTCCAATACTCCTCGGCAGCTTTTTCAAGTTTATTATCGCCGTAGCGATAATAAACCTTATCCTTCAGATTATCGGGAAGATACTGCTGTTTTACATAATGATTGGGAAAATCGTGGGGATAGAGATAATTCTGACCGCGTATCTCGGCGTCCTCTCCGTCGAAATGCTTGTTCTGCAAATGGCGCGGGAAATCTCCCGTCGCGCCGTTTTTTACATCGGCAAGCGCCTCGTTTATAGCGTTATATCCGCTGTTTGACTTAGGCGAAGTAGCAAGCAGTATGACCGCGTCGCCAAGCGGGATACGCGCCTCGGGAAGTCCGAGCTGCATTGCGCTGTCCACGCACGCCTTTACTATCGAAATCGCCTGAGGATAAGCAAGACCTATGTCCTCCGCCGCGATAACCAAAAGCCGTCTCGAAAGTGAGATGATATCCCCGGCGTCAATAAGTCTTGCCGCGTAATGAAGCGCTGCGTTTTCGTCAGAACCGCGTATAGATTTCTGAAGCGCCGAAAGCAGGTCATAGTGCTGGTCGCCGTCACGGTCATAGCGCATATTGCTGCGCTGAGTAAGTTCCTTTGCAAGTTCGAGGTCTACCCTGCCGTTGACCGCTGACAATGCGCAAAGCTCTACGGTATTAAGGCATTTTCTCACATCTCCGCCTACGCCGTGGCAGATATAATTTACCGCCTCGTCGGAAACCTCATATTCTTCGCCGCTTTCCTTTGATATCTCAGAAAAGCCTCTTCTTACAGCTTTTTCAAGCTCCTCAGGCTCTACAGGCTTAAATTCAAACACGGTACTGCGCGACAAAATAGCGTTGTAAACATAAAAATACGGATTCTCTGTAGTAGACGCAATAAGCGTTATAGAGCCGTTTTCGATGTATTCAAGCAAGCTCTGCTGCTGCTTTTTATTAAGATACTGTATCTCGTCAAGATACAGCAAAATCCCGTTGCTGCCCAGAAACGTATCGATCTCTCCGACGATCTCTTTTATATCAGCGGTAGAAGCCGAGGTTCCATTCAGCTTGTGCAGACGCATATTCGCGGAGTTTGCGATTATACGTGCGACGGTGGTCTTCCCCACTCCCGATGGACCGTAGAAGATCATATTCGGAATTTTTCCCGAATTTATTATTTTCAGAAGCGGCTTATTTTCTCCTATCAGATGCGGCTGTCCCACAACGTCCGCGAGCGTTTCGGGACGGATTTTATCGGCAAGCGGCATTTTAACCCTTTCTGTGCGCGGCCAAAAGCGCGTCTATCTTGGCATGAGGATCTACAAGACGGCTTACGGAAATATCGTGATTGAGCGACGCGATGAAATACGCCATATATTTCGACACATCGACCTCTTTAAACCATTCACGCTTTCTGAGCTCCGGAGATCGGTACGTAAGATTCGTACCGAACACCGCGTCTATAAGACCCTGCTCGTATGCCTTATCAAACGCTTCAAGTCCGTTTGTAAATATAGCGTAGGTCGCGTAAGCGAAAAACTGCTTCGCGTTGCGCTTTTTAAGCTCCTTTGCGATATCGAGCATAGACTCTCCGCTTGAAATGATATCGTCCGCTACGAAAACAGTCTTACCCTCAACGGATGTACCGAGGTATTCGTGCGCGACTATCGGGTTTCTGCCGTTTACTATCGTTGAATAATCGCGGCGCTTGTAGAACATTCCCATCTCAACGCCCAAAACAGACGCGTAGAACATATTTCTGTTAAGAGCGCCCTCGTCCGGGCTTATTACCATAAAATGCTCTTTATCGACTGACAGATCGGGAAACGCTCCGAACATGGATTTAAGCACCTGATAGGACGGAATTACATTATCAAAGCCCATAAGCGGAATGGCGTTGCAGACGCGCGGGTCGTGCGCGTCAACGGTGATAACGTTCTGAACGCCCATCTGCTGTAATTCCTGAAGCATAAACGCGCAGTCGAGACTCTCACGGTATGAGCGTCTGTGCTGTCTGCCGCCGTAAAGCAGCGGCATAATAACGTTTATTCTGTGGGGCTTGCCCGAAGCAGCCTGTATGATACGCTTTAAATCGGCGTAATGGTCGTCGGGCGACATATAGTTTTCATTGTCGAAGTATTTGTACTTTATGCTGTAATTTCCTACGTCCACAAGGATAAACAAGTCCTTTCCGCGAACGGTATTTTTGATAAGTCCCTTTGCGTCGCCCGAGGCAAAACGCGGACACTCCGCCTCTATCATGTAGTTGTAAGACGGCTTTCCGTTACGCTCGCTCCACTTTGTGAGATAACCGTTTATCCTCTGCGCAAGCTCCTCAGTTCCGCTCATGGCGATAAGACCGAGGGGAGCTACCTCGTTGTACTCCTTGTAAAGTATCTCCGTATTTTTTACAGTCGTCATTTTATTGTTCCTTTCGTTTTAAACTTAGAACGTTATCGTACTTTAAGCTCTGCAATTGCCGCGTAATGCTTTACATCAAATTCCTCGGGAGCAATTTCCCTGAGAAGCGCTTTATGCTCTTCCTCCCACTTAGCGATCTCGATATCCGTCAATGACGCGCCCACGCCCCTGCAAGCCTTTATTCTGCCGTTCCAGCTTTCGCGCGTGAACCGGACAGACAGCGGATATTCCTCGTGATAAACAAGCTCAAAGCAGTCAAAATAGCATTCCGGAATATGAATAGGATGCGCGGTCTCTCCCGCGCCGCTCCAATTCGGACTGTATTTAAGCACCAACTTTTCGCTTGCTCCGGCAATACTGTCCTCAAACGGCAGCCACGCCATATACAGCAGCAAAAGTGTACCGTTTGGCTTTAGCATTGAGTGAAGCCTGCGAACAATTTTTTCATGGTCGAAATACCAGAAGCACTGACAGGCTGTTATCACGTCAAACGAGCCGTCGGGAAAATCAAGCTGTTCGACAGGCATTGCGAGATAATCAATGTCCATTCCCTTTGAGAGCATTTTCGCCTGTTCGATTTGATTTTCGGAGATATCAACGCCCGTCCACTTTGCGCCGTATTCGTACATATTCCGCGGAAGAACACCTGTTCCCGTGCCTAAATCCAGCACGCGCTGACCGTCTGTACACGATCCGCGCGCTGTTATTTTCTCGTAAAACTCACGCGGATATATATCGCGGAATTTCGCGTAATCGGCTGAAGTTTTGCCCCAATCGAACGGCTTTCCTTTATCAATTTTATTATTTGTCATCACGCAGAATATCACGAACCTCCATTAAACAGAACCCGAGAAGATTAGTGCCGTTCCAGAGCGTAGGGTTTTCGACTTTAGGGTCGTCTTCTTTCATTCCGATTCCCCATATCCTGTCAAACGGACTTGCCTCAACCAATACCCTCTCCCCCGTATTCAGCAGAAACGCCTTAAGATCCTCATTCTGCGAGAACTTTGCGACGTTTCCCCTGATTACGATGTCACAGCGGTTTTCGTCCCAGGTTTTCTGAACAAAGCCCGAGACCTTCTGTCCCAAGTCCTTGAACTGTTTGGGGTGTTTTGCCGCCATAATTTCCGCGCGAATTTTTTCGTCGCCAAACAGAGCCGCCTTCTGTGCCATCATATACTGCTCCGCGGTATGGTACTCCACACCGTCAACAGTAAAGCGGCAATCCTCCCACTGACCCAGACAGCATTTCGTCACGCCAACATTACCGGCGGGAGCGGGTTTCCAGAAAAAGATGTACTTCAAACGCTCGCCGCACCTGAATTTATCTTCAAACAGCTCTCGTGTGTATTTCATAATTTCAGCCTTTCATCCGGTGTACAAATGAAAGCTTCGGCAGATCATTCGTACAACGGATATTTCTTTGTAAGCTCCGTGACCATTCCGCGCACCTTGTCAGCGGAGTTTTCAAAATCCTTGGCTGTGAGGTAAATGCATTCGCCGATTATCTTCATATCCTCTTCTTTAAGACCGCGCGTGGTTACCGCGGGGGTTCCGATGCGAACGCCGCTGGTGTAAGCGGGCTTCTGAGGATCGTTGGGAATTGCGTTTTTATTGACGGTAATATACACCTCGTCAAGCTTTGTTTCAAGCTCCTTACCCGTGATATTGAACGGGCGAAGGTCAACAAGCATAAGGTGGTTATCCGTGCCGCCCGAAACAAGATCAAACCCCTTTTCGAGCAAAGTATCCGCAAGTACCTTGGCGTTCTTTACTATCTGCTCGCCGTATGCCTTGAACTCGGGCTTTAACGCCTCGCCGAAGCAAACAGCCTTACCCGCGATAACATGCATAAGCGGGCCGCCCTGTGTTCCGGGGAAAATCGCGGAGTTTATCTTCTTTGCGAGATATTCATTGTTGGTAAGGATAAGACCGCCGCGCGGACCGCGGAGGGTCTTATGCGTGGTGGTGGTTACGATATCGGCGTAAGGCACGGGGCTTGCGTGCTGTCCCGAAGCGACAAGACCCGCGATATGCGCCATATCTACCATGAGATAAGCGCCGACCGCTCTCGAGATATCCGACAGCTTTTCAAAATCAATGGCTCTCGGATAGGCTGAAGCTCCCGCAACAATGAGTTTCGGCTTGCACTTGTTAGCCTGCTTGTACAGCTCCTCATAGTCGATAAAGCCGTCGT
>JAFLUF010000104.1 GCA_022508925.1 Oscillospiraceae bacterium | reverse complement strand
TTTTTCGCCGAAGGCAGCGTTTTCCGCTTTAGCGGATAATGCGATAATTGCGCCCTTTTCCAAAGACTTTTTGTACGCATTTCCGTTTATATTCCATTACTGAACAGCTCGTCAACGTTTGCTCTGAGTCCCTCATTTTCGGGAGCCGAAAGCGTCGGGTCGACGGAAATTATCTCCTCCGCCAGCTTGTCAATTTCCGTGAGCAGAACCGCGTCATCAGCCAAGTCAGCTATTTTCATCGGCGGGAGTCCATGCTGTTCGCGCCCGAAAAAGTTTCCGGGACCTCTCAGCCTCAGGTCGATATCCGCGATTTTGTAGCCGTCGAGCGTGTCGACCATTGCCTGAGTGCGAGCTTTGGTATAGTCGGTCTTGCTGTCGGTCATAAGCACACAAAAACTCTGCTCCGAGCCGCGTCCTACGCGTCCTCTCAGCTGGTGTAACTGTGAAAGCCCGAACTGCTCGGCGTTTTCGATAAGCATCACCACGGCGTTCGGCACGTCGATCCCCACCTCAATGACCGTTGTTGAGATAAGCAGTTTCAGCTTGTTGTCGCGAAAATCGCTCATGACCGCGTCTTTGTCCGCCTGTTTCATCTTTCCGTAGAGAAGCCCCGTGGGAATTCCCGAAAACTCTCCGCTTGTAAGTTTGTTGTAGTATTCGATAGCGCTTTGCTTTTCGGGCGGAGTATTTTCTCCGCTCTCGACAAGCGGACACACGATAAACGCCTGTTTTCCCTCGGCAATATGCTTTTTTATAAACGCGTAAATTCGCGGGCGGAAAGAGGTGTCCACCGCGTAGGTCTTTATCGGCACTCTGCCTTTTGGCATTTCGTTGATTATCGAAACGTCAAGGTCGCCGTAGATTATCAGCGCGAGAGTTCTCGGTATCGGCGTGGCGCTCATAGCTAAGATGTGCGGATTTGCTCCCTTTTCAGCCAATACCGAGCGCTGTTCAACTCCGAAGCGGTGCTGTTCGTCAACAACAGCAAGCCCCAATTTCTTCATTTTTACCGATTTCTGGATAAGCGCGTGCGTTCCGATAAGCACCTCGATGTCGCCGTTTTCAGCCGCCGCGCGGACATTTTTCTTTTCAGACGCGGAAAGCGAGCCGCTTAAAAGCCCGACGTTTATGCCAAGCGGTGAGAGAAAGCCCATAAACGTGTCGTAGTGCTGTCGTGCCAGGACCTCGGTCGGTGCCATAACAAGCGTCTGAAAGCCGTTTACACAGGCGAAATACGCGGCGGCGGCGGCTACCATTGTCTTTCCCGAGCCAACGTCGCCCTGTATCAGCCTGTTCATCGGATAAAGCCGCTTCATGTCGCTTATACAACTGTCAACCGCGTTTAGCTGAGCGTTAGTCGGTGCAAACGGAAGCGACTCGTAAAACCCGTTTATGTCAACGTCCGTCATGACCGCGCCCGAAAGCGTTTTCCCGCGGTTTTTAATCTGAGAAAGCCCGAGCTTAAGAGTGAGAAGCTCCTCGAAAACCAGCCTTTTGCGCGCCTGCTTGTATTCCTCGGCGTTTTTCGGAAAGTGTATCCTGCGCATTGCGTCGTCCGCGCCGATAAGCTCATACCTTTCCCGTATTTTATCGGGAAGCGTTTCCTCTCGTTTAACAAGCGAAAGCGCGGTTTTCATATTCGCGCTTAACATATTGTTTGAAAGTCCCGCCGTCAGCGGATATTTCGGCACAAGTCCCTGCTTGTTGGGCAGAAGAAACTGCGGCGTATTTATCTGCAGATCAAGCTGAGTTCCCGTAATTTTCCCGTAAAAGATGTATTCCTCGTTCAGCCTGAGCGTATCAAAGGCAAATTTGGTATTAAAGAAAACCGCCGTTATCTCTCCCTCGCCGTCGGTTAAAAGAGCTTTGTAAACAGCTACTCTCGCGTAGCGGGAAAACGGCTCGGTCTTATGCGCGACAACCGCGCGAAAGGCACAGCTTTCACCGATAACAGCCTCGCGTATCGGCTTTAAGTCGGTAAAATCAATATAATCGCGCGGATACAGCCGCGTGAGCTTTTCCACAGTGTCGATGCCGAGTTTACGGTACAGCTCCGCTTTTTTCGGACCTACGCCCTTTAAATATGTTATTTCGGTATATTTGTCCATAATTTAACTCAATGTAAATTAATAATCGGAATTCGGAAAGCACCCTCCGAATTCCGATTGTTTATCTATTACTCTACTGATATTATGTAGTAATAGACCGGCTGTCCGCCGTTTACCAGCACAATATCAATATCTCCGCTTATTCTCTGACGCAGGTTTTCAAACGCTTCTTCGGCGTCCTCGTCGGAAACGTCCGAGCCGTATATCACCGTGACATAGCTCGAAGAAGGAGTGATAAGCCTCTTTACAAGCTTTGTCAGAGCTTTTGAGAGATTTCTTTCGGTAAAGACGATCTTTCCGTTGTCCATTGCCAGAAGCTCGCCTTCTTTTATCTTATGCCCGTCAAACTCGCTGTCGCGAACCGCGAAGGTTATCTGTCCGCTTTGCACGCGGTCGAAGGCTTCGGTCATTGCCGCGCGGTTCTGCGCGAAACTGCCGTTGGGATCATAGTTCATCATCGCGGTAATTCCCTGAGGGATAGTTCTTGTCTGAAGCACGCAGACCTTTCTGTCAGCAAGCTCCGCCGCCTGCTCCGCCGCCATGATGATGTTCTTGTTATTCGGAAGTACGAAAACGTTTTTCGCCGGAGTTTGTCCTATCGCCTCGAGAATATCCTCTGTAGATGGGTTCATAGTCTGTCCGCCGCATACAACATTATCCGCGCCCAGATCCTTAAACAGCGCCTCTATTCCCGCGCCTGCCGCTACCGCCACAAAGCCCGTTTCGTTTACAGGTTCTACAGGGAGCTTTCGTTTTTTCTGCTGAGCCATGTCCGCTTTTACCACCAGCTCGTTTTGCTCGCGGTTGTTTTCTATTTTGATTTTCGTAAGCTCGCCTAATTTTATACCCTCTTCGATTGCCTTTCCGGGGTGGTCAGTGTCGATGTTTACCTTTATGAAATCGTCCTCGTCGGCTACCATAACGTTTTCGCCCAGGGTTTCAAGGACTGCTAAAAGCGCCTCGCCGGACTTAGAACCGCTGTTTTTTATTATCACATATTCCGCGGTATACGCAAAATTCGGCGTTTGCTCTGCCGCCGCGACTGCCGCGGGAGCCGACGGCTTTACGTCGTCCTCGTTAGGAATAATTCCCTTTTTGCTTATGACGGAAAGCATTCCCTCGAGAATTACGATATATCCCATTCCGCCCGCGTCTACAACTCCCGCTTTCTTCAGCACGGGCAAAAGCTCGGGCGTTTTTTCGAGGGACTTTTTGGCTTCTTCAATGTAAAGCAGCATAAAGTCCTCGACGGTCGACTCGGTCTTATCAACTGTATTTTCATAAGCCTCGCGCGCAACTGTGAGAATAGTTCCCTCGGTGGGCTTCATCACAGACTTATACGCCGCGTCAACGCCTATCTTAAACGACGCGGACAGATCCTTCGCGCTTACGCTGTCCTTTCCCGCAAGTCCCTTTGAAAGCCCCCTGAATAAAAGCGAAAGAATAACTCCCGAGTTTCCGCGCGCTCCCCTCAGCATCGCCGAGGCCGCCTTTTTCGCCGCCTCTCCGACTGTCGCGCCGCTTGGAACATTTGAAAGCTCAAGCGCGGCGTTTTTTATCGTCATTGACATATTTGTACCCGTATCTCCGTCAGGCACGGGAAAAACGTTAAGCTCATCTACCTCGCGGCGGCGGTTGTATATGTTGTTCGCTCCCGAAATGATCGCGTCGCGCAGTATCTGTCCGTTTATAGTCATAGCTGTAATTTGTCCTCTCGTTTAATTTCAGACTGTCGATAAGCCCCCATCTGCTTTGTCAGCCTTACCGCGGCAGGCACAAAGCCCGGCCGTGGCAAGGCTTTAGGGAACTTGCTTACAAGGTCCCGTGCATACTGGGGGCTTATCGACAGTCTGTTATACTCTTATACTGTCAACGTAAACGTTGACCTTTTCCACGGAAATTCCCGTGCTCTGCTCTACGGTATAGCCTACCTTGTGTATTATCGCCTTTGCCACGGCGTTCATATTTACTCCGTACATAAGCGAGATGTGCAGGTCGATGATAAGCTTGTCTTTCTGAAATTTGACGCTCACTCCGCGCGGTTTTCTTTTTCCGGGCATTGCCGCGGCAATGGTCTCGCGAAAGCCCTTTACGTTCATCGAGATAACGCCGAAACAGCCCGTAACCGTTTTTCCGATAAGCTCGGTAAAATATTCGGGTGTTATCGCGATCTTGCCGACGTGATTTTGCAAAATGATCATATTCAAATCTCCTTTCTAAGGAATAACAGTTTCAACAACCGCCGTAAACAGTTCACTGAAAGCGCTTTCAGCCATTTCAGCTTTCCCGCGCGTTTCAAAAACTCCGAAAACCGCCGCGCCGCTTCCTGTGAGACAGGCGTTTTCGGCGCCGTTTTCAATCAGTCTTTCCTTTATCCCGCGTATATTTTCGCTTTGATAAAGCTCTTCAAAAATATTGTATAAGTATTTCGGAAAATCCCCGAAAAATTTATCAAGCCCGTTTTCGGGCGGTATGGGACCTTGGTCGTATTTTTCATAAGCCGCCTTTGTGTCACAGCCGAAATTCGGCATTACGATAAGATACGCCCGTTTTTTAAGCTCGGGGCATTCGCTTATTATCTCGCCTATCCCGCGGCAGATCTTTGTCCCGCCGACAATGCAGAATGGAACGTCCGCGCCCGCCTTTACGCCGATTTTCAAAAGCTCGTCGGTTGTGAGCGGACAGCCGTACAGCTCGTTAAGTCCGCGTAAGACCGCCGCCGCGTCCGAGCTTCCGCCGCCAAGCCCCGCCTTGTGCGGAATGTTCTT
>JAFLUF010000103.1 GCA_022508925.1 Oscillospiraceae bacterium | reverse complement strand
ACTCCCGAGGCTATCGAGGTTTATTTCGCGAACAAGATGCTCTACGGCCCCGCAAAGGCTGCAAACGCCGGCGGCGTAGCTACCTCGGGTCTTGAGATGAGCCAGAACTCCATTCGTTACAGCTGGACGTTCGAGGAGGTTGACGAGAAGCTCCACAATATCATGAAGGAGATCTTCAAGCAGTGCGATAATGCCGCTAAGGAGTACGGTATGCCCGGAAACTACATGGCGGGCGCTAATATCGCGGGCTTCCTCAAGGTCGCTGAAGCAATGAAGGCACAGGGCTGCGTATAATAGCTGACAGTAATAAATCAGGCGGAGAGCGTTATGCTCTCCGCTTTTTTCGGCGTTTTTCTTGACAAATACAAAAATATGTGATAGTATTAAATAAATCGGATGTTTCAATATCAGAACGAGGATAATCAGACAGACAATGAAAAAAATACCTTTGGACAAAGTATTTTCCGCCGTCCTCCAAATGCTCGTTGTGATAGGTGTTATTGGAGTGGCTGCTGTAAATATTTTCCCGTCGGTTGACGAGGCGGTCGTGCTTGAGGATGGGCTTTACGGAATAGGATCAAGTTCCTCGTCTTCCTCGTCGGAGAGCGGATATTCGGACAGAAACCAACCCGCGGAAAACGCCTCGGCCGAGAGTACGGTTGTTCCATCAAACACAAAAATCAACATAAACACGGCGTCCTTGGTACAGCTCAAAACCCTCAGCGGGATAGGCGATGTAAAGGCTCAGGCAATAATCGACTACCGCGAGGCAAACGGCGGGTTTGCAAGTATCGAAGAGCTTGTAAACGTAAAGGGCATAGGAAGTAAGACGCTTGATGATCTCAGAGACCGTATTACAGTGTAACCGCAGATTATTGCGTAAGACCGATGAAAAAAGGGTAGACTTTTTCGGAGAAATGTGTTATACTGTAATCAGTAAATAAAAATTCAGGAGGATTCTTATGGAACATTATAATCCGTTATTGCGAGACACCGACACGAAAAACAAGTTTATCACCATAGGCGAGATAATGCTGAGACTTACACCGCCGAATTATGAAAAGATACGCACAGCCACCAGTTTTGAGGCGAGCTACGGCGGAAGCGAGGCGAATATTGCGCTGGCTTTGGCAAACCTCGGCGTAGACAGCACGTTTTTCAGCGTGGTGCCAAATAACAGTCTGGGAAAGAGCGCCGTTCGTATGCTGCGAAGCAACGACGTGCACTGCACTCCCGTGATTTTGAGTTCTCCCGAGGAAACTCCGACCCACCGTCTGGGAAGCTATTATCTTGAAACGGGTTACGGAATCCGTCCCAGCAAGGTTACATACGACAGACAGCACAGCGCTTTCAGCGAGTATGACTACAGCCATGTCGACCTGAGCGAGCTTCTGGATGGATATACATGGCTTCACCTCAGCGGCATAACCCCGGCGCTGTCCTCGAGCTGCCGGAATTTGATAATGGACAGTCTTAAGGTAGCAAAGGAAAAGGGACTTACGGTAAGCTTCGACGGCAATTTCCGCAGCAAGCTCTGGACATGGGAAGAAGCAAGGGATTTTTGTACCGAGTGTCTGCCGTATGTCGATGTGCTTCTTGGGATCGAGCCTTATCATCTGTGGAAGGACGAAAACGACCATTCAAAGGGCGACGTAAAGGACGGCATACCCATGCAGCCGAGCTACGAGCAGCAGGACGAGGTGTTCCAGAGATTTGTTGAGCGCTATCCGAATCTTAAATGCATCGGCCGCCATGTGCGCTATGCCCACAGCGGTAGTGAAAACAGCCTTAAAGCGTTTTTGTGGTATGAAGACCACACCTTTGAAAGCAAGCTGTTTACGTTCAACATTCTCGACCGCGTAGGAGGCGGAGACGCTTTCGCGAGCGGACTTATCTACGCGATGATGCACGATTATAAGGCGATGGATATGGTAAACTTTGCCGTTGCAAGCAGCGTTATCAAACACACTATCCACGGCGACGCGAATATCACCGACGATGTTCAGACGATACGCAACCTGATGAATATGAATTACGATATCAAGAGGTAAACGCAAATAACAGCAACAAGAGCCGCGTCGGTGACGCGGCTCTTTACAATTATACAGTTAAATATTCACGGTTTAAGCAACTGTATTCAAAAGCTTTCCGTATTCTTCGTCCTTGTCGAATACTCCTACGGCAAAGCGGTTTTCGAGAGCCTTCTTTTCAGGATTTTCAGCCTGTTCATTATGCTCGGCTCTATCGGATACTTCCAAGGGGCTTTCTGTTTTCGGTCTTGTTACCGTAGTCGTAACTCCGCCCGCGCAGTAGCTGTCTCCGCACTCGGGGCAGATAGCGTATTTGATGCGGACGTTCTGCGAAACCACCTCAAGTCCGTTTTTCTCGGCGTTGTACTGCTCGCGTACAACGTGCTCCTGCTCGTGACCGCGCACCGCCGCTTCCGCCGCGCCTTTTGCCACAGCCGTAGCGGTCTTGAAGGAAACGCCGGGATCGTCCGAGCCGTCCTGATACTTGCGGTTTGCGCAGGTCTGACACTCGCCGTCCTGCTCTTCCTGGCGCTCTTTAAGCTTTGAAAGACGGTTTTCGAGGTTATTGAGACGCTCTTCAAGGTTCTTTATGGTTCTGTTGTTGTCCAGGGCGTCCGAATGCAGCCTGTATTCCTCGCGCTGCTTCTCAAGCTTCGCGATCGTCTTTTCGAGATTCTCCGCGGTCGTATTTGACGGAACTGCCGCCATTACTAAACCCATACCCGAAATAGGAGATATTGCCATAAGATCACCTCGCCTCTCTGAAATGTCATTTTAATTGACAATAATAATTTTATATATTATAACATAAAATAAACAGATTGTCAATAAATGATGGGAAATATTTATTTGTGCATTTTTAATGATTTTTATCTGAGAAATTCTTGACAATACATAAAACTTTCACAAAAAATCTATTGAAAAAAATTATAAAATGGTGTATAATATATCGTGTGATCGGCAATTTATTACAACAGTTGCCGTGTATAACTAAGCTGAAAGGAAACGTAAATTATGAACAGATTTGTGCTCAACGAAACTTCTTATCACGGAAAAGGCGCGCTCTCGGCGGTCGCGGACGAGGCAAAGGCAAGAGGCTTTAAAAAGGCTCTGCTATGCTCCGACCCCGACCTTATCAAATTCAACATCACCAAAAAAGTAACAGATGTACTCGAGGGAGCCGGGCTTGCCTATGAAATTTACAGCAATATCAAGCCCAATCCCACCATTGAAAACGTTCAGAGCGGCGTTGAATCTTTCAAGAAGAGCGGCGCGGATTACATCATCGCGGTTGGCGGCGGCTCTTCGATAGACACCGCAAAGGCGATAGGCATCATCATAAACAACCCCGAGTTTGCCGATGTAAGAAGCCTTGAGGGAGTCGCTCCCACCAAAAAGCCCGCTGTTCCCATCATTGCTGTTCCTACAACGGCAGGTACCGCCGCGGAGGTCACTATAAACTATGTGATCACGGACGTTGAAAAGAACCGTAAAATGGTCTGCGTTGACGTTCATGATATTCCCGTTGTTGCCGTTGTAGACCCGGATATGATGAGCACGATGCCCAAGAGCCTTACCGCCGCTACCGGCATGGACGCGCTCACTCACGCTATCGAGGGATATATCACAAAGGGGGCGTGGGAGCTTTCGGATATGTTCCATCTGAAGGCGATCGAAATTATCGCGAAAAATCTTCGCGGCGCTGTTGAAAACACTCCCGACGGCCGCGAGGGAATGGCGCTCGGACAGTATGTCGCGGGTATGGGCTTTTCTAACGTCGGACTCGGCATAGTTCACTCAATGGCCCACCCTCTCGGAGCGCTCTATGATACACCCCACGGAATAGCAAACGCTATCATTCTCCCGACCGTTATGGAGTACAACGCTCCCATGACCGGCGAAAAATACCGTGAGATAGCCCGCGCAATGGGTGTAAAGAATGTAGACGCCATGTCTCAGGAGGAGTACAGAAAAGCCGCGGTCGACGCCGTGAAACAGCTCGCGAAGGACGTTGGCATCCCCGAAAATCTCAAGGATATAGTAAAGCCCGAAGATGTACAGTTCCTTTCCGAGTCGGCGTACGCTGACGCGTGCCGCCCGGGAAATCCGCGCGATACTTCCGTAGAGGAGATCTCGGAGCTTTACAAAAAGCTGCTCTGATAGATAGCGATAACGGTTGAAAGAGATAACGCGCTCGGTTGCAGGAACGGGCGATACAGAAGTATCGTTTGTGTCGAGCCTTTGCTTTTGACAATGTTTAACAAATGAGGTGCATCATGAAACGAATACTTACTTTTTTGCTCGGTATACCATTGATATTATGCACTGGTTGTACATCTTCAAGGCCTCCGCTTGTTGTGGAACCAATAGAGGGCGATAGCGGATCGGCAAGGGAAGTAATGCGCGCAGAAGATTTCTTTTTTAGTACTCTGGTATTGGACGAAGAAAAGGGGTATATTTATCCAAACACTTTTGGAGGTATGTATGTCGATGGCGACAATCTGATATTTCAGGTTGCTGCAGAGGATTTTACCGAATATCAATATCTTCGGGACAAATACCCGTATGTGGTATTTCAGCAAGTCGAATACTCAAACAATTATCTGCAAGGTCTTATTGATGAATATTTGGCGACTTATGACAAAAACACTGAAATGGTATATATGGCATACGTTGATGTAATTTTGAACCGTGCAGTTATCCGCGTCGACGAAGAAACTCTTTTACGCAAAGCTACCGGCGAAAAGTCGCCTCTTGTCTTTGTATTAGGCAGCCCTTTTACCAATTTGTAATTTATCAGGATTTTAGGTAAACCATAGAAAAAGGCATTATCGACTATGCAGTCGGTAATGCCTTTTCTTATTTCCTGCGCTTGCCG
>JAFLUF010000102.1 GCA_022508925.1 Oscillospiraceae bacterium | reverse complement strand
CGGGAACAGGTATCTTAACGGTAACATAGCCGTTGGGCTGGATCTTTTCGCCGTTAAGAGTAAAGTTTATCTCGTAGGAGAACTGAGTATTGCTTTCATTGGAGCTTTTCGGCTCTACCGAGAACACCGCGCCCGCGGGAATCACGCCGTCATCAGCAGTAGCTTTAACGCCGTTGGACTCGAACTCGTCGGGTTCTGCGACATCGGGAGTTTCGGGCTCTGTAACCTCGGGAGTTTCAGGAGCGGTGGAGTTATAGTGGACAGTGGCGTTAAACAATGCTTCATTGCGAGTGCCGATAGAAATCTGATTCCATTCTTCCTCAGAGCCTGTGTAATATATGTCAGTAAGGCTTGTGCAGCCGAGGAAAGAATCTTGTGAAATTGTTGTCACGCTTTTGGGAATAGCTATGCTTTTAAGGTTTTCACAGAAGTTGAAAACATAATAACTGATTGTTGTCACACCGTCGGGAATCTTTACGCTTGTAATGCCTGATTTAAAGAAAGCAGCCTCGCTAATTGAGGTAATTCCGTCGGGTATAACAACATCTCCCTTAGCGGTTGTTGCGTCGTAAAGAACATTGTTTACTATAACGAGCGGGTTTTCAGCCTGTTTTTTTGCCAACCACGGAGTGTTTCCAAAAGCACGTATATCGATCTGTGTCACACTTTCGGGGATAATTATGCTTTCAAGGCTTGTGCAGTCTTGGAAAGTATCGTAAGAAATCCGTGTTACTGTTTTGCCGTTTACGGTATCGGGAATAACAATTTCCGTAACGGTTGTTCTATCAACAGAATCCGCAAGCTGTACTTCAAGAGTATCGGGGTTATAGTCGGAATATTCCCTAAACTTCAAATCTCCCCACTCATAATAGGTTATTGTTCCCGCTTCATTTTCAACAACTGTGACGTTGTCCGTTGTTACGTCCAGCGTCTCCGCGCTCGCCACGATCGCCGTCGTTGCGGACAACATGGATAAAGCCAGAGCCGCCGCGCCAAGTTTCTTAAATCTCATACAATGTCCTCCGTTTGTTATGTAATATTGATTGCCGGCGATTTTACATAACGTCAAAATAAGTCTTTCGGCAATCACGGAACTATTATAGCACATATTTTTTAAAAAGTCAACTATATTATTACAAAAAGTACAAAAATAGTAATACTACTTCGAGGTAAACTCAAATTAGAATAGAGGTGCAATTATGGTTGATTTCGGAGAGACCCTTAAAGAACTTCGGCAGCGCGCCGGCTTAACACAAAAACAGCTTGCGGAAAGGCTGTGGGTATCCAAAGCAACAGTAAGCTATTATGAGCAGTCTCTGCGCTATCCTTCGCCCGAGATTCTGGTAAAGATCTCGGGAGTGTTTCATGTTTCAACGGATTATCTGCTCGGATTAAAGGAGAAAAAGCAAACGCTTGACGTTACGGACCTTCCCGATGAGGATATAGAATTTTTGAAAAACGCAGTTGAACTTCTGCGCAGGAAAAATAACAAGTGAACATCTCAGTTTTAATATGTATGTGACCTCCGATAGCGGAGGTTTTTTTGTTATGAAAATATCGCGTGCCGTTCGCTGTCAGTTCTCGTGCCGTGGTTAAAATGCATAAAAAACGGTTAAAATATTGTGTTCAATTTGTGCAGTTATTTTTAAAAAACACTTGACAAACGCTGAAATTTGTGTTAAATTATATTTAGCACTCAGAGCGATAGAGTGCTAAAAGGTGCTGAAAACAATAGGGAGTGGTTTGAGTGGAGCAGCGCGGAATGAAAATTCTTGCGGCGATAATTGATGAATATATCCGCACCGGCGAGCCTGTCGGTTCTAAGACTCTTGCGGAAATGTCCGAGATCAATGTAAGCTCCGCCACTATCCGAAATACAATGGCAGCGCTCGAGCAGGAGGGTTATCTCGATCATCCGCACACCTCAGCAGGCAGAGTTCCGACATTTAAGGGCTTTAGGTATTATATCGACAACCTTATGAGCCCCGAGCCGCTGAGCGTCGAAAAGATATCGCAGATAGACAGACTGCTTGAGGACGGCGGACTTACGGACGAGGCTATCGTGGAAAACGCCGGTACGGCTCTCGCGGAAATAACCAAGTGCGCGGCTATATCCACAAATCACGCGGCAAAGTTTTCGGTCATCTCAAAGGTAGACGTTATACCTACAGGCAGGAGAATGTATGTACTGCTTATGATAACGTCAAACGGCGCTATCAAAAACAAGGTCTGCCGAATGGAGTTTGACCTTACAAACGAGCAGATGCAGAGTGTTACGAGCTTTTTAAACGAGCATCTTTGCGGAGTAAACGTCGAGAATATGTCAGAGGAATATGTAAACGGCGTTGTCGCGGCTATGAGCAGTTATATGCTCTCACTGTCGCCGCTTATCCGCGCGGTTTATGAGTTGAGCGAGGAAATGATGAGGGACAGCGTGAATGTCCGCGGAGAAGCAAATCTTCTCGCGTGTCGGGATTTCGAGGCGGACGACGTTATGAAATTCCTCGAGAAAAAGGGCGAGCTTACGGAGTTCCTTGACGACGCGTTTTCGGGAATAAACGTAAAGTTCGGAGAGGAAAACGGCACGTTTGCTATCTCAAACTCAACGGTCGTAAGCACAAATTACTATAAGGACGGCAAGAAAGCCGGCACTCTTGGGATAATCGGACCGATGAGGCTTGATTACCGCAAGATAATCCCATATATCGAATATCTGAGCAGAAAGGTATCGACAATGCTCTCCGAAAGCGGGGGTATCGAGATAGAGAACACTATAGAAAGCAAAGGAGATGACACCGATGAATGATGAAGAAATATCCGCGGTAAACAATGAAGATATTGAAAACGAAGAAGCGGAGGTCACGGTAGAAAAAGTTTCGGAAGAAAATGAAAACGCCGCGGAAGCCGAGGATAAAACCGCCGAGGAGCTTAAGGCGGTAAAAGACCAATTGCTTCGTACAATGGCTGAATACGACAACTTCCGAAAGCGATCTCAGCGCGAAAAGGAGGCTTTGAGAGCAGAGATAGTGACCAACGTCACCTCTCAGTTCCTACCGGTAATGGATAATCTCGAAAGGGCGCTCGCGGCGGAATGCTCCGACGAGAACTATAAAAACGGCGTAAAGATGATCTGCGACAGCTTTAACGAAACGCTGAAAAACCTCGGCGTTGAGGAAATAAAGAGCGACGGAGAGATGTTTTCCCCAAGCTTTCATCAGGCAGTCCAGAAGGTTCCGGGCGGCGATGCTGAAAGCGGAACGATAGTTCAGACCTTTGCGAAGGGCTATAAGATCGGAGATAAGGTAATAAGATTTGCCGTAGTCGCCGTAGCGGAATAACCGCGAAAATTACCAATCAAAAACAAAAAATCAAATTGAAAAGGAGATAAATTATTATGAGCAAGATTATAGGAATTGACCTTGGAACAACAAACAGCTGCGTATCGGTCATCGAGGGCGGCGAGCCTGTTGTTATCACAAACTCGGAGGGAAGCAGAACCACCCCGTCCGTAGTAGCGTTTACAAAGGACGGCGAAAGACTTGTGGGTCAGCTTGCGAAAAACCAGGCTGTACAAAATCCCGACAAGACCGTAATTTCCATCAAGCGTCACATGGGAAGCGACCATAAGGTCGACATCGACGGCAAGAAGTACACCCCGCAGGAAATTTCCGCGATGATACTGCAGAAGCTTAAAAGAGACGCTGAGGCGTATCTCGGCGAGACCGTGACCGACGCGGTAATCACCGTTCCGGCTTACTTTACCGACAGCCAGCGTCAGGCTACAAAGGACGCGGGACAGATAGCGGGACTTAATGTTCAGCGTATCATAAACGAGCCTACGGCGGCGGCGCTTGCTTACGGCGTAGACAAGGAAGAGGATCAGAACATCGTGGTATACGACCTCGGCGGCGGTACGTTTGACGTGTCGGTAATCAACATCGGCGACGGCGTTCAGGAGGTTCTCGCGACTGCCGGAAACAACCGTCTCGGCGGCGACGATTTCGACCAGCGCATTATCAATTTCCTCAAAGATGAGTTCAAGAAGTCTGACGGGATAGATCTTTCGAGCGACAAGTTCGCTATGCAGAGACTTAAGGACGAGGCTGAAAAGGCTAAAATAGCGCTTTCAAACTCCACCTCCGTAAACATCTCCATTCCGTATATCACCGCAGACGCAACCGGCCCCAAGCACCTGAATGTCACTCTTTCGAGACCGAAATTCAACGAGCTTACGGCTGACCTTGTTGAAATGACCATGGGTCCGCTCAAACAGGCTATCGCAGACAGCGGACTTGAGAAGAGCGAGATACACAAGATACTGCTTGTCGGCGGTTCTACGAGGATACCCGCAGTACAGGATACCGTAAAGAACTTCCTCGGCAAAGAGCCGTTTAAGGGTATAAACCCCGACGAGTGCGTTGCTATCGGCGCGTCTATCCAGGGCGGCGTTCTTAATAAGGAGGTTCAGGGCATAGTACTGCTCGACGTTACTCCGCTTTCTCTCGGTATCGAGACCGCGGGCGGCGTATGCACCAAGATGATAGAGCGCAACACCACCATTCCCTGCAAGGAAACAAAGACCTTTACCACTTACGACGACAACCAGCCGTCTGTTGATATAAACGTTCTTCAGGGCGAGCGCGAGATGGCGAGGGACAACAAGTCCATCGGAAACTTCCGTCTTGACGGGATCGCTCCCGCTCCTCGCGGAATCCCGCAGATCGAGGTAACATTCGATATCGACGCAAACGGTATCGTAAACGTTTCCGCAAAGGACAAGGGTACAGGCAAGGAGCAGCACATCTCCATAACCGCCTCCACAAACATGAGCAAAGAGGATATCGACAAGGCGGTAAAAGAGGCCGAGGCGTTCGCTGCGGAGGACAAAAAGCGCCGCGAGGAGGCTGATATCCGCAACGAGGCGGACTCTATGGTTTACCAGATAAAGAAGTCCATGACCG
>JAFLUF010000101.1 GCA_022508925.1 Oscillospiraceae bacterium | reverse complement strand
TTTGCTGCGTGCGTATCGGGCAATTATAGCATAACCTTGCGGTTATGCTATAATACTGACAACAAACTTAAGGAGCTGATATTATGTTGACCGCCGCGCTTGCCGTTCTTGAAACAGACGAACAGCGAAACGAGCTTGCCGACTTTTACAACAAAAACAAAAACCGTCTTTATAAGATTGCCTTTTCAAAGCTGAATAATCGAGAAAGCGCGGAGGACGCTGTGCAGGAGACGTTTTTGCGTCTGGCTGACAATCGCGGGAGATTTTTCAGTCTGAATAAACGTGAACAGGTTATTTACGCGAGCGTTGTCGCGCGAAATGTCGCGATAGATATGTTTAAGGAGAACAGTAAACTTGACACGGTCGAACTGTCGGAGGGCGTTTCGGACGAAGCTTGCGAAAATCTCGCCGAGGAAGAATTACTGTATAAATTTACTAAAGAAAAGCTTACGGAATTGGTGCGCGGACTGCCGCCTCTGCAGAGAGACGTCTTGTATTTAAAGGCAGTCCACGGTATGACAATACAAGAGATAGCTGCGAAATTATCCGTGTCCGAAAACGTTGTGAGACAGCGTTTGTTCTGCGCTCGAAAAGCTGTCAGAGAAGCATTGCAAAAAGGAGAGATATGAATGGGTGACTGTACATTATCCGAGGTATTCGATACCGTCTATGAGGAAGAGTTTTCCGAGTTTTACAACCCGACAAATCATTTTTTCTCGTTTCGGCACCGCAAGGCAATGAAGAATATACTTTATCCCCACACCGTATCACCGTTTACGGCAAAGCATAAAATCCCGCTGAAAAGGCGTGCTGTTATCGCGATGATCATAATTTTGCTGTCAATTCTCGGTATTGCGGCGTGCGCGGTTATTAGCCGAAGCTTCGCGTTTGAGGAGCGCAGAGGTCGCACCGATCTTTACGCTGTAAACGATAAAAACGCTCCCATAACGATAGAAACACTTTATCATCTGCCGATAGTTCCCGATGGATTTGAGCCGTTTTACGAGGATCTCGGGTCGTATGATTTTTTTGTAGAGTATTTTGACGCCTCTGCCGACAGAGTGTTGTTCTTCAGTCAGGGAGTAAAGAACGGTTTTTCAATTGCTCATGTTGATATTGGTCATATAGAGGAAACAAATGTCAACGGAAGCCCCGCGTATTATTATTGTTATGACACAAACGGCGGGGTGATAGTGTGGGATAACAAAGACTATATCCTTGAGGTAGGCGGAAACTTTACCAAAAATGAGCTGATAGAGTTTGCGGAAAGTGTAGAGCTTAAGGACGCGTAATTCTGAAATCATCGGCGCAATCCACAAATCTTACTCGATTTTTTGTGGATTGCGCCGATTTTTTCTTTTTGGGCATAACAAAACCGCAAAAATACAGATGTATAAAGTGAGAGGGCAAAACTAAGGGGAACCTCTAAAACCGATTTTTCCTCATTAGAGGTGACCTAAGGTAAAAAATGAAAGGACAGCAAATATGAAAACATTCTTACGTACAATAATTCTACTGACAATATGCTGCATTGCGATAACAACATCGGGCTGCGCCTCCGATACGGATTTTGAGCTTACTCCGATCTCCGAGATACGGGAAAACTTTTCACGAACAGCCGAAGAGCTTAAAGCGGCCGAGTTTGACAATCTTGACTTTTCCAAAGCCGAGTTCAGCTTTCCCGAGATAGACAGCATAAGCAAGCTGTCAGTTACTGACTTTGCCGGAAAAAGCCTGCGGGAGATGTATGATTTTTACTACGATAGTCTGGAAACTCTGATGCCCGGGGTATATTCAGAGGAAGAAAAGCTGAACGGTATACTTCTTTCAGATATTAACAGAGACCCATATCTACCTTACTTGCCCATAGATGAATATGAACTTGCGGCAGAAGGCGGAGATTTGATGATGGTGTTTAGGGATAGTAAGTGCTATATACAGGCAGGGGGTTATATACAATGGTTTGACAACGATGACCTTTACCAATGGAAAGGCGATGAGGTGACTTCTATTCCTCTGACAGATTATCTGGATTCCGCCGGTCCTGCGGTAGACTATATAACTGATATGAACCGCGAGGATAAATACGAGCTTATTGACGGAGAGATATCAATAAAGGACGCCGCCGAATTTGCGGATAACTTTCTCGAAACCACGACCCTCACCCCTTATGAAACGTCCGTAAAAACCAGGATAATCGCGGCAGACGTTGTCGATATAGGCGGCGGAAAGTACGGCTACGGTTTTTTTACGACTTGTGAATACAAAAATGTTCTGTTTGATTATCCCGAGCTGGACGATGTCAATAGAGCGAGATACGTTATGAACGATTATGATGACAGACGTTACTCTTCCTGGTACGGGCAGGTAGCTATGATACAGAGCGATAAAGTATTTCATATGATATCTCTTTTGAGCTACAGTGTTGAAGAAACCGAAACCTACACGTCGATAATTTCTTTACAGGACGCGGCATGGATAGTAAGCGATTTCTATTCGAAGCATATGGACTTTTCTGTCTCAAAAGTCGAAGCGGTTTATCTGAAATACGAGGGCACGGCATTCCCTTGCTGGAAATTTGTGATGAGATGCCGCGGCAATGTATACGACACGTTGGTGGATATGCATACGGGCGAGGTACACGTTTATATTCAGGCGGGGAAATAATATGCTGAAAACATTAAAATGCGACTTTGCGCGGGTCATATCAAGCCGCGAGTTTATAGCCGCGGTTATCGTTACTGCCGTGTTGTGCTTTTCCACTCAGGTCTATGTGGATTACTCAAGCGGGAAAACGTATTCCGTGATAGAATCGGTGTTTA
This sequence comes from Oscillospiraceae bacterium, assembly GCA_022508925.1. Taxonomy (GTDB): domain Bacteria; phylum Bacillota; class Clostridia; order Oscillospirales; family Ruminococcaceae; genus CAG-115. The sequence continues at coordinate 2,173 of JAFLUF010000101.1, read as the reverse complement.
CGTTCAGCCGTGATTTCATGGCGGGCAGATACGAATTTTACCCGCCTCTTATCATTAAACAGGCTCTTTCGGGCTATTCGTCAATGGCAATGCCCATAACGGCTTCGTTTGTATTTGTGATGACGTTTATCACCGAACGCAACAGCGGAAATATGATGTATACCGTCTCACGTACAAGCCGCGGAAAATACTACGTTTCAAAATTTATTACGGCTGTAACAAGCGGCGGGCTTTGCACTATGCTTGGGGTAATACTCTTCGGTATTTTCGTGTATATCCTGTTCCCGAACGTAAACTCGCCCGAGCTTAAAGAGTGGGCTTTCCAAGACAGCGTGTTCGCGGCGCTCGCGAAAAAGCTGCTCTCGGCTTTCGTTTACGGAATGACAAGCGCTCTTCCCGCGTTTTTCCTTTGCTCGTTCTGCAAAAATCCTTACGTTATTCTGTGCTTTCCGTTCATGCTGAAATTCATAACGGAAACGCTTCTTGCCAAGATACAAACAAACGCGTGGTCAGCGGGAAATTTTAACATATATGAGCGGATCGTGCCGTTTTACCCAAACGCGGCGAGTCAGCTCGTTGACAGAGCCGTCGATGAAACTTTCTTACCGATAATTGCCGTAAACGTTATTTTCGCCGCGGCGGTATTTGCGGGCTTTGCGGTGATCATGGAAAATCGCTCGGACAGGGGGCGCTGAATTTGAAAAGGATAAGCATAAAATCGGCTTTTAAGTGCGCGCAAATTGATTTTATCAAGTGGGCGTTCAATTCCCGAATGATAGTTCTCGCGGTGCTTGCCGTATTCATATATGCGTGCGCTGTACAGCCGCTGACTGAAAATTCCGCGCTTATGGACAAGCCATTGAACATACTCGAGCCGTATATCGCCGCGCTTAATTCAGGCTCGCTGCTGCTGATAATACCGCTCGGGTTTCTGGCGGTCTCGTCCGATTATCCGAAAACAGACGCAAGCGCGATGTTCGGTTTGGTCAGAACGGGCAGAGCAAATTGGTTTTCAGGACAAATCATCTGTCTTATGATGATGAGCGCGGCGTATCTCGGTTTTATATTCGTCGCAAGCGTCTTGCCCGCGGCTTATTGCAGCTGTTGGGGAACGGATTGGAGCGAAGTCGCGCTTTATTTCGGACTTGCGTTTCCCGAATATTCGCAGAATTTCGGCGCGCTTCTGCTTCCGAAAAATCTGTTTAATCATATATCGCTGACGGATGCGGCGGTGCAGAGCACTCTGTTCGTTTTCGTGTACCTTGTCATGCTCGGAATGATTATGATGTGCTTTACCGTGCTTGGGAAAAAGACGGCGGGTGTGGTCGTCTGCGGAGGTCTGATCACCGCGGGAAGCGCGCTTTGTTCGATAAATACGTCGCTTATGTGGGCGCTGCCGGTGGCGAACTCCATAGTCTGGCTGCACTATACAGAGTTTCGCCGCGAGCCGTTTTACCCGATATGGTGTTCGATAGTTTATTTCGCGATTATTATCATATTTTTGATTGTCCTGAGCCTGATACGGCTAAAAAGATTTGATTGTTCGGCAAATATTCCGGAGGGTAGATAACTGTGATAGAAGTAAAAGATGTTGACCTCACGCTGAAAAAGAATAAAATACTGAAAAATGTCTCGGCGCATTTTGAACGCGGAAAAATACACGGGCTTATCGGCAGAAACGGAAGCGGAAAAACAATGCTGATGAAGTGCGTCTGCGGCTTTGTAAAGCCTACAGGCGGTGTTATAAGAGTTGACGGAAAGCAGATAGGAAAGGACTGTGATTTTCCCGAGAACGTGGGTATCATCATCGAAACGCCCGGGTTTATCCCGTATTATTCGGGACTGAAGAATCTGAAACTGCTTGCGGGGCTTCGCGGGAAGATAACGGTTGATGAAATAAAAAGCACAATGCGTAAGGTCGGTCTCGACCCCGATCTGAAACGCCACGTCGGAAAATACTCGCTCGGTATGCGCCAGCGTTTAGGGCTTGCACAGGCAATAATGGAGGATCCCAATCTGCTCATTCTTGACGAGCCGATGAACGGCTTGGACAAAGACGGCGTAAAGGATATGAGGCAGTATCTGCTTGACCTGAAAGCACAAGGAAAAACAATTCTGATTGCCTCGCATTCGGCTGAGGATATTGACGTGCTTTGCGATACGGTCTGCGAGA
>JAFLUF010000100.1 GCA_022508925.1 Oscillospiraceae bacterium | reverse complement strand
GCAAGGAAAGCCGACGAAGCAAGGCTGTATGCCTTGCGAGGAGGTTTGACGCAGCAGACGGCGTGCTATGTCGGTTTTTCCTCAAATAAGGTTTTTTGGAGGTGCCTTTAGGTTGAATACCTTTTATATAGTTCTTATCGTGCTATCGGGAGGTTATCTCACCGCTCAGCTTATCGCGTGGATCTTCCGGGGCAAGATCTTTTTCCCCGACGCAGGCGAGCTGTTTACCCAAAAGCAGGACAGCGACCTGTGGCAGACGGTTTTCCCGAAGAATATGCTGAGGCTTATCATCTGTATTTTTACCGGCTCTGTCAGCGGTCTGCTTATGACGGCGGCGGGGCTTGCGGGCTGGATGACGATGCTTTTCGGAGCCGCGGCGGGCGTTGTATTTAACTTTCTGATAAGCGTTATCTTTCTTCCGATCTATCTCAAGTTTCACAAAAGCGGACTTCCGGATAATTCCGAGCTTGAGGGACTTTCGGGAAAGGTTATTGAGGAGATACTTCCCGACAGCTTCGGAGTAATTGAAGTTAAACACGGTCAGCGGTTTTATCTCTTCCGGGCGGTTTCGGCAAACGAGCGTATCATTGAGAAGGGCAAGGGAGTTACGGTGATCTACGCGCAGGAGGATTGCTGCTTTGTAGAAAGCGACGAGCATCTTTGCGACGTTCTGTTTCCGCTTGACAGCTACCCCGAAGAATACTTTAAGAAATAATATTTCACAAGGGAAAACTTTTTTGAAAAGGGTTTTCCCTTGACTATTTCTCAAAGCTTTTTTTAATTCATATCGCGGAAAGACGCTTATTGTCGGCATTTTAGCACGATTTTAGCGAATTTCCACAAAAAATCATTAAAAAATAGGACGATATTCGTCGTTTTGGTATATTGCATTATACGATACCTTGTGGTATAATCAAATTAACGAAAAAACTCGGAGGTGAAGAAATGAATTCCCAGATGAAACGAGGAACCCTTGAAATGTGCGCGCTTTCGGTCATAAGCAAAGATGATTGCTACGGCTATGAAATTGTAAACAGAATTTCCGGATGTATGGAGATGACCGAGGGTACAATATATCCGTTAATGAAGCGGTTAAGAGAAGCGGGGCTTATAGACAGCTATATCGTCGAGTCGCCCGAGGGCCCTCCGAGAAAGTACTATAAACTCACCGAAAAAGGCAGGACCGAGCTTGAAAGGCTTATTTCCGAGTGGAAGGAATTTGAAACAAGCATCGATAAACTTCTGAAAGGGGATTACAGTAATGATAACGAATAGCAAAATGGATTTTTTCGGACAGCTTAAATACGAGCTGGAAAGAATCGGAATGCAGCTTTCGGATGATATCAGGATAGATTTTGAGGAGCATTTTGCCGAATGCGAGGACGAGGGAGTTTCCGAAGCCGAAGCCGCAAAGCGTCTGGGCGACGTAAAAGAGATCGCCAGAAATTATCTTAACCTCGAAAGCACGAGAATAAACAGCATGGTAGCGCGCGATATCGAGCGCAGAGTAAGCCTGACAAAGCCCGGAAGAGACGTACCCGCCGACTTGTCGCTTTTAAAGGATAAGCAGGAGGAAAACTACGAGCATATCATCGAGTATACTCCCGAGCATTTTTCCGAGGAGATATATCCTCAGGCGGAAAATTCACAGCGGCAGAACAACTTCACTTATACATCGTCCGCGGCTGACGGCGATAATTCGTCGGACAACGGCACAGAAAATCCGGATAATTCGCAGAAGGCCTCAGGCTCGGATAATAATGTCGCGGACGCGTTTTCAAACGCCGGAAAGGCGGTAGCCGACGCCGCGAAGGTCACGGGAAACGCCATAGCGGACGCTTTTGGTCAAAGCAGTGTTAAAGAGGCGGTCGTAAATGCCGGAAAAACGACTGCCGAGGCTGTAAAGACCGCGGGGCATTCAGCAAAAGAGGCGGTGAAAAACGCTTCGCATAATGTTAAAAGCAAATTCGGCGGCGTTCCGCATCCAAGCGACGATATCCGCGAGCATACAAACGACAGCCGCACCGGGACTATCCCCAACAACCCCAACAATTTCAGCGCGAAAAAGGGCTCGTATTTTGTTGATGTAAAGGGACTCAAGCCTGATGTAAACGCGGGAAAGCTTATCGGGGCGATATTGCTGGACATATTTGTGTGGAGCTGGCTTCTTATCACATTGGTGGGTATAATCATAGGGATGTTTTTCGGAGGATTTGAATATATAAACAGTATGGGTCTTCCCGCCTTTGCGCACAGCCGTCAGTTTTCAAATTACCATGTGATAGTTTCGTTCTTTTTCGCGATAGGACACTGTTCGCTCGGACTTATAATTTCTCTTATAGGCATATGCCTTGTAAGTCCCGTTTTAAAGCTTGTAAGGTTTATAGTCAATATGCACCTTAAGGCAATTTACGATCTATAAGGATCCGGAGGTGAAAAAAGATGTTTAAAAAATTTATTATCGCGTCATTTATTGTTTTGATACCCGCGTGTGTTTTAAGCTTTATAATCGGCGGAGTATTAAACATTTTCCTGGGTCAGAGGCAGAACGGCTATTACAACCAGGAATATGTAGACTCGTCATACTACGATGACGAAGCCAAAAGATGGACCGTTTCGGACACGACCAGAGCCTACGATTTCAGTATAGGAGCGAGAGAAAACCTTACGTTCCAGCTTTCGGGAGTAAACGCCATAATCATGTCGTCCTACGGCGATGAGATATATGTAAGCGTAAAGAACGAAAACGCGGACCGCGACGCGGAGGTAGTGCTTACGACAGAAGGCAACACAAGCACTATTGAGGTACACCCGACCAATATTACATTTAATCCCATGAGCGGCGGCGGACTTGTAAGCTGGCTTGAGGATATGTTCGGCAGCAGTCCCAAATGCAGCGTATGGATCGTTGTTCCACAGCAGATCTACCAGACACTCACCGTACAGCAAGGCTCGGGAAATGTCACGATAAGCAACGTAAACGCGAGGGTCAATCGGATCGATATCGGCGCGGGAAATTTTGACATGGTAAGAGACCTGCGTAACAAAGCGCTCAGCATAGATGTAAATCTCGGCTCCGGTAAAGCAGTGTTAAAAAACTCAAACACGGAAAATTACACTTTTAACATCGGCTCCGGAGAATTTGAGGCGAGAGCTCTTTCCGGCATAGGCAATGTAAATATCGGAAGCGGAAGCGTAACGTTGTCTTATTCCGACTTCCGCGGCATATTCCTTGAAAAGGGAAGCGGAACGCTTAATATGCTTATTCCGCCGCTTACCTCCTCAAGAGTGATTGCCGAGCTTGGTTCGGGAAAGATCGATGTCGCGACAGACAGCGCAAACCTGACCTATACCGAAAGCGGAGAGTATATTTTCGGCGATGAGTCGACCGTAAACTTTATAAGAGTAACCAACGGAAGCGGCAATATCTATGTCAAGAACAACTCCGGCGATGATTTCGTTGATGTTCCGCTTATTCCCGACGGCTTAAAGGACAGCGCGGAAAGCTCGGAAACCGAATATAGCTCATCCTTTTCCGCATACAGTTCAAACAGTTCAGACAGTTCAGACGCAGCAATACAGGGCGAGGAAATACAGTCCGATCCCGATGACAGTTCAGGCGTTTTCGGCAATGTTTCCGATATAGCCTGAATAAAATAATCATGACCGCAGGCAAATCACACTAAGTTAAGAAAGGATATGTTATCATGGCTGAAAAACAGATCTACAAGTTTACAAACGAAATTACCGAGGTAGAGGTAAAATCCATCGGCGCGAAAATTGTTCTTGTTCCCGCGGACGACGGGGCTATCACCGCCGAGTATGAAAACCCAAAGGACAATCCCAAATTCTGCGCGGTCCTGCTTGAAAACAAGCTCAGCTTCAAGGAAACTCCGTTTATAAATATCTTCGGCAACAAAGCGGAAGAGGATTATAAGATCACCGTTTACCTTCCGAAAAAGGACTTTGATAAAATCACGGTAACTACCACCCACGGTGGTGTAGACGTCCGCGATGTAAAGGCGGATAAGTTCGATCTCAACACCGCCTCCGGAGATATATTCGTAAATGCCGAGTTCAGCGAGATACGCGTTAAGACTGCCTCCGGCAAAATTACGGTCAAAAACTCTCCCGAAATAACCGCGCGTCTCGTAAAGGTAAATTCAGCCTCGGGCAATATCGAGATCGACGCCAGGACCGAGAAGTTCTCGATTTGCTCCGCTTCGGGAAATACCGTTTACAATAACGCCTGCGGAGAGGGCAATGTTTCGGTGGCTTCGGGAAAGATCGACCTTAATTACGGCGAGTGGAACGGAGCGCTTAATATCAGCGCGGTCAGCGGAGACGTGACCGCCGCGCTTCCCAATGGCAGCGGAATGGATGTGGATTTTGACGGAATTTCGGGAATTCTTAAAACCGACCTCGGTTCGGAAAAGGGCAAGCTTATGAACCTCGGTATCGGCACACGCGGAACATTCGGCGGGGAAAACCTCCATAAAATAAATGTAAAACTCACTTCGGGCAACGTCACAGTAAAACAGCAGTAATATTCTTCATTGGCAGTCGGTGATACCTCACCTTATACGCCTGTCACAACGCACATTTCCCCCCTGATGTTATATAAAGTCGGGGAGCCGCCGTAAAAAGCAGCTTCCCCGACGCATTTTTTTACGTGAGTAAATTTCAACAATCAAAGAAGGTAATCGGATATGGCTGTTCCCGCACTGTTATTGAGAAGAAAAATAATTGTAGATAGGCTTACGGAGTGCAACGCCTTTTCGGAAGAAAACGCGGTGACGATGCAAGCCGCCGGAGTTTTCAATCCCAACGGATTCAAGCGCTTTAACAGATTTCTGGTTTATAAGGGAATCCTCGGAGTTACATCGGACGGCAGATATTATCTGAAACAGCCCGTATAATTAAAATGTGGAGAGCAAAAACTCTCCACATTTGATTTGAAGTATTACAACTAAATCATATTATTCTGAGGGAAAACTTTCTGTAGAAAGTTTTCCCTCAGACTCCCTTTCAAAGACT
>JAFLUF010000010.1:39094-42948 GCA_022508925.1 Oscillospiraceae bacterium | reverse complement strand
GACGTTGGCGCATTATCCGCCTGCGGCGGAAAACGCTGCGGAGCCCCCGCACCCCCCTCTCCCCTTTCGGGGAGTTTTGCTTTATCGCCGAGAAACGGCGAAACTATGCGATAAGTTTCACAAAATAATAGATGATCCCGTAAATGACCGACGCGGAAATACCGTAGACCAACACGGGTCCCGCGATGGTAAACATCTTCGCGCCGAGACCGAGTACATAGCCCTCGGTCTTGAAATCGAGCGCGGGAGAGACAACGGAGTTCGCAAAACCCGTGATAGGCACAAGCGTGCCCGCGCCCGCAAACTGCGCTATCCTGTCGTAGAGCTTCAGTCCCGTAAGCAGAGCGCTTAAAAATATCAGCGACATTGAGGTAAGCGCCCCCGCGCTGTCAAGGTCAAACCCAAGCGCCGCGTACATATTAAGAAGAGCCTCGCCTAAAACGCATATCGTGCCGCCTATCACAAACGCCAGGGGGATAGTTTTCGCCATTGACGAGGGCGGAGATACACGCTTGGCAAGCTCGCCGTACTCCTGATTGGAAATGTTCATAGTGTTCACCTCTCGAAATATTTTGAATTTATTTTGTCGTCAATTGCCGAAAAAATTCGTTTTTGAAAGGTGGGAATAAAAGACAAAAAAATCCCCAAAAGGCACATTGCCTTTTGGGGATCTGCAATTATTACTGTCTGATAAACGCGTAGTTGGATTTTCCGCTCTTTTTAACGGAGTACATCGCGTCGTCCGCTTTACCTATCAGGTATTCAACGCGGGTGTTGTAGTCGTCCTTGATGACCGCGATACCGATAGACACGCTCACGCTGAGATGAACGTCCGCTTCCTGCGCGTCAAAGCCGCTGCTGAGCTTTGCGATAATCCTCTCCGCTATCTTCGCGGGGTTGTTGGTCTCGGAGTTTCTTACCATAACGATAAACTCGTCGCCGCCGTATCTTCCCGCAAAGCCGACGTTATTGTCAACCTCGGACTTGATCGTCCTCGCTACGAATTTCAGTACCTCGTCGCCTACGGCGTGGCTGTAATTGTCGTTGAAGTGCTTGAAGTCGTCGACGTCTACAAACAACACCGCCATTTCGGACTTTCTTACCTCGGCAAGCGAGATCTCGTTGTTTATCTGGTTTTCGATAGTCTCACGGTTGTACAGCTCGGTGAGAGCGTCGAAGCTCGCGCGCTCGGTAAGCTGCTCCTCGGACTTTTTCGCGCGGTCGATATCGACCATAACGCCTACTATCTTTACCGCTTTTCCGTCCTTGTCCTTAAGAGCCTCTGTTCTCATAAGCACCCAGATAAAGTCGCCGTAGATGTTCTTTATACGGTATTCGTTTCCTGTAAACGCCACGCCCTTTTCAAGCTGGTCGAGGTCGTGTCTGTATCTGTCCACGTCGTCCGGGTGGAGCTTAGCTTTCAGCAAAAAGCTGTCGCCGAAGTGGTCGGACTGTGCTCGATAGCTGAACTTTTTGTTGAAGTTGTTCGAGAAGATAACTTCGTTTGTCTTGAAGTTCCACTCGAAAATTATATTGTCGGACATTTCGCTGATGTTTTTGTATCTGTCCTCGCTGACAACTATCTCGTCTATGACGTTGTTAAACGCTCTCGAAAGCTGACCGTATTCGTTTGTCGCGACGTTTCCGATACGAGCCTCGTGGTCGCCGTTTCTGATGTATTCGAGCGTATCCTCGATCTTGGCAAGCGGTCTTGTAAGCGCCGTTGAAACAATGACTGCCGCGACGATAGCAAGGACAGCGATGACTGCCGTAGCCACAACAAGAGTCGCCAGCGTGCTGTTTACAACATTAGACTCCGGAGACCTCGCCACGGCGTAAAGACCGCTCGGACCGCCCGCGTTGGACATGGACGCATAATAGTAAGTCCCGTCGCTCGCGGTATACTCAACAATATCCGAAACGTTTCCGTTCAGCCCTCTGATAGCAGACCATACCGCGTCCGAAGTCTCGTTCGCGATATCTTTGTTAAAGCCGTTTCCCGCACTCCAGTTTCCGTTTGAGTCAACGATAAGGACAGTGCCCTTTCCGTTTAAAAACTTAGCGTTTCCCGTAACTCTCGAGATAATGGAGTTAGAGCCGTTGATGTTATAGGAAATAACGAGGATACAGTTTTTGTTGCCTACGGGCTTTTTTATAAACATTGTGGAGTTCTGCTGAGAGTCACCCGAGATAGCGTCGAAAACCAGCGTGTCATTGGGACTTGTCTTATATCCCTCAAAGCTCGCGAACCGCTCGCCCGAGTTTGTTCCGGCGATGATATTTCCGCCCGAGTCGATAAGGCGCGCCGCTACTACCATGGGGCTTTCGTTGACAAACTGGTCAAGAAAATCGTCCGCTCGCGGGTCGTTTACATTCGAGTTTACAAAATTCGCCGCAAGCTGAATACTCTGGATATTGCTGACGGCCTCGAGGTTATTTTTGGCGTTGTTTACGATGATATCAAGAGCCGACATAACGTTTTCAGCCTCCGAGATGACCTCGGAACGAAACGCATCCGAGCTTGACTGGCTGATAAAATAAGCGTTTAACGCGGTAAAGATAACCATCGGTATTATGGCGAAGGCTATCGCCGCCAACATTATAACTGATTTTACCTTCATGCTGTTCTCCCCATTTCCATAAATTTATTTACACGCAAACGCGCAGATTATTTAAAGGCTTACAGTCATTATAACATAAATTATCTCATATGTAAACAGCTATCGGAACAATTTTAAAAAATTTAGATATTTTCAACAAATAATATTTTTTATTTTGTGAAGATTACAAAATCGACGGTTGTTTGCGATAAATTCTATTGATAAAATTTAAAATTTGTGTTAAAATGATAATTGGATAATTGTATGTTCCGGAGGAAAATTTGATTATGGGAAATGTATTGAAAAGCCGCGGATACAGATTGGTAAGCAACAGCTCGTTTGAACTGCCTCTGCCGCTTAAATACGAGCTTTACCGCGAGGACAGCCTCGTGGCGGAGTATGAGGTATCCGACGAGGAGAACGTATCCTGCCGAATCCTGACAAAATACAAGGAAGAGATGCTTACTCCCGTTCAGCGGCCGATAGGCATAGCCGATATCTACTATTTTCTGTCGTCGAGAGTTTTTCAGGACAACACTCCCTTTACATACGGAGAGCTTGCGCTTTTGGGTCTTGAAAAATACAATGTTTACGATATCCTGAGAAAGACGCGGGGAATAACCCCCTATGACAAATACTGGCTTAAGTTCAGCGACGATGATTGCAGCGGCTATGACGAGGCTCTGAGCGTTTTCAACGAGCTTATGACCCCGAAAAACATTCCCGCGCCCGTCGCTCCCGTCGATTACGGCGCACCCGCGATCGCTGAAGCGTACGAAGCTCCCGCGCCCGAAAACACTTATGCGGAAGAAACGCCTGCCGAAGTTCAGCCTGTTGCAGAGCCGGTTTCCGTTTCCGAGCCTGCGGCGGTCTCGGAAAGCTCCGGCGCGTCGGAAAGCTCGGGCGGAAATATGTCTCAGGACGACATAGCGGCGCTTCTCGCGATGGCTGAGTCGCAGTTCGCGTCCGAACTTGAAACTCCCGCAGAGCCGGCGGCTCCGGCAAGCTCCGGCGGTACTATGTCCCAGGACGATATAGAGAAAATGCTTGCGGCGGCAACCGCTGAACCTGCTCCCGAACCCGAGGCTCCGGCAAGCTCCGGCGGCATGATGTCTGAGGACGAGATAGCAAAGCTGCTTGCTGCGGCAACTGCTCCCGAACCCGAACCTGTTCCCGAGACTTCGGGCGGCAAGATGTCTCAGGACGATATTGAAAAAATGTTAGCGGCGGCAAGTGCCGAGCCCGCGCCCGAGA
>JAFLUF010000010.1:18638-38994 GCA_022508925.1 Oscillospiraceae bacterium | reverse complement strand
AGGACGATATTGAAAAAATGTTAGCGGCGACAGCAAGCGCCGAACCCGAACCTGCTCCCGCGCCCGAGACCTCAGGCGGCAAGATGTCTCAGGACGATATCGAGAAAATGTTAGCGGCGGCAAGCGCCGAGCCCGAACCTGCACCCGAGCCCGAGACTTCGGGCGGCAAGATGTCTCAGGACGATATCGAGAAAATGTTAGCGGCGGTGGCAAGCGCCGAACCCGAACCCGCTGACGAAGCGCCCGTCGCACAGTCCGAGACTGTCGAGACTGCCGAGACCGCCGAGGCTGCGTCAGGCTCCGGCGGACAGATGTCGCAGTCGGAGATAGAGGCTCTGCTGAGTGGAATGGCAGACGACGCGAAGAAATAATGCGTAATTCGTAATTCGTAATTCGTAATTAAGTCGTGACTATTAAGCATGCGCCACGCCGCTTACGAGTTATATCCGCGCAATTCCTAAAGCGAAAACGTAATGACTCCGAAAAATAATTACGCATTACGCATTAAGCATTACGAATTAAATCAAAGGGTCGTGGTATTTGAAATGACAACTCAATTGGCGGACGAGGAGCTTGTGCCCGTAAAGCAGTTTCTGAGTGAAAATCAACAGCAGATAGTACAGGAGTTTTACTATCAGTTCATTGAAATGGAGCACCTGTACGAATCGGCCATACGCGAAGTAAAGACAAAGCTCGAAATTCTCGACAGCGAGTTTCGGACGAAATATTCGTACAATCCCATTCATCATATCGAGGACAGGCTGAAATCGCCCGAGAGCATTTTCAAGAAAATGCAGAACAAGGGCATAAAGTTTTCCTGCGAGGGTATCCGCGAAAATCTCAACGACATAGCCGGAGTAAGAGTGATATGCAACTACATCGAGGACATCTATCACGTCGCCGAGCTTCTGACCGCTCAGGACGACGTTAAACTCGTGCAGAGCAAGGACTACATACGTTCTCCGAAGCCAAACGGCTACCGCAGTCTTCACCTTGTGATACAAACTCCCGTTTACCTTTCGGACAGAAAAGAGCTTGTAAACGTAGAGGTGCAGATAAGAACGATAGCGATGGACTTCTGGGCAAGTCTCGAGCACGAGCTTAAATACAAATCGGATGTTAGGGTGTCCGCAGAGCTTGCGGAACAGCTCAAAGACTGCGCCGAGCAAATTTCGGACATCGACTTGCGAATGCAGGATATATACAGAACGCTTAAGGAAATCGACTGATTAACTTCGGCGGTCTGTAAAATAAATTTTAAGGAAAGCAGGTGTTATTATGAGCAAAAAGATCGTTACCATCACACGGCAGTACGCCAGCGGCGGACGGGAAATAGGAATGAAGCTTGCCGAGAAGATAGGCGCGGAGTTCTGCGACAAAAAGCTGCTTGAAGAAGCGGCAAAGTCCAGCGGTATCCACCAGAGCCACTTTGAGGAAAACGACGAAAAACGCACAAGCAGTTTTCTCTATCTTCTGTCCACTACATACGGACAAAGCGGCGTTCCGTTTGACGACACGCTTTTCTTCGCGCAGTTAAACGCCATTCAGAAAATAGCCTCGCAGCAGTCCTGCGTCATTATCGGACGCTGTGCGGATTACGCGCTGAGAGATTTTGAAAACGTTGCTCATATACTTATTTCCGCTCCCGAAGAGTGGCGTGTAAAGCGTGCCGTAGAGGTCTACGGAATTGAGGAAAAACACGCCAAGGACTATGTAAAGCGCATCGACAAACAGCGTATAGCCTATTACAATTACTATACCGACAAGCGCTGGGGCGTTCCGCAGAACTATCATCTGTGCGTTGACAGCTCCGCCCTCGGGATAGACGGGACCGTAAACTTGCTTAAGACTTTCCTCGACGATTTTTATTCGTAAATAATTTTGGTCACCTCTAAAAATCGGTTTGAAAAGGGAAAATCGGTTTTTAGAGGTTCCCTTTTGAATAATTCGCAAAAAAATCAACTGCGCCGGTATCCGACCGACGCAGTTTTTATTTTCAGTTGTTGATCTCCAAAGCTCAGTTCTGTGTCTGTGCCGCGGTCATGTACATCTCTCTGACAGCCTCCTTTGCCTCGTCGAGAGCGTCAAGCCGTGCTTTGAACGAAGCGTATTCGTCAGCGGTCATGGAGTAATTTTCATAATAAACATCGGTTACGTCCATGTACAGGTCGTAGTACGTTTCATAAAGAACCAATACGCTGTCGTAAAGGTCGCTGTCATCAACACCGTACATTGTGGGGAAACTCAGCAATTCGTTTAATGAACCTGAAATTCCGCCCAGAAGTCCGCCTACGTCAGACATACTCGCGTTGTTTGCCGAAGCGATGACCTCGTCAAGAGCGTCCGCCATTGTGTCTCCAAGCTCGCCGCCGTTCTGATTTCTTAGAGCGTCGCGAATGCTTTCGAGATACTTTATCATCTCCTCCTTAAACGCCTCGTCGGGCTCGGATCCGTCAGCATAAGGCGTAAGGTCCAAAACAGACGACGGCTTGCTTAAGTCGGAGGTGTTGTTTTCCGCTGTTATGGCATAGGTAAAGGAAACCTTTCCAAGCTTGTTTGACTCAACTCCGAAGGACGAAGTGTAGGTGCTTCCGTCTACCTTCGCGCTAAAAACAAGCTTTGAGTCGACTAAAAGCTCGGAGTAATTTGACTCAATGGCGCTTTCCTCCTCAAAATTCTTCGGGAGCGAAACGCTTATCTCGTAGGTTCCTGTCAGAACGTCGTCCTTGCAGAACTTGACGGTCTTAGCGTCCTTATACTTTACCTTGAGGGTAACGCTTTCGCCGTCGTTTGTTATCTTGACAGTCGCCGTGCCGTCGGTTTCGCTTTCCTTAACTGTCTTTACGGAAAGCGATACGTCAGTGCCGCCTGTGGTATACTCATAATCATATTCGGGAATATAATTGGTAGTGGACTCGGTCTTGTACTTAAACTCGCACGCAGACTCGTTGCCATTTTCCGCGTAAGCTATTTCCATCTTGCCGTCATCGGCGGTGAGCTTATACGATTTTCCGAGAACATCTCCCGCGTTGTTGATAACGGTCGTTATCTTGAGCTTGGCGGATTTGTCAACATCAAGCTCGGATATGGAATCGCGGATATTCTTTTCATACTCGTCCTCGGTTATTTCAATTCCGCAGTCGTTGAGGTAGCTGACTATCTTGTCCTTGAAATACTTGTCGTTCGCTATCTTCTCAACGATATTCTCGACAAGCTCCTCAAGCATCTCGCTGTCAAACTCGGCAGTGATGACCTTTCCCGAAACCGAAACGCCCGAAACGGAAATATCTCCGTTTTCCATTTCGACCTCGGCTGCTCTGTAGCTTTCAAGATATACCTCGACAATTTCGTTTATAAAGCGCTCTATCTCGCTTTCGTCAAGCTCAAGAACGACGTTTGCCGAGCCGGAGTTTGTTATCTCGATACGGTCTTCGGCTATTTCTCCCACCTTGAGCATAAGTGCTTTTTCCGAAGCGAACGGCAGAACGATGTATGCCTCTCCGTCCGAGTTCATCAGCACCTTGATGTCAAGTCTGAGATTTTTGATATCAGCGGCCGCCTTAAACGCATAGGCGCTGTCCGATGTCGTTACTCCCGCGGAGACCGTTGTGCCGTTTATGTATCCGAGCAGCTCGTCAAGCTCCTCGTCGGAAATATAAAACTCGTTTTTAATCGCTTCTTTCGCCGTATCCGTAAGCTCGGCGTCCGCCGCGAATGAGAACATAACGGAATTTACGCCGTAAGCCTCGACCAGAGAGCTGTTGAGCGCCTCGAAAAGCGATGCGAGATCTACCGACTGAATGTCGCTTACCGCGACTCTGTTCATCATCGGCGCCACAGCGGCGCTTCTTGAGCTGACGGTGTTAAGCGTGCTGAAAGAAGAGAAAATTCCCGAGGCGGTCTTGATGTTGTTTGAAAGCGAAGCCTTGTCAAACAACTGAGCCGTCTGCTTCAGGGAGTTGCCCTCCACCATAGCCGCGTAGTTAGCCTTGCCCATAAAGGTGCTTAAAACGGTCGCCTTGTTCATAAAGCAGAATATACCGCCGCCGATAAGCGCCGCGACAAGAACCGCCACTATCGAGATGATAACGGGCTTTTTCGCGCTCTTTTTCTTTACTGCCGCCGCGGCGGGAGCGTTTGAAACTACCGTGGGCGTCTGAACGCTTCCGTAAGCCGTATCCTGCTGAGGCGCGGGTGTGTATGTAGGAACAGGGTTTGTACTGAAAGCCGCGTCCGACATACTCTTAAACGAGGGTGCGCTGTCCTGAGCCGCGCCCGCGTACGAACTGCCCGACGGAGCGTAAACAGGCTGGGGAACGGGCTGAATAACCGGCTGTTCCGCAATAACCGGCGGCTCTGTCATATTCGGTACATCATCATTCTGGGGCACATTTGCCGCTGTCATTCCTTGCGCGGCGGTCTCCGAGCCAACCGGCGTGCCGCAGGAAGGACAGAACTTTGTGTTTTCCGAAAGCTCTGTGCCGCACTTTGTGCAGAACTTTTTCCGAACAACGGGCGTTCCGCAGGTCTGGCAAAACTTCGAGCCCTCGGGGATCTCACTGTTACATTTGCTGCAAATCATAGATATTATCCTTTCATAGTCGCAAACAAGGCAAAAACGCCTTATATATACTTCCCGATAATAATATTATAGCCTTTTTAAAATATGCCGTCAACGGTTATTCAAACAAAATTACACGCGTTTTGATAATCAATTTTGTGCAACCTAACACAATTCGGTTGAGAATTGACCGTACACTGTTTGAAAGTAAATGTCAAACTGTTGAGAAAGTCCCGGATACTATGAAACGCCTCAGCGGATAGCCTTTGTGGCTGCCGCTGAGGCGTTGACAACGCAGATGGGCTTTATCGGCAAGTCTGACCGATTTATCTTTCGCTGGCGCTGATATATCTGTTGTCGCCCATAGAGAGCACATAAACGTCCACATAGACCGCGCCCCATTTGCACGAATCCTCATAACTGCCCATGAAAACATCTACCGTAACTCTGCCGTCCAAAAGTCCGAGTCCCGTGTCGGCGGCTATAGCGTAGCCGTAAACGCGGCTTCCGTCCTGAGCGACGATATAAAGCTCGCTTCCGTAAGGAATTACGTTGGGATTTACCGCGACAGTTCCTACAACGGCATAGCGGTTGCTCGCGGTGAGAGAGCCGGCTCTCGCTGAGTAAGCCGTCGCCTTGCCCGAAACCACCTTTACATATTCCTCGGGAAGTCCGTTTACAAGCGTAAGCTTATCCTCGTCGGCAAGCTTAGCGTACGGCACCTGAAGAGAAGTACCCTTTGCGATGACCTCGTTTACAGGCTCTTTGGTCACCTGCTCGCCGAGCTTCTCGGAGGAAACATACTTCCCGTCGATATACATATCTCTGTAGGTATATGTCAGAACGCCGTTATGACCGGCGGATAAAACGCCCTCGGTACCTATCTTGAAGTTTGAGGACTCTGTATACTCGGTGCCGTAGGGGATATCAACATCAGCGCTTCTGTTTACAAATCTTACGCGCGATACCTTTATCTCCATTCCCGCGTAAAGCTCTTCGTCAGGTCCGAAGTTTACAAGGTCGTTTTCGCCGAGCTTTATTCCCGCCTCTTCAAGAGCGTCGGAAACCGCGCCGCCTGTCATCCTCAGCCCGTGAGTTTTTCCGTCCGCAACAACAGTAACGTCAAACGCGCGCACTATCGTGATGTATATGTTATCATCCGATTTGCTCTCAAAAAACGTTACGTCGCCGTCGTAAAGCTCTATTCCCGCGTCTGAGAGAATTCCCTCGAGACTTGTTTCGTTAGTCTTTATCTCTTTTACTACTCCGTTATCGGTGATGTAAACCGAGCTTCTGAAGTAGAGCGCGCCCGTGATGAGCGCAAGTATCATTACGATCGAAATAAGAACTGTAAGCTTTACCGCTTTTCCTCGGTTTGCGAACAGTTTCATTTTCTCCCTTATTACCTGTGATTTCATTTTTCCTCCTTAAAATCACCTCTGCGACGGAACGAATTTCCCGTGCGCGTTTCAAAAACATCAGCCGTACACATTCATTTAGTGTACCCGATGTTTCTCTCGTTTTTACCATTATAGCAGTTTGTTTCGTTAATGTCAAACATAAAAGCTATGTTGATTTTGTGCAAAAACTACAAAATAATACTGAAATCAAAATGTAACATGAAAAATCATCGGCGGTAATTTGGAAGATAATGTCAATTCTTAAAATTCTTGTTGTTAAATTAACTAAAATACCCAAGACAATTTATTCATACGTTTTTTACAAAATTTCGTGATACGGAGTTTTGCGTTTATGCAAATTAGACACAAAGACCGGAGCGCATCTGCGCTCCGGTTGCTTCTATAATGCAGTCGTGATTTTTACCCTACGATAAACTCCTTGATGTCGTCAAGGAACTCCGCGCAGTCGTCGCTGTGGATCCTCAGCTCGAGGTCGTTTGAAAGGTCAAGGCTGAAAATACCCATGATGCTCTTTGCGTCTATCGCGTATCTTCCGCTTACGATATCGACCTCATACGGGCAGCCGATAACGATGGAGCAGAACTTCTTTACGTCCGCGATTGTGTTTATCCTGATCGTTTTTGTTGTCATAATTATTCTCCTTTAGTCTACCATAAACTTCTTTACTTCATACTCAAAATCCAGACACTGTTTCTCGTCTCCGTGGACATTAACAGTGAGAGTTTTCTCCAGATCAAGGCTGAAAATTCCCATGATGCTCTTCGCGTCTACGGCGTATCTTCCCGAAATGACGTCTATCTCAAACGGGCAGTCGTTTGTAATCGACACAAACTCTTTTACGTCGTTTATCGACGAAAGCAATATCTTGTACTCTTTCATTACTTCATCTCCCTTTCTTTGTTTTACATTGACAATATATCAACTTTTTGAAAATTTGTCAATACCTTATTGCAAAATTTGTGGTTTTAAAGTATAATGTAATAAAGATAATAAAACAATTTGGTTAAATTCACTCATGTTTTACTCAAGGAGAATGTATTGTGAGCAGTAAAAAAAGCTTTGAAATAACAACGCTCGGCTGTAAGGTGAATTCCTGCGAGAGCGCCGCGATAGAAAAAAATATGCTTGACCGCGGCTTTGAAAAAGCGGAAAACGGCAAGGCGGATATATACATTATAAATAGCTGCGCCGTTACGGGGACGAGCGTTGAAAAGGCTCGCCACCTCTGCGAAAGTATTAAGAAGAAAAACCCCGCGTGCGTTGCTGTCATGTGCGGCTGTTTTCCGCAGAGCTTTCCCGAAAGGGCGGCTTTAAACACCGTTGCGGATATCGTCACGGGCAACTCGGCAAAGCATAAGATACCCGAAATGATAGAGGAGTTTCTCAGGACAAAGACCAAGATAGTCAGGATCGACGCGCTTTCAAGGGACTATGACGAAAACTCGTCCGTTCCCGATGAAAACCGCACACGCGCTTTCATTAAAATAGAGGACGGCTGTGACAGGTTCTGTTCTTACTGCATAATCCCCGAGGCGAGAGGGAGAGTGCGCTCTCTGCCTCTCAACGAGATCGAAAAGCAGGCGGCGCAGTGCGTAACCAACGGGCACAAGGAGCTTGTGCTTACGGGGATAAACCTCTGCTGTTACGGTCAGGAGCTGGGGCTTTCGCTTGCGGACGCTGTCGAGGCGGCGGCGAAAAGCGGCGTTGAAAGACTGAGACTAAGCTCGCTCGAGCCGGAAATGATGTCCGATGAAGTTATAGAACGTCTCAAGGGCGTGTCCTCGCTTTGCCCGCATTTTCATCTTTCCGTTCAGTCGGGCAGCGACGATATTCTGAAAAAGATGAACAGGAAATATACGACCGAACAATTTGCCGAGGTCGTTGAAAAGCTTCGCGCCGCGTTTCCCGACTGCGCGATAACCACTGATATCATCGCGGGCTTTCCCACGGAGACCGACGAGGATTTTCAAAAGAGCGTTGAATTCGCGAAGGAAATGAAGTTCGCGAAGGTCCATGTTTTCCCCTACTCCGTGAGAACAGGCACGATAGCGGCGGAAATGCCGCAGCTAAACCCGAGGACGATCACTCAGCGCGCGAAAACGCTTATCGCTCAGGCGGATATAATCGAGCGCGAGTTTCTCAAAAAACAGGTCGGCACAGAACAGACGGTGCTTATCGAAAAGCCGAAGACCGACCTGTACAGCCACGGCTTTACCGAGCGTTATGTTCAGGTGAGGATAGCGGGAAAGGAAATACCGCGCCATACGCTCGTCCGCGTGAAGATAACAGGCGCGCGCGACGGATATTGCGTGGGGAAGTGTATATAATGCCTTCGGCGACAAGGGGAAACTTTCTGAAGAAAGTTTCCCCTTGTCCCTTTCAAAGACTTTTGTTCTGTCGCTTTGCGGCGGCGGTTGTTACAGCCGACAACAAATCTCCAAGACCACGCTATAGCTGAGCAATAAATCAAAACAAATTTCTTGTATACAAACAAAGCCCTCCGCTTTCACGGGGGGCTTTGTGTTTTATAAATTCCTGTTCAGCGACTGTCCGGTCGCTCTTCCGACAACCGCGCTGTTGTAATAACCGATCTTTTTCTTGGTCTCCTTAAGCGCCTCAAGCTCGCGGCGCGAGTCGATGTGCTGGTTTTTGAACTGCTCGGAAATGACCTTGTCTTTTCCTAAAATGCGCTGTTTGGCAAGAATGATATTCCGCTGAAGTACCTGAATTTTCTTGTGCTGTTCGTCAAGAGGAACGTTTACAAAGCTTCCGTTTATAAGCATTTTCAAAAGCTTTGTTTCCTCGGGAGACTCAAACTCGAGCACAGTATCAAGGTCAGCCTTAAGCTCGTCGAGTTCTTCGATAAGCTCGTTTCTGGCAATAAGCCCCTGCTGAATTATCTCGAGGTCGGCGTTTACCATGGTATCGGTTTGTTTTTCATATTCCTGCAGGGTGGAAAGAATCTTTTCCATTATCTCCTGCACTTTTTCACAGCCAAAAAGCTCTGCCATATAGATTCCCCTCCCCTGTTGCTTAGTTTTTCAGACCCGCGGCGGTTCTCCCGAGTTTCCCCGGAAAAGCCGCCCCGCGGATCAGCTATTTAAATTTTATGAGCAAATTCTGTTTTTTGCTATTCAGCCTACGCCCTTTTTCTTGTTGTTGGCTTCTTTTTGCGCCTCGATCTCCTGTCTTGTCATCTGGCTTATCTGCGTAAACGCGTCTCTCAGCTCGGCTACGAGCGGGATTATCTTCTTTACCTCTGTAGCGTCCTTGTGAATATCCGCGTTTACTATCGTCTTGTAGAAGAAGATGTAGTAGCTCTCAAGCTCCTGTGAAATAGGAATTGACATATCGAGAGTCTCTCGCAGGGCGTCTATACAGTTTTCCGCTTTGATAAAAGCGTCGTGTGCCTTCTGATATTCGTGCCTGTCGTTTTTCTCAACGCTGTTTACCGCTATAGCAAGCTGGCGCTCTATCTCGCTGTAAAGCTTTATAACTACCTCGACGGGCGTTAGAGTTTCAACGGTCTTCTTTTTGTATGCCGAATAAGGATCCATTGCTTCATCTCTCCTTAAAGCTGTTCTTAGGGAAAATCAATATCAATAACCGTTTGTGTTGCCGTATCCGCCGAGATAGCTTGCCAGATAAGAGGACTGGTCATTCATATCAGCCATTACCTTTTCAAGGTTTGTAAATATCTTCCACCAATATTCCTCTTTGGCGTCATATCTTTTCTGAAGCGTGGCGATACGCTGCTGAACAGACTGCATCTGGCGGTAGATGTAGTTATCTTTCGACGTCGTGCCGGTCGCGAGACCCGCCTTGTTGATAAGAGTTCCCTTGGAGGAGCCTGTCGTTCTTACGGCGTTGTCGAGGATATTGTTTACCTTGGACATAACGCCCGTCTCGGGATCGGTAAACAGCTTCTGAACAGCCTCAACGTTGTTGGCAAACGCCGCTTCGAGCGCGTCCTCGTCAAGAGTGAGCTTTCCGCGCTGAACGTCCTCGCTGCTCGAATCGAGGTAGGAAACGGTCTTGATGCCCATATTGAACAGACCGAACTTTGTGCCGTCCTCAAGAGTAACGGTATTGTAAAGCGCACTTCTGAGCTGAGTCATAATGGTCGAAACCGTAGAATCCTGGTAAAGAACACCCTTCTTTGCCTGCTCTTCCCACTTCTTGATCTCGTCCTCGCTCATCTCCGCTTTCTCAGCGTCTGTAAGCGGCTCGTAGAGATTGTTTTTGCTGTCTCTCGCGGGAGATGTGCCGATGTAGTTGTAAACGTCGTCGATAAGCTGGTTATAGTCGTTTACAAAACCTTTTATAGCCTCCTTGAGGTCGTCGTAGCTCTTGGTGATGTTGACCTCATACTGCTCGCCGATGGTAACGTTGTCGTCGAAGTTGAAGGTTGTACCGTCAAGCGTGTAGCTATTGGAATTGTGGTAAATATCAACGCCGTTGATATTTATAAGCGCGTTTTTACCCGTTACAACCGAATCATTGGTAAGACCCAGCTCCTGGAGTATTCTGTTCGGCTCGCCGTTTTCAAGCGTTCCGAACTCGATAGTGCCCGTAGCTCCGAGAGTGTTGGACTTGATCTCAAAGCTGCCGGTAAGGGTCGAATAGGACATTGTAACGCCCGCGCCGCTGGAGTTTACTGCCTCGACAAGATCGCTGATGGCAGCGTCCGCGCCAAGCTTTATTGTCTTTCCGTTTATCTCAAAGGAATAATTCTTTACAGTCTCGCCCGTATTGCCGTTGACAACGATGTCGTTTCCTGTGATACCCAGGTCAACGAGCTTCATCGAATAGGTTACCTTGTTTGAGGCGGTTCCCTTATCAAGACCGAGCGTTCCGCCTTCCACGGAGGTCATCGAAAACTCAAAGTTTACGCCGTTGCGCGTCGCGGTGACATTTCCCTTTTCGTCAATAATGAAGGTAGCGGAATAAAAATTGTCGTTGAGCGCCTCTTCAAGCGCCGCGGTGTTCTTGTCCCTTGCCGCCTGTGCGCTTGTGTAGGTAAACGAGTCGAGGTCCGACTGGCTTACAGGGGTAGACGAAGAAAGCTTCTTCGCGTTTCTGTAAGCGGCAAGTTTAAGCTCGTTGTACTCTGCGAGGATCTTCTCGTTTCCCTCTTCGTTTCTGCTATCGAAATATGTATCCGAAACGCCCTCGAACGAAACCTTTTTCGACTCGCCGTTAACGCATACGGAAACGGTATTTGTACCCGTAACAGCACTCATTGCCGAGATGGTAATGGACTTTGAGAACTTCGCGAGACCGAAGCTTCCTTCCTTTTCGGTAACGCTGACATTTACGTTTCCGTTTATATCAAAGCCGAGAGTACCGTCTTCGTTTGCCTTTACCTGAACGAAGTAATCGTCGATGCCGTCCTCGTCGTTAGTATCGGCGCCCGTTCTTCCGAACTGCTTCTGAAGCTCGGCGTTGAGGTTTTCGGTGACTGCCTTGGAGAACGACTCCATATCAACTTTTCCGTCATTGCCAAGCGCGATATTCTCCGCGCTGAACTCGATGGTCTTGGTAACATCTCCAACCTTGAAATCAAGGCTGAAGTTGTAATTTCTTGTTCCGTCCTCGTTTTCGGTATATGTAGAGTTTTTCGCCGCCATTTCGAGGTCGAGTTTGAAATTCTGAGGAACTACCGTCTTGCCCTTTGCCGTTGTGGCGGTAGCAATCTGGTTTACGGTTATCTTATAGCTGCCCTCTACCGAGCTTGCGCTTGTGGTAGCACGTATTCCCTTTGCGGAGTCTCCGAGCGTTTTTCCCGCTATGGTAGCCTTAAATTTGTTGAAAGAAGACGGGCTTAAAAGATACGAATCCCTTTTGAGGATATCGAAATACTTGTTCTTGAAATTGGTGACCTTGCTGATGATATCACGGTATGCGTCCTGCTGCCATGTAAGCTTTGTAAGCTTTTTGTTCTGAATGTCGATCTTGGACTGGTAGCTTGTGAGCATCTGCTCGATCATGGCCTCGGTATCATACCCCGAGTTTATTCCGCTTAAACGCAAATTACTTATAGCCATCTTAATTCTCCTCCTGTTTGCCTTTGTTTAAAAGCTGTTTCAAGCCCGCCGAAGCCTCGGCAGACTGAACGTTCGTTTCTTTTGCGATCTTCAGCTCGCTTCTGATGATCTTTATCTCGCGCGGAGCGTTTATTCCAAGCTTGACTTTATCTCCGACGACCTCAAGGACCGATACCTCGACTTTATCGGAAATAATTATGCTTTCACCGACTTTTCTGGTTATAACAAGCATATTACGCCTCCTCGGAATAAACAGGACACTTGAAATCGTACTCGTCAAGCATTATCTGCATGGCTATGTTGTCATTGGTGTTTACAACTATAGGACAGCGCAGATTTATGGTCGTTTTGCGGTAATCGTCCGGTACGATAGCCACAGCAAGGCATCTGTACGGGCTGTCCGCGGTGATCTTAAGAAGCTCCTGCTCTTCATCGGAAATCGCAAAGCTGTAATCGGAATAAATAAGCATCGGGTCGTAGACCACAAAGCACGGCGTCTTTGAGTCTACTGCCTGAAGCCACATCGGAAAAGTATCCTCTCCGAGGGGACTTAAAAGCGTATATCTTTTTGTGTCCTCAAAACCGATTATCCCGTTTGGAATGGTGTAGATCTTGCTTTCGTCGATCTCAACTTCTCCGAAATCTCTCGTTTCAATTTTCATTATACATTATTCCTTTACAGCATATCGTATGGAGGCGGCTCGTAATTCGGGTTTGAACTCGGCGGAACATAGATAGGATCGCCTATATACTCGATCTCTACGCGCGGTCTGTCGCGGACGATAAGCTCCACGCTTCCGGGTATAAATTCCATAGGCTTTGCCGTAGCGATATTCCAGTCGAAATCCTGCGAGCCCATCTGATATTCGATGTTCAGCGTTCCCTTGTCAAAGGTTATGTCCGCGCCTACCTTCGGCAAAAACTCCATAATGGTCTCTACCGTCGCGCCCGCGCGGGCGTTGTTTATCGCTATCTCCGAGGGAGAAACTCCTCTTGCAAGCTGGTCTCCCTCCTGGACAACGTTTGCGGTGCCCTGAAACGCTATGGAAAAGCCGTCCTGGGCTTTCTGCTTAAGCATATCCCCGTCATTCATGTGACCGTAGCCGAGACTTTTTCTCGCCTCATAGGTGTCGATCTTAAGCTTGATGGGTTCTGCCTGCATAACATAACCGCCGTTTTTGGTGGTGATATTCACCTTGGGTTGTTTGTCGCCTTCCGTCGCTTTAAATTGCCCATTTGTAACTTTTATCTCGATCTTTATCGGGATAGTGGTTATCTGAAGCAGGTTTGAGTTCATCATGAACACCTCCTTTAAAATTAAGCTGCTTTATTTAATCCCGAGATCATCTCATATAACTGAAGATACTCATCGGAACAACTTCCGAAGCAAGCTGTAAGCAAGCGTTGTACATCGCCGTATAGGTCTTTAACAGCGTGGTCTCTTCCTCGAGATCCGTCGCTTCAAGCTCTTCCTGGCGGTCGAAGAGATTATATTCTCTCGTGGTCATTCTGTCAAGGCTGAACGAGATGAAATCTTCGTTTGCACCAAGATTCGCTATCTCGACCAGCAGGCTTTCATTTGCCTTTACCACTTTGTCGATGCAGGCGTTGGCGTAATCTATATCGCCGTATCTCAGAGCCGCCGCCGCGTCGAGCGTAAGCTGTATGTAATTATTTGAGAATGACATCTTTCTTTCAAACGAGGGCACCTCAGCGTCCGCATCCGTGACTGCGGCGTTTAGCATTACGGTATTTCCCTCGGAGGTTACCGAGCCGTCCTCGGCGATATGTACTATCAGGTTGCCCTTGTCGTCGGTTCCGAACGCATTGGTAAGCGCGTCCTGTATGAGCTGCTGATTTGCCGCCGCGAGGTCCTTTAAATACGATTCCTCGTCCGGGTAAGCATCGCGGTCAAGCTCCGCCGACGTAAACGTAACGATCTTCGCCTCGTCGCCGACTATTACGTTTATGCTGTACTCCTTGGCGGGTTCAAGCTCTTCAAGGTTTATCTTAAAGCGCTTTGAATAACCGTAGTTGTTGGTGTATTCAAGATTGTTTGCGGCGTCCTTGCTGTTTATGATGCTTACGGTGCTGCCGCTTGTTGCGTTTGTGATAACGCCCTGCTCGGACACCTCAAAGGTTATATGGTTTTTCATGAATTGCTTGTTGAGCTCTTCCTGGATATTCGCCGCGGTCTCGGCATAATTCGCGCCGCCTTTGAAGACTATCGTCTTTCTGACGTTGTCGGTGTAGACGTCGATGGAATATTCCTTGCCCTGCTTTATCGACGACATATCGATATCGGCTATTCCGCCGTCCGTTCCGCAGCCCGAGACCTCCGGACCGTTGAACGAGATCCTGAGTCCTGTCTGCGGGTCGATCTCGTGCGTTTTCTGGTTTACCGAAAGACCGAGACCGATGTCGGCGAGTATCTCGCTCGAATAGGGGAAGTTCAGATAGCTGTCATAAGCGTTTACGGGAACATTGTGATAAGTAACTATCCCATATCCGCTGGCGTCATATGTAATTCTAAAGGGCAGTCCGTCGTCGCTCGAGCCTCCGAAGATCGCTCTGCCGGCGGAATCCGTGTTAAATATCTCGCAAAGCTGAGTTGCGAAAATATCGAGCTGCTGAGCGTAAATGTTATATTCGTCTATACTTCTTATGCCGGAGTTGCACGCCTCGACAAGCATCTCGCGTATCTCCTGAAGCTTTTCCGAAGCTCCGAGCAGCGATGTTTCCGCCTCTGTATAGAACTTATCCGCAACCTTGAGGTTTTCCATATACTGGTCAGAATAGTAAAGCGACTTTCTTACGTTGAGAGCCTTTGCGGCGTTGAGAGGACTTTCGCTTGCCCTGCTGAACTTTCTGCCGGACATGATGCGGCCCATAGAGTCATTTTTAAATGTTCCGATCCTGTTGAAGTCGCGGCTGAAGCCTCTCATAATAGTGTTATTTGTTATTCTCATCTAACAGATCCTCCCGTCAATCAAAGTCCGACTCTGCCTGTACCGTTTATCAGCTTGTCGAGCATATCGTCAAGCGTTGTGGTAAGTCTCGAAGATGCGCTGAACCATTTCTGATAGTTCATCATGTCAACACCCTCTTCGTCAAAGTCGGGCGCGGAAACCGAGTCTCTCGCGTCAAGAAGCGCGTCGACCGTAATGACCGCGGTCTCATACCGGCTTGTTTCGTAGCTTATCGTTTCCGCCAGGCGGTTTGAAATAAACGAAATGTATTCATAAACGCTTCCCGTGAAATCGTGGGCATTTCCGAACTTTATGTCGTGGTTGTCAAACTGTGAGATAAGGTACAAAACGTTGCTGTTCTGAAGAGTAACTTCTCCCGTCAGCTCGTTGATGACTTCGTCAAAGCCGTATTCGTAAAGCCCCGTCTCAGTGTTGTGCCTTCTGGTCTTTCCTATCATTGTCGGGTCGCGGAGCCAACTGTCCGAAACGCGGATATTTCCCGCTGTTATAAGCGCGCCCGGTTTATCCGCGCTGAACATATTTCTTGAGGAATCCTCGTCGCCGCCGTTTGCGGTGTTGAATATGCTCGCGACCGTTCTCGCAAACTCGTCGACAGCGCTCTTAAAGTACGCTATGCCGTAGTAGCCGTTCTGGTTTCCGGTGGCGTAAACGCCGTTTCCGTTGAGCATATCCACATAGCCCTTAAGCGCGCCCGACTCAAGATTAATATCCTCGCCGCTTTCAAAGAACAAAATCGCCGTTCCGTTGGTCTCATAGTCCTTCATCATGATATGATTGGTCTTGCCCTTCGGACCGTTGAGTATCTCCACGCCGCCCATGCTTACGGAAAAGGTTCCGTTTGCGTGCTGCGTTACTTCTATGTTTCCGTATGTGGCAAGCTCGTCGATGTAGAGGTTCATCTCGTCGTAAAGCTCGTTGGGGCCGTACCCTTCGTTATAGTGCAGCTTTTCCTTCTCGATCTTGTCGTTGAGCTTTCTCATTTCCTCGAGCATTTCGTTGATGTGCTGAACAGTATCTCTTAGCTCGCGCGAGTATGTATCCTCGACCTGCTTTATCTCGTTTGAATAGGTGTTGAGCAGTTTGCAGAGATTTGTCGCGTTGTTTACGCACAGCGTCGCGATCTCGGTGCTGTCGGGCTTTTCCATCGAGTAGGACTGAAGAGCGTTGAAGAACTGCTGAGTGAAAAACTGCAAGCCATCTTCCTCAAAGTCGTCAAGTATATCCTCGATATCGGAAAGTATCTGAGTCATCTTTTCCGCCTCGGACTCGGTAGCGACGTTCGCGCGGTATCTCTTGTCGATGTAGATGTCGCGTATCTGGCTTACTCCGTAGGAGTTTACTCCCTGACCCGCTATCGAGAGCGTCTGGCTCGGGCTGTTCCAGCCGAGATTGGGAAATCCCGAAATGTACATCGAGTAAAGATCGACGCGCTGTCTGGTATAGCCGGGCGTGTTTATGTTTGAAATGTTGTTGCCGACGATATCAATGCACTTCTGCGCCATCTGCAGAGTGCGCTTCTGTGTTTCAAAACCCAAGAAAGTAGGACGCATATTTCCACCTCGTTATGTGTTAGACTTGTCGAATTGTTTTGGACGGTGAGGATTTCCCCCCCGCGACCTTGGAAGCGTTTTTGTTGTATGTCTCGGGACGCTCTAAAAATCCCGCGCGCTCTACAAATTCACGCTCGTTGTCGAGCTTTCTTTTTACAAGCTCGGTCGTTTCATCGTTTATCTGCTTTATGTTGTTTACAAGCTCTCTGAGCTGATTCGCGAGCATCGTCATCTTCGGCTTGTACTCCTCGGGAGCCTCCGCCGAAAGCTCGCTTAGGCTTTTTCCGCCTATCCCCAGCCCCTCGAAAAGCGCTATCCTTTTCTCCTCAAGAGCACGGCTTTTCATGACATAAGCCTGCTCGTCGTTGAGCGAATCCGTAAGCCAGGCGAGATCGTCCGCGAGAATTTTAGTATGCTTTTTCATGAGAAACACCGTAAGCTCGCGGTAAAAATCGGTGTTTATCTCAAGGCACTTGATAACAGCCTTTGCCGTAGTGGAATTCATATTTTCACCCCATAAGAATCAAAGCCGCAAGCTCACTCGCCGCGCTGCTGCTGTTGTTTTCAGCCTCAGCCGCCGCCTCGACAAGCTCCGCGGGCGTTGCGTCCGCTTTTATCTCCGCGGCTATCTGCGCCTTGGCTGTGGCGATGGCGCTTTCAAAGCCGAACAATATCTTGTCGGTGTTTGTCACGGCAGACTTTGCAGTCGGCTTTTTCGGCGCGGAAGTTTTATTGGCGGCGTAGGTTGAAATAATTCCGTTCACCCTTTTTATCTCCATAAATGCCGACCTCCTTATCTATCTGAAATTTATCTGAATTATCGCGCGTCTTATTTACTCGCGCGTTTCGCGGATATCCGCGAAAGGGTACAGAATACCCTCAATTTATATATCGTCACAAATATTCAGAACTTTAGCCTTTTACGACATTTTTTTAAAAAAATATCCGCGCAAGGCGAACCGCACGATTTACCGCACCGCACGTTCGTCAATTCCGCGGATATTCGTAAATTTTAAAGAGCAAAATAAGTTCCGTAGTCGCCTATATAGTCACTTGACCCGGTCATCTTTCTGCTCGACTGAATGCCGAAATAATCACCGGTCGAAATCATACCGAGGTCGGTTACGAGAAGATTTGCCTGTTTATAATCCTCAAAGCCGCCGGCGCCGGTATCCATATCCTCGGCTGTATACCGCGGAAGCGGATAGTCGCCGTAGCCCGCAAACACTACCTTGATAAGATTGCTGCCCGCGTTGTCCGTTACGAGAGTCTGCAGAGACTTGTCGTACTCCAAAAGCGCGTAATAGCTTCCGTCAGAAGCCTGGAACACCGTCTGAAGCTCGGGCAGTATCTTTTGCAAAAACTTGGTCTGATTGGGGCCAGCTACGATATCGGACGTTCTGTACTTATGCGACAGCACATACGCCATCGCCACGGCGGGTTCGTCCGCGGAATAGCCGTCAAATGTGACTATCTTGCCGTTTGAATACTCCGCGTAGATAAACACATACTTCCTGATAGGGCGATTTCCGCCGAATTCCTTGTCATAAACCGAAAGATAACTTCCGTCCGTGCTGCTTATATCCTGACCGGTTATGTTTATCTCCTGCTTGGCGTATTTTGTAAACACGTGCTGAATAGCGACATAGAAGTCCTTCGCGCCGTTTGCCACGCGTATTTTATTTGATTCTCTCGATGACAGATTGGGTAAGATCATCGCCAAAAGCACGGCGATTATAGCAACTACAACCACAAGCTCTACCATCGTAAAACCTTTTTTGCTTCTGAATCTCATAATTATCCCTCCTGCCGAATTCTTGTTTTTATGCAATTGGCTGAAATTCAATATCACAAAAACAAGAAATCAGCCGTTTAAGATCTGCGGAGAAGTTCCTATAACGGTACCGTCTGCCGCTATGCCGTTTGAGCCCGGCCAATAGTCCGTGCGCGAAAAATCGTCAAACACGGGCATATCCGTGGTCGATTCGCTTTTATTTACGCAGTATGCCAGCGCCGCTATCGCGCCGTTATGCAAATACCCCACCGCCACAAGCTCGTGATAGCCGAGGTTGTAGATAAGATGGTCGTTAAGCGAGTCGGTAAGCTCGTCTACATTTTCACTGCCCGCCCAGAATGTGTCCGAAAACTCTATGTCATAGATACCCTTGTCGGCAACTACCTTTATGTACGGCTCGTTATCGGTATTCATGGTCTTGTTTATGGTATGCCCCTTTGCGTCCATCTGCGTCAGCCAGATATTTACAAACTTTCTCACGTCGTTTGCTGAAGAGTTTGCCGAAGCGACATTGGCACTTCTGACAGCACCTACCATAACGGGAATAAGCACCCCCGCCAATACGCCGACTATGGCTATTACTATAACAAGTTCAACAAGCGTAAACGCTTTTTTACGTTTTAAGTACGCAAGCTTTTTCATAAACACCCACCACTTGACCTGTCTGAAATACGCAATATCCCTCGGCGGAAAAACCGCCGAGGAATTTTGTGTTTAGTTTTACTAAGTACTACTGACCGTTAAATCAGGTTGTTTCGCCGCCTGCCGCAGTAGCAGTAGCATTGTGACCGATCTTGGGAGAAGTACCGATGATAGCGCTGTTGGAAGCTACGCCTGCCTTAGCGCCGGGCCAGTTGATCTCCTTAGCCGCACCGGTCTTATACTGATCGCCGATGCTGGTAGCGATGCTCGTAAGCTCTGCGCCTGTAGAATCGCCCTGCTGAACAGCCGCGCCTACGCAAGCGCCGTTCGAGAAATAAACATAAACGAGACCGCTTGTGAAATCACGAAGAGTATCAGCGAGGTAAAGGTTGAGGCACATGTCCGAAGAATCGGTTCCTGCGGTACCGCTGAACTTATACTTGCTGGCGTCACCGAATCTTAGGGTCGTTCCGGTAGCGGTGTCGGATACATTAGTAGTATCAACTGTCCAAACAACTGCTCCGGAAGTGTTAGAAACAGTGATCTTTACTGCCGTTACGCCGTAAACACCGCTTACAGCCGCCGCAGTATTCTTAAGAGAATGCTTAGCGGTATCAGCCTTGGTGCAGAAAGTCTGCGTATTGGAGTAGATCTGCTTTGCAAGAGAGTCAGCAGAAGTAATGTTCGCGTCCTGAACAACGCCGATCATTACAGGGATAAGAATTGCAGCAAGTACGCCGATGATAGCGATTACTACAACGAGCTCTACGAGGGTAAAGCCCTTTTTGGCCTTGAGGGCCTGAAGCTTCTTTATCATAGTAAAGACCTCCTATAAAGAATTTATTACGTATAACCCCGGCGGGGCTATATCCGAAAGAAAACGTTTACAAAAGCTTTGATGTTTTTGCTGTTTTGCTTTTGTAATTCATATTATACATTAACCATTTGAAAATTGCAAGTGTTTTTTTGAAAAAAATCGCTCAGAAAGCCTTTTTCGTTAAATATAGGTCAATTCTGTTGATAACTTTTGTGTGTTTTGACGGGTCGTATGTTGATAATGTTGAAAAAACTTGTTGAAAAAGCGAGCACTGATTTGCCTGAGCCACCTCAAAAATATAAAATAAAACCCAATTGACAAGAAATGTAAAATGTGATATAATGTAAAATGTAACTTGAGAGGGGTTTTTATAATGACAAAAGAAGACTTACAGCAAATTCGGGTAATGATGAACGAGGTTATTGGCGAAAAACTTGAACCGGTAAACAGCAGATTAAATACGATAGATAACAGACTCGACACGATAGACGACAGATTAGACACGATAGACGACAGATTAGACACGATAGACG
>JAFLUF010000010.1:0-18538 GCA_022508925.1 Oscillospiraceae bacterium | reverse complement strand
GACAGATTAGACACGATAGACGACAGATTAGACACGATAGACGACAGATTAGACAAAATAGAAGAGCAAATCGAAACAATAAAGGAAGACACACATATCACGAGAGAAGTAACAAACGAGCTTGTTAAATGGGTAGAAGTTCACTCAGATAAAGACGATCCTTTCCCGGTAAACATAAAAGCGATATAACCGTACTCCCCCGACTGAGGTCGGGGGAGATTTTTTTGTTGTAATTATTACGTTATTACACGCCCATATCAAGGTAGCGCTTGTACTCGTTGATGTCCTGACAGCGTCCTCTTGCTACCGAGTCCTCTATTTTTCCCGAGCGTACAAGGCGCGCGAGGTCCTGGTCGAGCGTAAACATTCCCTGTTTCTTACCCGTGGCGATAGCCGTCGGTATCTGGAATATCTTACCCTCGCGTATCATTGCGCGTACAGCGTCGGTCGCCGCGAGAATTTCAAGCGCCGCGCAGCGTCCCTTGCCGTCGGCGGTAGGCACGAGCGTCTGGGAAACAACGCCCACGATGGCGTTTGCGAGCTGCGAGCGTATCTGACCCTGAGAGTGGGGCGGGTAAACGTCGATTATACGGTCGATAGTCTCCGCCGCGCCCGTCGTATGAAGCGTCGAAAGCACGAGGTGTCCTGTTTCCGCCGCCTCTACCGCCGCGCTTATCGTCTCAAAGTCACGCATTTCTCCGATGAGGATAACGTCGGGGTCTTCACGAAGCGCCGCACGCAGCGACATCGCAAAGCTTTCAACGTCCTGTCCTATCTCACGCTGGTTTACCATGCACTGCTTGTGCTCGTGGATATACTCTATCGGGTCTTCTACCGTTATGATATGGCAGTTTTTGCGGAGATTTACATGGTCTATCATCGCCGCGAGGGTCGTTGACTTACCCGAACCCGTAGGGCCTGTTACAAGCACAAGTCCTCTCGGAGCCAGCGCAAACTCGCCGAGGATCGCCGGCAGGTTAAGGTCGGCGAGAGTAGGGATATCGTCTCTCAGCAGACGGATAGCCACCGCGTGATAGCCGCGCTGTCTGTACACGTTTACTCTGTGTCTGAACTTCGACGTGGAAACATACGAAAAGTCCGTGTCGAGACCCTTTGAGATAGAAGCCTTCTGTTTGGGCTTGGTTATCTGGTTTATAACGCTTACTATCATGTCCTCGGAGCATTCTTCATATCCCGAGAGCTTTCTGATAGAGCCGTGAAGACGAACTATCGGAGGAAGTCCTTTCGTAAAGTGAAGGTCCGAGCAGCCTAAATCCCTCGCCTCGTCAAGTATTCTGTTGATGTCAAGCACACTGTTATCCATGCTTTATCCTCCTGTTTGTTATTATACGGTATAGGTTGCCTTTACAAGCTCGTCCATAGAGGTCTTGCCTGCTAAAACCATCTGCGAAACGTTGTCACGAAGAAGAAGCGTTCCGTTTTTCGTAGCCGCCTTGCCAATCTCCTCGGCGGTCGCGCCCGAAGAGATAAGCTCCTTTATGTCGGGCGTGCTGACGATTATCTCATGGATAGCGGTTCTTCCCATATAGCCGGTGTTATGACACGTTCTGCATCCGCCCGGGTGCGGTCTGCAGATAGTCACAGGCTCTTTCTTGTTCATCAGCTTCAGCTCGTCTGGGTCGCTGAGCGTAAACTTTTCCTTGCAGTCGTTGCACAAAAGCTTTACAAGTCGCTGCGCGATAATTCCCACAACAGAGCTTGCAACCATGTACGGCTCTACTCCCATATCCACCAGACGGAGGATAGTAGACGCCGCGTCATTGGTATGCAGCGTGGACAAAACGAAGTGTCCTGTGATAGCCGCTCTTATGGCGATATCGGCGGTCTCGCCGTCACGAATCTCTCCGACCATTATGATGTCGGGGTCCTGACGGAGTATCGAACGCAGAGCCGCCGCGAAGGTCATGCCCGCCTTATCGTTTATCTGACACTGGTTTACGCCGTCTATCTTCTTTTCGACAGGGTCCTCGACCGTTACGATGTTTACGTTAGGCTGGGAAAGCTCGCCGAGAGTCGCGTAAAGGGTCGTCGATTTACCCGAACCCGTAGGACCCGTAACCAGCATAACGCCGTTGGGGCATCTGATTATCTGCTTGAACATCTCGTAGTTATAGTCCGTCATGCCGAGGTCGGTAATTTTTCTCGTTTTCTCATCGGCGGTGGACAACAGACGTATAACGCACTTTTCGCCGTATACGCAGGGGATAGTCGAGATACGGACGTCGAGGTTTACTCCGTCTATCCTTGTTCCGTAGCGTCCGTCAAGCGGTATACGTTTTTCGGCGATGTTCATTCCGCCGAGGATCTTTATACGCGTAATTACCGAGTTATGAAGCGAGGGCGGTATCCTCATCTGCTGCTCTACAAGCTCGCCGTCTATTCTGAAGCGGACTCTTGTTCTGTCCTTGAACGCCTCGATATGGATATCCGACGTGTTTGTTCTGAACGCGCTTTCTATCATCATGTTTACGAGCTTAACGATAGGCGCGTTGTCGATTCTTCCGTCGGACTCCGCCTTCGCGAGGTTTTCAGCGAGGTCCTCGTCGGACATATTCTCGTTTTCAAGCTCGCTCATCGTGCTGTCGAGAGCCTGAGTCGAGTAGTACTTCGTGATAGCGTACTCTATCTGCGCGCGCGTTGATATCCTCGCGACAACGTCCATGCCCGTCTGGATCCTCAGGTCGTCAAGAACCATAAAGTTTACGGGGTCGTCGGTTGCGACATACAGGCGGTTGTTCTGGAACTGATAAGCGAAAACGTTGTGGTTTTTCGCCATTTCCTCGGAAATCTTATTTACCGCGTCCTTGTTTATCTGTATAGTCGTAAGGTCTACATACTGAACGTGCAGACTTTCCGCGAGAGCCTTCGCGAGGTCTACGTCCTTTACATAGCCAAGCTCTACGATGATAGTACCGAGTCTTTTACCGTTTCCTTTTTCCTTCTGGTACTTAACCGCGGCTTCGATCTTATCCGGAGTTACAAGATTTTTTTCTACAAGCAGGTCTCCTATACGGACGCTTCTCATGGGTGGCATAAAATATATCCCCTTTCATAATGATTAGGTATAAAATATAATAAGCGCAGTCTTTACTGCGTTGATTTTCGGTTTTATTTCTCCTTCGCTTAAAATCATCTTGAAAATAATAAGGTTTTGTGATACAATATAATAAATGATTTTCTGAGGAGGTTCTGACAATGCCTGTTGTATTCAACATTGTATACGCTGTGCTTGCGTTTATTCTGGGTTCTGTCATCGGAAGCTTTCTAAACGTCGTGATACTTCGCACTCCCGAAAAACAGTCCATAATCACCGAGCCGTCGCACTGTTTTTCCTGCGGACACCAGCTCGCGTGGTATGATATGTTTCCGATATTCAGCTACATATTTCTCCGCGGACGCTGCCGCTACTGCGGCGAGAGCTTTTCTCCGCGTTATATGATAGTCGAACTGATAACCGCCGTTTTCTACTGTTTATCCTATCTTATGTTCGCGGTCTTTCAGCCTGTCGATTGGTGGAAGATAGCGTTTTCGGCGGTGCTGTTTCCTGTTCTTATCGTACTGTCGATGATAGATATCGACAGGTTTGAGATCCCGTATTGGTGCAGCGGTGTAATGGCTGTCCTTGGGATCGCCTCGATCTTTGTTTTCCCGAATGAAGCTGTATGGTATGAACGCCTCATCTGCATGGGTGTTATTCTTATTTTGTTCGCCGTGCTGGTTCTTATCGGCGGAATGGGCGGCGGCGACCTTCAGCTTATGCTCGGGGCGTCGCTGCTGCTTGGCGTTAAGATTTTCGCGGGACTGCTTGTCGGAATTATGTGCGGAGCGATCTACGGACTTATCAAAAAGAACCGCGACCACAAGGCCGAAAGAGAACTTGTAGGCAAACTGCAGACCCTTGCCGAAGAGTGGTATGAAAAACAACTTTACAACGGCGTCGGTTTTGTAACGGACGGAATGTCCGATATTATTGTCGGCAGTATAAGCGACGGAAATCCCGATATAGAGTGGGAATTCCTCGACGAAAAGGTCTGGGTGGGACTGCCGGATAAATCCGAGCTTAGCCGTATGCTTCGCGAAAACGTCACCGACGAGCGTGAAGGCGGATTTAAGATATTCATAAACGGCGACAAGATAAAAAAGGTGAAGTATTCTCGCCGTATGGTCTTCGGTCCGTTTCTGGCGATCGGCATCGCAGTTTCGTGGCTTGTAGGCAGCTTTATAGTCGGCTGGTATTCAAGCCTGCTTTAAGACAATACCACACAAAGACCGCCTGACGGCTTTGTACGGTGTTGCCTTTGGTTCAGCCGTAATAATCTGACAAACATTCGGGGCGAGCGTTCGCCCCGAATTTGTCTGTCATGCTTTCATCAGAAAGATTTTCTCGCAATGTAGAAGATATAGGTGTCCAAATGCTCCGCACCGCCGGCCGAACCTGATTTATCCACAAACTTAAGGTTTGTGCCCATGGTGGAGGTGTCTATGTTCAAAAACTGAACATATCCGTCTCCTGCCATTGCCATGTTTGACATCGCGGCGTTATTGTACACATTCACTTCAAGCCAGAGCGCGGGAGCCGTCTGCTTTACTGTAACGCCGTCCTCCTCGTAGAGCTTCAGCTGTTCAACAGATATCTCCGGAAACAGTCCGTCGTAGAAGCAATCCTCAAACACCTTGTTGCTGGTGTCGAGTCTTACGTGATTTGTTCCCACGCCTTCCTTTACCTTCCAGATCTTGAGCATATACTTCTGCTCGTTGGTCTGCACGTCGGTCTCCCAGTTTATACCGATACATCTTACCTCATAGTCCGGGTCTACTTTTGTAGCATCGAAACGATCTAACGCCGCGTCGCCGTAAATGGTCGGCAAATTCGCCGCGCTTACTCCGGAAAACACCGTGACATATTTCGACACCTTTACGCTTCTGTCAATGTACGCCTCGAGCGATTCCGCAAGAATACCCGCGCGGATATCTGTCTGCGTTTCGTTGGATGCCTGAAGGATCGGGGTCACGAAGATAGTCATTGCAACTAACAGTATCCCCAACAGCCCCACCGAGATAACAACCTCGATAAGTGTAAAGCCGCCGTTATTGCGCTTTGATAAAAGCCGCTTGAGAAATTTCATAGCTCCACCTCCGCGCTTTTAGTTCTTCGGATATGCGCCATAGATGTTGAAACCGGGCTCAACCGCATTGGAAAGAGTTTCTTGCGCTTTGTAGTGGCACTCGCTGCCGGACATTTCATACTTTTCGCCGAAAGAAGTAATCGAAAGGTTGGGGTCTATGCTGAACGCCACGGCTATTCTTGTATGATTGGTCGGCGCAAACCTGATGCCGTTTCCGGTATAAGGCGCGTTGGGGTCCCGAGGCTCTGTATAGGGCGCCAAAGTATAGTACTCGGTATTGCCCGTAACTGAGCAGGTATAACTCCATCCTTGCCAATCATAGTCGTAAGTATTACCGCACGCACTGCATTTGTACACCGTCTTTGCACCTGCGACGCCCGAGCCGAACGTATACGGAGTGCCTACTCTTATACCGTTTGCCGAGCATTTCGAAACCACAAAGTCCTGATTAGACGATTTTGCAGTGCCCATGCTTATCTGTGTATTGGCTTTGTAATTGCCAACGTTTACGCCGTCATTGACATAATACGCGTCTACTATATTCGCGAAGGTTTCGCTGGTGCCGTCCTTATAGAAGTATATTCTGTACTGACCGTAGGGAATATCGTCCCACGCCATGCTGCTTGCGTCCGCGCAGAAATCAAAGTAGTAAACGTAGTTTCCGTCAGAGTCCTGACCGAGAGACTTTACCTCGTTTACGGAAATATAGTCAAAGCCCTTTGTTCCGCATATTCTCAGCTTAACTCTGTCCGCCTGCGAGCCGACATTGTTGCTGTCGTCATCGGGGTCACCCGGATCAGTATCCAGATCACTGTCGTCCGGCTCCTTTATCTCGGATACAAAGTATGCCATTCCGTCACGGTCGTTGTTGCCGTAAGCGCCGTCCACGCCGTTCATCTGATACTCAACGTCAAAGAAGATATCTTTTCCTTTGTAGTCAAACTTAAGATTTATATCTCCGTCGCTGACTCTGGCTGTGTCGTAGAGGTCTCTGCCGTTTCCGACGATCTGCTCCTCCTGCCAGTCTACATCTCTCGCAAAGTTGTTGTTAGACACGCGCTGAAGGGAGATCATATTCAATATCTGAACTATCATTGTGGACATTATCGCGAAAACCGCAAACGCCACAATTATTTCCACCAGCGTAAAGCCGCTTCTTTTTGAAAACAATCTTTTAAACATATCAAGCGCCTCCTTTGCTTAGTGTGTGATAAGTTCTATCTTCCACGACTTGTTGCCTGACAGCCTGTTTTTAAAGCTGTCCTTGCCCATAAGCTCTATGGGGTTTTTATCCGCATGGCACATGATAAACGAACCCTTTGACAGGAAGCCGTAGTCCGAAACCGTCATTCCGCCCATAAACTTAAGGAAGTCACCTTCGTCCGCGTTGTTTGCGGCAAATGTCTGATAAGGCGCGTAAACAAAGCCTATCATCATATTCTTGGAAAGTGTGCTTCCGTCGGGCTTTTTACCGAAACGGAACTCCGAGCTCTCACCGCTGCTGATAAGGAAAATGTTGCAGTTCGGATAAATAATGTCGCCGCTTAATGTCTTATTAAGCTTGCTGTCGTAGCCGCCTGCTTTCGAGTCTACCGCCCGCTTATCAACATGGTCCTTGCAGAAAGTCCAATGATCGCTTATATCTTTAACAATCGATGGTTCACAAACCGGACAGTAGTCAACGGATATGTCGTGATACGAGCACGTTGCCGTTACCTTTGTCTCACCGCAGGGTAATCCCGAAACAGTTCTTGTGCAGGTCTCACTGCTTGATGTTGTTGTAATTTTACTGTCACAGTCCGTGGTGCAGTTTTCTCCGCACGTTGTGTGGACAAGGCCCTTAAGCGTACTTACGCTCAAGTGCTGTGCCGTGTTGTTTCCGTCGTAGCCGTCCGTTCTGACTTCGCGTCCGCAGAGTATCCACCAGTTATAGTGGCACAATACGCCGTCATTAACGTCCTGATAAATTACGCCGTCGGGCACGTCGATAACGACAGAGCCGTTGCCTTTTACAAGAACTATCGGTCTTACCGAGTCGCCCTTTTCACCCGTCCAGGAGAAATATTTCTTTCCGCCCTCGCCGGTCCTGTTTGCCGCGACGCGGATAGTGTAAGTGTTGTCGGGGTCGTCGCCCGTGTCGATTATAAGGAAGTAATAACCGCTTGAGTTTACGATTATATCGTCAATATAGCAGCCCGTTTTCCACTGTGCGTCCAGAGTTGCGTCGTTTCCGTAGGGGTTGTTGGACGGACCGTAAGCATCCTTATGTACGATATAAACCGGCTCATGAGAATTAGTTGAGGTATTTATGGTTACATGGTTTCCGCTTGAGTCCTCTTTTACCTCGGGAATTTCGCTCTCATCAATGAGCCACTTGTAGTAGTCGTGTGTACGGGTTCTGTTATCAAGGTCGGTAAGCATTTCCATAACCGTCAGAACATCCTTGCTCGTATCGGCGGCGTCCTGATTCCATGTGGTGTTGTTTATATCTGTTCTTACGGTCTTGTTGGTATAGTAAATGGTTCCGTTGCAGTGAAGCCTTCCGAGGTCAGACGAATTAAGGTCTGTATAAACATTTCCGTTTACATAGAACGTTGTGCTGCCCTGGTTGTTTCCCGAAATATACGCGTCGCCGTTTACATATATCGTGGAATTCTTACATGCTCTTGAGAGATAGAGAGTTCCTCCTATAAGGAATCTGTCGCCCGTTTTAAAGTCGTTTGTTACGCCGCCCATAGCGTAAAGCGTATTTCTTATCGCGATAGTAATGGGTCTGGTCGCGTCGCCCGAGTTTCTGTTGTTCCATGTGAAGTCGTCGGTCAGAATAACGGAACCCGCGCAGTTTACATCGCCGTATACAAACAGCTCGGTCGCGTCATACGCACCGAAATATGTTACTTCGTTGTCGAAAGTAACGTCGGAAAAGAACGTTCCCTTGTCGAGGTAAACGTCGTTGGGAACATATCCCGTTGCCGCAAACACCGGCTTAATACCGTTATCCGGCGCCCCGCCGTCAGCGGGGAGTTCAACTATATTTGACTGCGAGTGTACCGTCTCCGAAATGCCGTCTACGGTCGTTGTAATGATAATGTCGTAAACGTGGTTGGTTGCACCGGAAATGGGGTCATCATGCTTTATATCGATGCACTCGATAGTGATGGTAAAATCACCGCCAAGCTCGGCAAACAGCGCCTGCCCAACGTCGGACGGGTCTACCTCCGCCGTCATCTTGTCGCCGATAGCCATTTTGACCATTTCCTGGTTAAGCTTGCTCGTCGGGTTGCTTCTCAGCATATCATAAATCGAAAGCGCCGTCTGGTATGACTGCTTCTGATTGAATATCGCGTACGTTGTAGAGCGCGACGCCAGAACAGTAAAATACATGGCCATACAGGTAATCATCAGAGCCGTAAGCGTGCTGATGACCATAAACAACGCACTACCGCGGTTGCTTATGTATTTTCTGAAAATATACATATATCCTCCTTCTTTCTAAAATAATGCCTAAAACATCAGATATGGTATGGTATTATCAAGCCGCGTCCGAATCTGTATCAGAAACAATTCCGTCCTGAGCGTCAAGCTGTGGTCCGGGGTCCTGCATACGTTCAATGCTGTAGAAAGTGAGAGTAACATCCAAAACCCTGTAGGTAGTGGAAATATCTATTTCCTCATCATCGTCATCGCCGTCACCTTCGGTATTGCGATCGGGTATCTCGAATGTGAATTCTCCGTCCAAACCTGCGTCGATAGCCGCCTGACCGGCCTCTTCCGCCAGCTCATTCAGCTCATCCACATACTCGTCATACTTCTTCTCAACGTCATCATAAATAATGGCGTATTCGCTTGTGATCATAACAGCTTTTCTTGTGGAAACGCCGTTTTCGTCTTTAAAATAGTTGTTTATTTCATCAACAAACTTTGTAAGCTCTTCCTGACTTGCAGCCTTTACCGTGAAAGATACGGTGCTCGCGCCGATAGTCTGATTGCCTCCGAGCGCGTTCTGAAGAAGAGCGAGGCGCATCAGACGCTTTGCGGTAGCTTCATCAGGCTCCGCACCCTGAGTTGCGTTTGTTTTAAGGCTGTATGAAACTTCTCTTTCCGTAGGGAAGTTGGTGTTAAGAGTAGCCGTTCCGGGATTCGCAACGGTCATCTCGGTTACAACGATATTTGCTTTGGATTGCAGTATAATTTCTCTTGCCGCGTTTTCCGCCTCATAAGATTTCATTTCGGGGAAGAACATATCCGCGATATGCTCGCCCTCTTCATACTCATCCAGTATCTGTGTCTTAAGCGGACCCCTCAGCGCGGCTTTTGCCAACACCGACTCATACTCTGCCTGTTTGTTGTCGAGATTTTTAAGAGTTGTCTCTATTTCCTGCGCCGCGGGTACTATAAATACGAATACACCTACCGCAATAATAACCACCACGAGAATAATCAGAACTCCGATACGTTCTTGTTTACTGAGTCGCATTTCAGTTCACTCCTTCCTGATTTTCGGCATTTTCGCCGTCTTCGCCGGCATCATCGCCGTAGGTCGCGTTTGCCTCATCGCTGCCCATCTGAAGCGACATTGTCACGTTGAACGAGAACACTGTATCTATCTTTACCTCTCCATCGCTCAAAAGATAAGCGAAGTCGCTCATATCGGACTCATTCTCTTTTTTGAAACCGATGTATGATACACCTATAAAGTAAGGCTCTCCGTACTTATTCAATACCTTTTCGGTGAGGTATTGAGCATATCTTGAGGGAATCGTCGAAGGATCGCCGTTTGATCTGCCCTTGAACGAAACGCTCACCGTGTAACCTTTGATAGAAATACTCTCAATATCAAGCTCTTCGCCATCTACGAGAAGCGGGTCCTCCGTATTGTCAAGAGGGAAACGAACCTTTTCTATAACGCTGCTCTGTATCTTCGGCTGATAGTTGAAGAGCATCGCCGTGCGGTTTACGGTGTTGTTATAATCCTGGAAGCCCGCCAGCATGGTATTCCGCAAGTCTACTATCCTCAGGTCGTTTTGCATGGCGTCGGAGCTTATCTCCGCCTGAAGAGAGTCTATCTGAGACTGGTAATTATTATTAATAACGTTAAGTACCAGAACCGCGCCCGCAACAAGCGCTACCGAGCCGATAACGACTCCCGCGAGAGAGAGCAGGAACGTGTTTCCCGCCGCCGAGCTCTTCGCCGAGGTCGCCTCGAGAAGGTTGATGAATTCCTTATCCTTATTTATACGGCAGAGAGCGCCGATAGCGTTTACAAACTTCGGGAAGTCAAACGCCGTGGACGTCGAGACCATCGAAGGCATCGAGAAGGTGGTGTTTCTTACGTTGTCAAACTGCGCTACCGCGTTGTTGATCTCGCTGAAGCTGTCCCACTCACCGTACAGCATTATCTCCTGAAGAGGTCTGGTGTCGTTGTTGCGGCTGTCCTTCGAGCGTGTCTTGATAAACTGTATCATTCTGTACAGGTTATCGTAAAGCGCTCTCGAAACATAGTCCGGCGCGTTGTCATAATCCGCGGGGTCGATGTTGAAGAAACGCGAGAACGCGATCTGCTTGTTTTCGTACAGGTTCATGCTTAAGAAGTGCTTGTCAACCTGAACCGCGAGCAGCGGCATTCTCTCATCCATCTTGGGAGTGCTGAGAACAAGTCTTGTCGCGGAGTTGTTTGCGACATAAGCGCCCTTGAGCTGCAGACCGACGTGCGAGAACAGTCTTACATATCCGTCAACGAGACGCTGAGGACAAGCCGCCGCGATAACGCTGAGCATCTTGTTCTTTTCCTCGTCCTCAAACTCGCCCGCTATGGTAAATGATATGTTATAATCGTTGGTGATGTTCATGTTCGCCTGGATCATCGCCTCGATTATAGCGGGGTTTTTCATGTTTTTGGGCTTTGCGACCGCCATTTCCTTGTACACTATGGAGCTTGAAGTGATCGAAACGATCGCCTCCTTCTCCTTTATGTTCTTGGATTTCAGCAGCTCACTGAGAGCCGCCGCGACCATCGGTACCTCGGATATATAACCGTTTTGTACATAGCCCTCGGACAGATCGCTTATCTCCGCGTCCTGGATCCTTATCTTGGCGCCGCTCTGAACGCCTCGTATAAGTTTTATCTGACTGTCGGTAATTTCAAAAGAAAGCATATATTCACCTCATATTTTTATTTGTTTTTGATAGTCGGTTTTTACTGATTTCCTGCGCTGAGCATTCCACCGTAGAGCAGCGGGAACATTCCTGCAAGGAACAGACCTATCGCGATACCCATTATGATGATCATAAGCGGTTCCATAAGGCTTACGAGCTTTGTAACCGCCGCGTCCGCTTCTTCATCATAATAGTCCGCGGCCTTTGTAA
Organism: Oscillospiraceae bacterium; assembly: GCA_022508925.1. Classification (GTDB taxonomy): domain Bacteria; phylum Bacillota; class Clostridia; order Oscillospirales; family Ruminococcaceae; genus CAG-115. The sequence goes on along the minus strand of JAFLUF010000010.1, from coordinate 7,025 downwards.
GGATGGTATCGAGAGTACCCGACTCCTCGCCGACAAAGATTATCGAGGTAAACATGCCCTCGAAAACGCCCGTTTTCTCTATCGCCTTTGACATACTCTCACCGAGCTTTATGTCGCTGACAACTTCTTCAAATCTCTTCTGAACGTAGCTGTTGTTTACCGCGGCGATGGACTTCTCAATACACTCTACCATCTGAAGACCCGCGCCGTAAAGGTCAGACATATTTCTCGCGAAACGTCCGGTGTACATCGTTGCGACAAGCTTTCCGATCTTGGGCATCTTAAGCAGCATTTCGTCCATTTTAAGCCGCGTGGCGGGAGTTCGCAGGAGAATGAACACCAGCACAACGATTCCCACGCCGACGATTATGTACATATACCACTGGTTGATGAGCGAATCGGAAAACGCCAGAAGCGCTATAGTAAGCGCCGAATAGTCATCGGGATTTCCGAGGCTGGAGAACATCGGCAGTACCTGAGTAAACAGGAGTATGATAACCGCAAGCAACAGTACCAGAAGAACTATCGGGTAAACCATCGCGGACTTTGCCTTGTTTGCGGTCTTGTTTGCGTTTGCGAAGTGATCCGACAGTCTCGTCAGCATCTGATCGAGAGTACCCGACGCCTCACCCGCAGCCACAAGGCTTACGAACATCTCGGGGAAAACACCCGGCTTCATTTTCAGAACGTCGGAAAACGAGGTTCCCTTTTGTACCTCTTCGTAGATCTCGAGAAGGACCGCCTTTGCCTTTTTGTTTTCCTGCTGGTCCTGAAGAATAAACAGCGCTCTTACAAGCGACAAGCCCGCCGACGTCATGGAAGCAAGCTGTCTCGAGATAAACGAAACTTCCTTGGTTTTAAACTTGTATTTGACCTCAATGCTGCCCATACCGAGATCGCGGTAGCTTGTCATATACAGGTTTCGTTCTCTGAGCTTGGACTGCAGATCCTTAAAATCCTCAGCCATCTCCTGACCCCTGAACGTCCTGCCTCCGGCGTCTGTGGCTACATACGAGAATTTTTTCACCTGAAAACCTCCGTTTCCTGTCCGAAGCGCCGCTTCGGGCGTTTAGTTTAAAGCGAAATCGCGCATCTTTAAAGCCTTTTTCGCAAAAGGACGCAATATGCCCATACCCGCTTATTTGTTCTATCATTATAACATATTTTTTCTCTTTTTTCAAGCACCGCCAAGACATTTACCCCTCAAAAAGCGAAAAATAGTCGTAGAATTTAACAGACACTTTATGTGCAAAATCACAACAATTAAAAAAATCCAACATTATTTTCGTTAAATAACACAACAAGTTTTTGATTAATTGTTGAATTTTAGCAATAACATCTTGATTTTTCCGAAAAATGTGGTATAATTTACATGGGTGTATCTTCTCCATGCAGAAGCACCCTTGAAGGAGGACGACCGAAATGATTGACAAGACCCTGTTAAGAAACGATTTTGACGACGCTCTGCGCGGTCAGGAACGCAGCGGCGAGCATTATTCGCCCGTACAGATCCACCGCGCTCTCGGAAACGCCATAATGCGTCAGGCAGTGCCGATGATGAATTACAGCCGTCCCGCGGGCAGAGGCGCAAGCTATCTCTCGGCGGAGTTTCTCGTAGGACGCGCTATCTACAATAACATTCTGTGCCTCGGGCTGAGCGATTTTGTAAAAGACCTGCTTAAAGAAGCCGGCGAAGGTCTGGCGGGCCTTGAGGAGATCGAGGACGCGGCTCTCGGAAACGGGGGACTCGGCAGACTTGCGGCGTGCTTTCTCGACAGCGCGGCTACCCTCAAGCTTCCGCTTACGGGCTATGGCATACGCTATAAATACGGACTTTTCAAGCAAAAGATAGAAAACGGCTTTCAGAAGGAATACGCCGACGACTGGACAAGATTCGGCGACCCGTGGAGCAGACGCGTCGAAAACGACGCTGTTGTAATACATTTTTCAACCGGCGACGTAAAGGCTGTTCCGTATGATATGCCTATCTTCGGGTATAAAAACGACTATGCCTGCACGCTTCGTCTGTGGCAGGCGGAGCCTCTCGGAACATTTGATTTTGAGGCGTTCAACCGTCAGGATTATTTCGAGGCGGCAAGAAGCGAGATAGAAGCGGAAAACATCTCCCGCACGCTCTATCCCAACGACGACACCAGAAACGGAAAGCTGCTGAGACTCAAGCAGGAGTACTTCTTCAGCGCGGCTTCTATGGAAGACCTTATCAGAAAGCACCTTGCCGCGGGCAGACCGCTGCTGACCTTCGCGGATTTCAACTCCGTACAGCTCAACGACACCCACCCCGTTATCGCTATCCCCGAGCTTATCCGCAATCTCTTAGGACGCGGCTGCGAGTTTGAGGAAGCTCTCGAAATAGCGAAGAAGACCTTTAACTACACCAACCACACGATAATGGCGGAGGCTCTCGAAAAGTGGGGCTGCGACCTTATCGAAGAGCTTTTGCCCGAGGTCTATTCCATTATCCTGCGCGTAAACGAGGCGTTTATCTCCGATATGTACCGCAACAATGTTCCGCGCGCAAAGATAGAATCTATGCAGATGATATCGGGCGGAATGGTCCATATGGCGAGAATGGCTATCTACTGCTCTTCTCATGTAAACGGCGTCGCGAAGATACACACCGATATTCTCAAGAACGATGCGCTGAAGGATTGGTACGAGCTTTACCCCGAGCGTTTCCTCAACGAGACAAACGGCATAACCCCGCGCCGCTGGCTGGCGCTGTGCAATCCCAAGCTGTCGGCTATGATAACCGAGCTGCTCGGAAACGAAAGCTGGATAACAGACCTCGACCAGCTCAAAAACCTGAGAAAATACGCAGACGACTCTTCAATCGTTCAGCGTTTCGCGGATATAAAGCACGAAAACAAATGCCTGCTTGCTAACTATCTCGCGAAGGCGGAGGGCGTAAGCGTTGACCCGAACAGTATGTTTGACATACAGATAAAGCGCCTGCACGAATACAAGCGCCAGCTTATGAACGCCTTCAGCATTCTGTATATCTACTTCGGAATAAAGGACGGAAGCATCTCAAACTTCGCTCCGACGACATTTATCTTCGGCGCGAAGGCGGCTCCCGGCTACGCGAGAGCAAAGGCGGTCATAAAGTTCATCAACGAGATAGCGTCTCTGGTAAACAACGACAAGTCGATAAACGGCGCGCTAAAGGTAGTTTTCGTGCAGAACTACAACGTTTCCTACGCGGAAAAGCTCGTTATCGCGGCGGACATATCCGAGCAGATATCGACTGCGGGCACGGAGGCTTCGGGCACGGGCAACATGAAGTTTATGCTCAACGGAACAATGACCCTCGGCACTTATGACGGCGCGAACGTTGAGATAGCGGAAGAAGCGGGCGAGGAAAACAACTATATCTTCGGCGCGAGAGTTCCCGATTTAGAGCAGATAATGCCGAATTACGACCCACGCAAGATCTACTCCGAAAACACCCGCGTGGCGAGAGTACTGAACACGCTTATTGACGGAACATTTTCCGACGGCGGGAGCGGCGCTTTCAGAGAGCTTTACTACTCGCTGCTCGACGGCGCTTCGTGGCACAAGCCCGACCACTATTATGTCCTCGGCGACCTCGAAAACTATGTACAGGCGAAGCTCAAGGCAAACAGCGATTTCCACTTCAACCACCCCGAGTTTTCCAAAAAGTGCTTTATCAATATGACCTGCGCGGGCAAGTTCAGCTCCGACAGAACTATCGCGGGATACGCAAAGGATATCTGGGATATCTGAAAAAGTTTTTAAAAACCTCTTGACAAATTCTGAGAAAAGCAGTATAATAAACAAGTTAATCGCCAAAAAGCGAATAACCCCTTTCTCGTGTGAGAGCACGGGATCAAAATCCATAAGGAGGTGCAATATATGGCAAAGTTAAGCGAAAAGTATGAGGCGGTCGTTGTTTTCTCCGTAAAGACCAACGACGAGGAGCAGATAAAGGCGGTAGTAAACAAGTTCTCCGACCTTATCAAGGCTAACGGCACTCTTACAAACGTTGACGAGTGGGGCAAGAGAAAGCTCGCTTATGAGATCAACTACGAGGACGAAGGCTACTATGTTCTCTACAATTTCGAAAGCAAGCCCGATTTCCCCGCCGAGCTCGAGCGCGTCATCAACATTACCGACGGCGTTTTGCGCTCGCTCGTAGTCCTTGCTCACTGATTGGATACCCGGACGTGAAAGATGTTATGGAGGTGTTGTTATGAACAGAGTTATAATGATGGGCAGAATTGTAAACGACCCGGAGCTTAAAACTACTCCGTCGGGCGTTTCGGTCTGCAGTTTTCGAATAGCTGTTGACAGAAACTTCCAGAAAAAGGGCGAGGAGAGAAAATCCGACTTCTTTAATGTCACGGCATGGCGCGGTACAGCCGAATTTATCACGAGATTTTTCGGCAAGGGCAGAATGATAATGATAGAGGGGGAACTTCAGACCTCTCAGTATACCGACAAAAACGGAAACCCCGCGACATGGTATGACATTGTTGTAGACAACGCCTATTTCACGGGCGAAAAAGCGAACGCGTCAAACGGCGGATATGGAGGATACGCTCCGGCAAACGGCCCGGGATACAGCGAGCCTCCGCCCGAGCGCGGCTCGTATTCGTCGTATTCCGAACCGCAAAGCGCGGCGCCCGCGCAGAGCGCTCCCGCTCCCGATTTTTCCGCCGCGGACAAGGACGACTATCCATTCTGAGAAAATTTAACTTAAATCTACAAATCTACAAACAGGGAGGTAGAAAACAATGGCTGAAAGAAACGATAGACCTATGCACGGCGGCGCGAAGCGTCCCCACCGCAAGGTTTGCCAGTTCTGCGCTGACAGGACTGAGTTTATTGATTATAAGGATACCGGCAAGCTCCGCAAGTTTATGACAGAGCGCGCCAAGATACTTCCCAGCAGAGTTACGGGCTGCTGCGCGTATCACCAGAGAGAGCTTACCACGGCTATCAAGAGAGCAAGACAGCTCGCTCTTATTCCTTATGTAGCTGACTGATAAAAGCTGAACAAAACAAAAACAGGCTCGGTTTTCGGGCCTGTTTTTTTTGTTGACAAAAACGGATTGACAATTTTTGCGGATTGTGCTATAATTATCCTGCGACACAATTGAATAATCGGGTTATTAAAGTGTACGCTTTTACCTCGGTAAAGGTGTAGGCTCTATTTTCGTATGCTTTTTTAGCCCGACGGATAATTGTGTCGCAGCAATCGGAGCTTTGCATTTTTACAGGTGCGTGGCTTCGGCTGCGCACTTTTTGTTTTATAGGAGGAAAATAAACATAATGAAAAGAGCAAAAATTTTATCGGCAATTTTAGCAGGAACGCTGTTATTGGCGGGGTGTAACGAGAACACTGAAAACGTTCCGCAGGATTCACAACAGAGCAGCTCGTCGAGCCAATCGGAAGGAAGCTCGTCAAGTTCGAAAGCAGACTCTACAAACGAAGATAATTCTTCGGGCAGTATAACCAAAGTTGAAAGCACCGAATACTTGATTGTCCAAAACAAGGTTGCTGTTGTTGTAACAGAAAATGGTAAAGAAGCAAGTGAGATAGAAATACCTTACGGAGTTACTTCAATTGGAGAATATGCGTTCCAAGAATGCATAAATCTTACAAGTGTATCAATTCCTGATAGCACAACCTCTATTGGTGTTGAATCCTTCGTTGGCTGTACAAGTCTTTCAAGCGTAAATATTCCCAACAGCGTAAAGTTTATTGGCGGAAGAGCCTTTGCGGATTGCACAAGTCTTACAAACTTAACAATCAGTAATAGTGTGACTGAGATTAGTCCTAATACCTTTAACAACTGCACAAGCCTTACAAGTGTAACTATTCCCGATAGCGTAGATTATATTGGCACAGGGGCTTTCATGGATTGCACAAGCCTTTCAAACTTAACAATTGGCAATGGAGTGACTGAAATTAGCGACCATGCATTCCAAGGTTGCACAAGTCTTACAAATGTAATAATTCCTGATAATGTAACATTGATTTGGTGGTACACTTTCGATGGCTGCGAAAAAATCTCCGCAACCTACAAAGGCAACACCTACGACTACGCCCACATAGGCGACTTATACAAAGCTATAAACGGAAATTAAAAAATGTAAAAAGTCTTTGAAAAGGGGTTCGGGGGAAAACTTTCTACAGAAAGTTTTCCCCCGAATTGTTTTTACTTCGCCATTATCTCGCAAATCTTGTTTGAAAACTCCACGGGGTTTTCTATCGGCATTCCCTCAATGAGCAGAGCCTGATCGTAAAGAATTTCGGCATAGTCTCCCGCCTTGTCCTTGTCGGTCTCGTACAGGTCTTTGAGCTTCCGGAATATCGCGTGGGCGGGGTTTATCTCGAGTATCTTCTCCGCCTTTGCATTTTCGGCGTTCGGCATAGCCGAAAGCACCTTTTCCATTTCTACCGACAGCATACCCTCGCTTGTAATGCAGACGGGGTGGTTTTTAAGTCTCTGCGAAAGCCTTACTGACTTTACCTTTCCGCCGAGCTTTTCGGTCATATAGTCGAACAGCGGCTTGTTGTCCTCCTGCTCCTTTTTGATCTCTTCCTTTTCCTCTTCGGTCTCGAGACCGAGGTCGTCTGCCGAAACGGACTTGAACTCTTTTCCTTTATAGTCGTGCATCATCTGCAGGCAGAACTCGTCTACGTTGTCCGTAAGATAAAGTATCTCAAAGCCCTTGTCTCTGACACGTTCGGTCTGCGGAAGGCTTTCTATCCTCGAAACGCTCGAGCCGCTCGCGAAGTAAATGTACTTCTGCTCGTCATCGCTGTTCTCCGCGGGAGTCTCTGCTGCTTCGGTTAAATTATCAGCATTCTCGGCGTTTTCTTCCTCGGTCTTTACGCCCTTCATTCTCGAATAATACTCGGAAAGCGTTGTAGTGCCGCCGTTTGAGGTCTTGAACAACAGCAGGTCCTGAAGCTCGTCCTTGTTCATTCCGTAGCTTTCGTAAATGCCGTATTTAAGCTGTATTCCAAACGCCTC
>JAFLUF010000001.1 GCA_022508925.1 Oscillospiraceae bacterium | reverse complement strand
TCAGCATTTGCAGTATCTTAACGCGGTTTTCATCGCAGAACGCTTTGAAGATTACGGCGGCGCGCCTGTTGTTGATATCCTTGTCGATCTCCACTTGTTTCACCTCACATTCACGAATTTCTATTTATTATTATATGCAACAAATAGAAAAATGTCAATGTATAAGTTACACAATTTTTCTTGATCGCTTTTGTTGATATTTTCTTGCCACTCATACCCGCTTATTGTATATGGGAAAGATTTTTATTTTGATAATCGAAAACTGTGATATCTCCAATCTTTTTTCCGTCAGCCATAAGTCTTAAGATATGGTTTGTTGACAAACCCGTTTTATGATGTTATAATTAGTTATAACCTTAAAGGAGAACATACAGATGTACAGTGTTTCTTTCACAGGGCACCGTCCAGAAAAGCTTCCGTATTTCAGCGAGGACGACCCGATGTTTATAGACATGAAGCAAAGACTGAAGGCGCAGATCGAAAAGCTGATAGACGAGGGCGCGGACGGCTTTTTCAGCGGAATGGCGCGCGGAGTGGATATATGGAGCGCGGAGATAATAATTGAGCTTAAAAGCAAATATCCCGGGCTTAAGCTTACAGCCGTTATTCCCTGCAGGACGCAGACCAGCAATTGGGACGAGGACAGCGTTATACGGTATAATAACATATTAAAGCAATGCGATAAAGCGATCTACATAAGCGATGAGTATAATAAAACCTGTATGCTCAAACGCGACCGCGCTCTTGTTGATATGTGCGACGTGCTTGTCGCGGTTTTTGACGGAACAAAGGGAGGCACGAAATACACCGTGGATTACGCTGAGAAAAAGCACAAAAAGATCATTGTGATCCCGCCGATGTAGACCCTCGCTATAACAAAAACACCTTGCCCGAACTATTAAGGAGCGTGCGGTATAGAAGTATCGCACGATTCGAGCAATAACCTTTGACAATGTTCCACGTGCGGAACGTATTGCCAAAGGCGGCTCGCCTTCGGACAAGGTATTATTTTATAAAAGATTGAACTTCTTAGCCGAGATATTCCTTAAGCGCTTTGAGAACCGCGCTTGAGTCGCTTATGCCGAGGTCGTAGACCGACTGTAATTTTTCGGGGTCTTTTTCTATCCTGCTTATTTCGGGAGTGCGCGAGGGACGTATCACAAACGCTTTCCCCTCCTTCTCCCACTGCCCGAGCTTTTCAACCGAGCTGTTGTACTGCTCGTGGCGGCTTAGCATTCTTTCGGCGATCTTTGGATACTTCATACCGTACAGCTTTATCGCCTTACTCATCGGCTTTTTTCGGTAGTCGAAATCTCTTGTGAGAATAACAACAAGCTTGTCGCAGCCCTGCTCTTTTGAAAGCCACTCAAACGGAATACTGTCCGAAATCCCGCCGTCAAGATAGCGTTTTCCGTTTATCTCAACGGGCTTTGACACAAGCGGCATAGAACCCGAGGCTCTCAGCGTGTCCATTTGCTCGAATATGCTGTGTATCTGTATGTACTCGGGCTCTCCGCTTTCAACGTTGGTAACTACCGCGTAGAACGGAATACCCGAAGATTTGTATTTCTCATCGTCAAACGGGTCGAGCTTTTTCGGGACACGGTCGTAGGCGTATTCGGTACTGAAGAAATTGCCCTCTTTTAATAGCGGACGGATACCCATATAATCCTTGTCGCCGTTGTACTTCTTGTTATACCTCAGCGCGCGTCCTTTCTGCTCGGAAAGCAGATTTACCCCGAACAGCGCTCCCGCGGAAACGCCGACAATGCAGTCGAATTTAATGCCGTTATCTAAAAACACGTCCAAAACGCCCGCGGTAAACATTCCGCGCATCGCTCCGCCCTCTAATACAAGACCTGTTTTCATTGTTCGTTATATTTTTGGGGGAAAACTTTCTGTAGAAAGTTTTCCCCCAAGCCCCCTTTCAAAGACTTTTTGTACGCTCGCCTGTAACAATTAACTTTGATTTTCTTTTTCCACTATATTTTCTCCGCAATATATATGACGAAGCTTGGGCTTTTCGATCTTGCCCGTGGCGTTTCTCGGAACATTCGCGAATATTATCTTCTTAGGACGCTTATATCTCGGCATTCCGAGACAAAACTCGTTTATCTCCTCCTCGGTGCAGGAAACGCCCTCCTTAAGCTCCACGATAGCCGCGGCGATCTCTCCGAGACGCTTGTCCGGAAGACCTATGACCGCAACGTCCTTTATCTTGTCAAACTTTGCCATGAAGTTTTCTATTTCCACGGGATAGAGGTTTTCGCCGCCGCTTATTACAACGTCCTTCTTACGGTCTACCAGGAAGATAAAGCCGTCTTCGTCCTCTCTCGCCATATCGCCCGTCCAGAGCCAGCCGTCGTGCAATACCTCGGCGGTAGCCTCGGGGTTGTTATAATAGCACTTCATAACTCCCGGTCCCTTTACCGCAAGCTCTCCGACCTCTCCCCTGCTTACTTCTTTGCCGTTGTCGCCGATTATCTTTATCTCCCAGCCGTAGCCCGCTATGCCTATCGCGCCGACCTTATGTATGTTCTCGATTCCGAGGTGAACACAGCCGGGTCCTATACTTTCGGATAGTCCGTAATTAGTGTCGTACTGGTGCTCGGGGAAATACTGCTTCCAGCGCATGATAAGGCTCTGCGGAACGGGCTGCGCTCCGATATGCATAAGCCGCCACTGACTTAAATTATAGTCAGACAGCTTTATTTTCCCGCTGTCCAATGCCTCGAGGATATCCAAAGCCCACGGCACAAGCAGCCACACTATCGAGCATTTTTCATTTGAGACTGTCTCGAATATCGTTTCGGGACTTACACCCTTTAACAACACCATTTTTCCGCCTACAAGCAGACTTCCGAACCAGTGCATCTTAGCCCCCGTATGATAGAGCGGCGGAATGCAGAGGAAAATATCCTCGTGCGTCTGCTTATGGTGGTTCTGCTCTACCTTACAGGAATGCATAAGCGCCCTGTGGTTGTGCAGGATCGCTTTCGGAAAGCCGGTCGTTCCCGAAGAGAAATAAATAGCCGCGTCATCGTCGTCGGTTATCCTGACCTGCGGAGAAACGCTCGGGCAGTTTGACGCCAATTTGTCATAATCCTCCGCAAACGACGGGCAGTCGCCGCCGACATAAAACAAAACGCGGTTTTTGCTTATTTCCTCGGCAATGGTTTCAATTCTCCCGATAAACTCGGGACCGAAAACCAGCACATCTGCCTCCGCCAAATCAAGACAGTACTTTATTTCCTCGGAGCTGTAGCGGAAGTTCATCGGCACGGCAAGCGCCCCTATCTTAAGCGCGCCGAAATATATCGGCAGCCACTCAAGGCAGTTCATAAGCAATATAGCCACCTTGTCGCCCTTTCCTACTCCCCTGCTGATGAGAAGCTGAGCGAAACGGTTGGCTTTTTCGTTGAATACGCCCCACGTTATCTCCCTGCGGTATTGAAGCGAAGAGGTGGGCTGGATAAGGTCGTAATCCTTCCACAGCATTCTGCGGTTTTCCGTTATCTGCGGGTTTACCTCGACAATACAAACCTCTCCGCCGTATTTCTCGGCATTTTGTTCAAGCAATTCTGTAATCGGCATTTTTTATCTCCCTTTTGTTTTTTCTATCCCACAGCAAAAATCCCCGAAGCTCGGGGAAATTTTGTGCTGAATTATTCAACAAGCTTTTTATACATCTCGGGCCGTCTGTCACGGAAAACTCCCCAAGAAAGGCGAAAATCCGCGATCTCGTCAAGGTCGTATTCTCTGACGAGAACAGTTTCCTCATCTTCGGCGCTTTCCTTTATCCCGCCCGTTTCGTCGGTCATAAAGCTGTGACCGTAGAACTTAAGCTCGCTTTTCTGGAATGAGTTTTCCTCGTCGGGCAAAACCTTTTCAACTCCCACGCGGTTAGCGGCAATAACGGGCACAAGATTCGCCGCCGCGTGACCCTGCATACAGCGCCGCCAATGCGAACTGCTGTCACAGTCAAGAATAGGCTCGCTGCCTATCGCGGTGGGGTAAAGCAAAAGCTCCGCGCCCATAAGCGCCATACACCGCGCCGCCTCGGGAAACCACTGATCCCAGCAGATACCCACGCCGATCTTTCCACCGCTCGTGTCCCACACCTTAAAGCCCGTGTTTCCGGGAGTAAAGTAGAACTTTTCCTGATAAAAATGGTCGTCGGGAATGTGCGTTTTCCGATATACCCCGAGCAGTCTTCCGCAGTCGAGCATCGCGACGCTGTTGTACAGAACGTTTCCGTCGCGCTCGAAAAAGCTTATCGGCATGACCAGCGAAAGCACTTTTGTAAGCTTTGTAAAACGCTTTACCGCGGGGTCTTCTTCCGTGGGAAACGCCAACTTATAGCTGTCGTACCGCCGTTCCTGGCAGAAATATCCCGTTTCAAAAAGCTCGGGAAGAAGAACGACCTTTGCTCCCATTTCCGCGGCTTTTTTCGTAAGCCCGGCGGCTTTTTCAACAGACTGCTCCCGCGTCTCGGGAACGCTCATCTGAACCGCCGCCGCAGTAACTTTTCTCATAGATTCTCCCAAAATTACAGATACTGCTCAAATAACAGCCTGTCTAAGATGCGGAAATACTGAGTGTCCATTTCATTCCACGTCACCGCCGATTTGACCATCTCATAGCTTATGACAAACGTCTTTCCGCTTTTTGCGTTTACTATGTGCTGTCTTAAGGATTCTATCCCCAGCCTGCAGACCGCCTCGTAAGCCTCGTCGGCGGATTTCATCTCAAAGAAATCTTTCCTGCTGACAAGCAAAACGCCGTTGTCGTAACACATCTCAAGCCGCTCGTCATAGAGATAGCCAATGGTCTCCTCAACAAGCTGTTCGCTCAGCTTCGGCCTTCCGCACTGCATGACCGCCTTTCGGTCGGTTTTGTTATAGATAATAACACGGTCAATGCCGAAATGCGCGATAACATCGTTTAAAACCTGCTCGACCAAAAACTCCTCGCCGCTGATTATCTTGTTTGCGATACGGCAGATGACCTCGCTCTTTTCCATAACTCTGCCGCCGACAAGCGTTTCGTTTTTAATTCCGCTTTCAAGAAGCGACTCGACCGAGCCGTGCTTTGAAGAATCATATACGATATAGCGGTTCTTTCCCTTTTTCTTCGCCTTGTAGAGCAAACAGTCCGCTATCTTGAACATAGTGTCGTAGTTTGCGTCATAGTCCTCGGGGAACACCGAAACACCGATGGAGGTAGTTACGCTGAAGCCGTTAAGATCCTCGTCATAAGCCGCGTAGACCATGTTCTTTATTCCGCGGAGAACAAACTTAAGACGGTCTTTGTTCTCGAAGTTGTCAAATACGATAAAGAACTCGTCGCCGCCGATCCTTCCCGCTTTTCCAAAGCCCTCGACCTGTTTTTCGATTATCGCCGCACAGCGCTTTAAAACCTCGTCGCCTTTCGCATGGCCGAAGTTGTCGTTTACAAGCTTGAAGTCGTCGATATCGACAATTGCTATCGCGGTAGGGTGACGCAGGTCGTTTATGCATCTCTTGGCGTAATTCGTGATGTTTTCTTTCATGTACAGACCCGTAAGCTGGTCGCGGTTATTAAGCTCGTGCGAAGATATCTCGCTCGGGTCGCCCATTCTTCCGACTGTCATGATATGTATATCGTCCAAATAGACGGCGCTTCCCGTAATGACAAGCTTTTTATCCTGCTCTTTCTGAGAAAGCGTATAATCACAGCTTCTTACGCCGTTTCTGAGGTCGGAGATAAACTTTGAGACCGCCTCTTCGCTGCTTTCGGAAAGCATATTCATAAGCTCGGTCTTCCACTGGTCCGCGTTTACGACTCCGAGGATGTCCTTTCCTACGTCAAAACGGTAGCTTGTGACCATATCGGTAGATTTGTCATACGAATAGTATGTGCATTTATTCTGCGCCAGAAGCGCGTTATATTCCTTTTCCTTCATGATAAGGTCGGTATAGCCGTTGAAAAGGCGGTTAAGCTCTATCATGCGTACTTTTATATGCGACGGGTCTCCGCCCTCGGGACGTACAAGCTGGGCGGCTACCGAGATATCGTTTCCGGCGGTATTTCCGACAGTAACGATGAACGTCTTTCCGTATTCCTTATCCTGATGCGCCTTATCAACAATTTCAATGGAATCTCCCGTAAGGAGTCTGTCCGCGGTTATATAAATTCTCGGACCGAGAAACGAATACAGCGCCGCGTTTGCCGAAATAAAATCATATCCCGGTACCTTATAGGTAAATTCCAATATCTGATCTGATAAATTCTCCATATCTTAAAACCTCTTTTATTCTGAAATAAAATCGGGAATCTGCTGTGTAATACAATGAATATTGCCGCCGCCGATGAGAATTTCCTTTGCGTATACGGGAACTACATTTCTCGTGGGAAAAAGTTCCGAAAGCACCTTTTTTGCCTGTTCATCGGCAGGGTCATTAAAGAACGGCATAACGACCGTTTCATTTGAAATATAAAAATTTACATACGACGCCGCAAGTCTCTCGCCCTCTGTCCTTGTCGGCTTAAAGCCGCAGGTGTCAAGCCCCTCGCAGTCCTCTTTCGTGACTACCACGGGCTTTGGAAGCATAAGCTTATGGACCTTTATCCTACGCCCCTTAGCGTCGGTCTCGTTTTCAAGGATATCAAGACAGCTTTTTGAAAGCGCGTACTGCGGGTCGTTTTCGTTGTCCGTCCACGCAAGCACGACCTCTCCGGGCTTTACAAACGCGCAGATGTTATCAACGTGCTCGTTTGTCTCGTCGCCGTAAATGCCGTTTTTCAGCCAGATGACCTTTCGGACGCCGAGCGCTTCCTTCAGCTTTTCCTCTATCTCCGACTTGGTCATATCGGGGTTTCTGCCCTTGCTTAAAAGGCAAGCCTCGGTGGTAATGAGCGTTCCCTCGCCGTCGGTGTGGACAGAACCTCCCTCGAGCACAAAACCGCTGTAATCGTACATATCGATGTTGTACAGGTCGCACAGCTTTCTCGCCATTTTATCGTCCAAGTCCCACGGGAAATACAGCCCGTCAGCAAGTCCGCCCCAGGCGTTGAAGCTCCAGTTTATCCCGCGTATCCCGCCGCTGTTGTTTACGACAAACGTCGGCGCGTAATCTCTCGCCCAGGCGTCATTGCTGCTCATTTCAACGACCCGTATTTTTTCCGAAAGCATTACTCTCGCGTTTTCATACTGCTTTTCGGACGCGCATACCGTAACCCTTTCGCTTTGGGCTATCGCCTCGCATACCTCGCAAAAAGCCTTTCTTGCGGCATAGCCGCCATAGCTCCAGCTGTCCGAGCGCTCGGGAAATATAAGAATGCAGCCGTAATGCTTCGAATATTCGGCAGGCATAAAGAATCCGTCCTGCCGCGGATCAGAATGAACAGAATTTAAAACTCTCATAGTTTAACACTTTAAACTGCCCCTTATACTTAATCACTATATATTATAGCACACTATTTCTTAAAAGTCAATACCAACAGCCCCCGCAATAATGTACAAAATATACAATATTCACCTATTTTTCACACATTATTTTGTAACGGTATCGGAGATTTTTATGTTGACAAACTGATGAAAATATGATAAAATTCCTATTGTAAGCGTTAAAAAACAATAACGCGAAAAGAAATTGTGTTGGAGGATTTTATTATGCATAAGACTTTAGCAATCGTGGGTTTCGTGCTCGCATTGGTAGTGGGCGGTCTTCCCGGACTTATCGTTTCGGCTGTCGCTCTCAAGAAGATGAAGGATTCCGGCGACGAGGAAGGTAAGGGCTTTGCTATCGCAGGTCTCGTACTCGGTATAATCGTTGTTGCTATCTGGGTACTTTCGATCGCGTGCGTCGGAGCCGCAGGTGCTTGCGCGGTATGCGCGGAAGCGGCTTCCTATTGATCATTGCGTTGAAGACCGATCACCCCGCCGCTTTGGCGGGGTGATTTTTTTGGAAAGGAAAATTTATGTTCCCCGGATTTACACTTTTCGGAAGATTTTTTCTCAGCTCTTATGCCCTGTGCGCTTTTGTCGGGATCTTTTCGGCGTGTCCCGTTTCGATCTACTTTTTCAAGAAACGCGTCAATGAAAAAAACGCCGACATCTCGATGATATTTTTGTTTATGTTCGCGGCGCTCGGAACATTCCTGGGAATGCACCTGCTGTACGGAATAACAAATATCGCGTACTGGAACAGGCTTTTGGAGGCTAAAGACTTTTCCGACTTTTTAGACCGTTTCGGGATAATATTCGGCGGGTCGGTCTTTTACGGAGGACTCATCGGAGGACTTATCGCGGGCGGGATATCCGCGAAGGTCCAGAAGCTTTCAATGAAGGACGTTACGGACTGCGGAGCGCCGGTCATCGCTGTTATTCACGGATTTGGAAGAATAGGCTGTTTTCTCGGCGGGTGCTGTTACGGCGTGGAATGGGAGCACGGAATTACCTTTCATAACGCGCTTATCGAAAGCGCGAACGGCGTCCCGCGTGTTCCCGTGCAGCTTATCGAGGCGGGCTTTGAGTTCGCGCTGGCGGCTGTGCTGTGGATAATGCTCGGCAAGCGCAAGCTGTACGGAAGGCTTTTATGCCTGTATCTTATCGTATACCCCGTCGGAAGATTTATCATTGAATTCTGGCGCGGCGACGAATACCGAGGATTTATCGGCGCTCTTTCGACCTCGCAGCTGATAAGCGTAGGATTTTTCGTGGGAACGATAGTATTCCTGCTGACGAGGAACAAAGGCGCTAAAACAGCTCACAGTTGACAGTATTATCAAAAAAACAACGCGCTCGGTTTAAACCTCCGGGCGCGTTGATATTTTTAATGGAATCTTAAGACTTTTTGTTCTTTACGGCGCGCATAACGACCTTTGTTACTACCACCGCCGCGATGATAACAACTCCGACAACCAGCGAGCGTATTCCCATAACGGTAAAGTCTCCGGCAAATGTTTCCTTTACGATGTTGGCTGCCGTTTTGCTTACTATACGATAGTCAAGCCCCGTAAACTGCGCGAGATTTGCGGGAAGAGCGTTTACCGCGAACGCCGCGCCGCCCGCGATGATAAACGAGACCCCGAGAGTAATTCCCGCCGCGTCAATACGCTTTGTGATAAGCGCCGCGGCTGCCGCGAAAACGACCGCAAGCCCCAGAGAAACAAAGACCGTGGCGGTCGAAAGCGACATGGGCAGAATGCTTCCGAAAACTCCGAAAAAAGAGGACGGGTTGCAGAAATTAAGCATAGACTTGTTTTCGCTTACCACCTGTGCCATCTCTTTGTTTATCTCGTCAACGTACGAGCTGTCCATACCCTCGAGAATATAGCCTACGCTTTCCTGAGCGAGAGTATTCAGCTTTGACACGGCAAACGGCTTTGTATCCTCGCCCGTAAGCATATAGTTTTCATAAGCCTTTACAACATCGCTGATATAAGCCTTTGCGGGAGAATTGCTTTTATTAAGCAGATCCTCAACTTTTCTTTTATCGATCTCAAAGGTAAGCTCGGGGAAATCCTCTTTTGAGTATTTGTTGACAATAGCGTTCAGCTCGTTTTTATCAAGCTTTGACAGATTTTCAACTACAGCGTCAATGTCAAGGTCGTTTATGCTGTTTACGCCGTCGATCTTTCCGACAAGGCCGTTAAGATCGACATTATCAATGTTCTGGATATCCGCGACGGTGACACTGTTTTCCTCAAACATTCCTCTTAGTATGTATTTTTCGTAATCCTCGAGGGTTATTTTTACAACATCGCTTATCGTCGAATCCTCGGAAAGTTTTCTTTTATCAACTATCTCATTGGCAAGATCTGTATCGCCGATAACGATATCTCCGATATCAAGCTCTTCTATCTGCTCGGAGACCGCGCCCCTCACAAGCGTTTTTCTCACGGAGGATACTGCCACCGAAACCGCCGAAAACACCGTCATAAGCAGCCCGAACGCTATGCAGACCGCGACCGAAGCGGGAAGATTGAGCTTTTTTACGCTCTTGGTCCTTTCAAGCCTCTCCGCGCTCTGCGGTCCGGAATAGCCGCTTTCGGGATCCTGAGGGATATCACTGTTTTTATCAAGAACAGCCGTTGCGGAATGAGAAGTGAGCGTCTCAGCTAAGATCGCGTCTACGCTGCTTTCGGAAACGTTTTCCGGCTCTGCCGTACTTTGATCCGCGCTTGCAGGGGGATCATCCGAAACCTTCTGAGCAACAGCCGGAGCCTTTTCGGTGACCGCGGGTTCTTCGGCTATAAAAGCAGGCTCTTCGGCAATAACCGCGGGCTCTTCGGCAACCTGCCCGGCGGAGGGAGCTTCGGATACGACGGGGCTGCCGCAATACTCGCAGAACTTTGAACCGTCGGGAATTTCATGCCGGCATTTTGAACAAATCATACAGACCACCTCAAACTCAAGATATTTCTTTAACAATTATACAATATTTCCCCGCTAATTGCAAGGGATTTTTATAAAAAGTTATTGTATTCGTAAAATTCGGTACTTGATTTTTTCAAAATTCGTGGTATAATGTATATGGGCGTTGCCCGAAAAAATATTAGACAATTTGTGAAATTTAATTAACGAGGTGCGAAAAATGCCGGACAGAAAAGGTAATCTGATGAGCGTAAGAACAGACGTAAAGGTTCTTGACGCGACTATCCGCGACGGCGGACTATGCAATAATTTTGAATTTACCGACGAGTTTGTGACCGCGCTTTACAAGGCGAACATAAAGAGCGGTATAGACTACATGGAATTCGGTTATAAGGCAAGCAAAAATATGTTTAAAAAAGAGGAATTCGGAAAGTGGAAATTCTGCGACGAAGAGGATATCCGCGCCATTGTCGGCGATAATATCTCCGATATGAAGATCTCGGTCATGGCGGACGTGGGACGCTGTGATTATAAAGAGGATTTTCTTCCCAAGTCCGAAAGCGTCATTGATATGGTACGCGTGGCGTGCTACATACACCAGATCCCCGCGGCGGTAGAGATGGTAGAGCATTTTCATAAGCTCGGCTATGAGACCTGCTGCAACATAATGGCTGTTTCCCAGGCGAGCATGAATCAGATAAACGAGGCGCTCGACATGATAGCCAAAAGCTCGGTCGACGTAATTTATCTTGTGGACAGCTACGGCTCGCTGTTTCCCGAAAACGCGGGAGAGCTTGCCTCAAAATATCTCGAATATGCCGAGGCAAACGGGAAAAAGGTGGGCTTTCACGGTCACAACAACCAGAACTTGGCGTTTGCGAACACTATCGAAACGCTGTCGCTGGGCGTTTCGTATCTCGACGCGACGGCGCTCGCGATGGGACGCGGCGCGGGAAACTGCGCTATGGAGCTTTTGCTCGGCTTCCTCAAGAATCCTAAATACAGCATTTTCCCGACGCTCGGATTTATCGAAAAGTATATGGTCCCGCTCAGAGAATCGGGCGTTGTATGGGGCTTTGACCTGCAGTACATGATGACTGGACAGCTTAACCGTCACCCGCGCGAGGCAATGCAGTTTACCGCCGAAAAGCGCGGAGACTACAGCGAGTTTTACAAGCAGCTGCTTGAGAATTACTGATAAGGCGGGCAGATATTTAAAGATATTAAACGCGCTTGAATTTCGGGCGCGTTTTTTCATGCAAACGCATGCACATATACATATACGCTCTCTTCCGCGCTTGTGCGCGGACGTGGGCGTGAGTGAGAAATAATCTGACGTAAGCTTACTCATTACTTCTTGTCTTGACATTTTCGGCTGAAAGTTGTATAATATATATATTGACCGAAAAATAACCGAAAGGCTGAATTATATGCGAACTTATTCGATACACAGACGTTACTGACGGGGCTTGTGTCTATTCAATAACAACACTAAACCACAGTAACGAAAGGATAATTTATGATACAGTACGATGAAACGCGTCTTGAAATGGAAGGGCTTGAAAACGAGCTTAAAGAGCTTCGCTCGGCGCTCAACTTAGACGCGGTGAAAATAAAGCTTGACGAGCTTGAAATGAAAACGACCGAGCCGAATTTCTGGGACGACGCCGAAAAATCAAGCGCTATCTTACAGCAGATAGGACGATATAAGCAGACTATCGAGCAGTTCAACAGGCTCTGCACCAACAGAGACGACGTTTTGGCCATGATAGAGCTTGCGGAAGAAGAAAACGACGAGAGTATGCTCCCCGAAGTAAAGGAGCTTGCCGATACGGTAAAGACCTCGCTCGACGAGATGAGGCTGTCTACCCTGCTTACGGGAGAATACGACAGCTCAAACGCCATTCTTTCCTTCCACGCGGGCGCGGGCGGCACGGAGGCTCAGGACTGGGTGTCGATGCTGGTGAGAATGTACACCAAGTGGGCGGATTCTCACGGCTTTAAGACCGAGATACTTGACATTCTCGACGGCGACGAGGCGGGAATAAAGAGCGCCTCTATCCACATCGAGGGCTATAACGCCTACGGTTTTCTCAAAAGCGAGCACGGAGTTCACCGTCTGGTGAGAGTTTCGCCCTTTGACGCGGCGGGAAGACGGCATACGAGCTTTGCTTCGGTAGAGGTGATGCCCGAGCTTGAAAAGGACGTTTCGGTCGAGATAAGACCCGAGGACATCGAAATGGAAGTATTCCGCTCGAGCGGAGCCGGCGGTCAGCACATAAACAAAACAAGCTCGGCGGTGCGTCTTATTCACAAGCCGACGGGTCTTGTCGCGGCGTGTCAGACACAGCGCTCGCAGGTACAGAACCGTGATTTCGCGATGAAGATGCTGATGAGTAAGCTCGTGCAGATAAAGGAGCAGGAGCATCTCGACAAGATAAGCGACATAAAGGGCGAACAGCTCAAGATAGAATGGGGCAGCCAGATACGCTCGTATGTGTTTATGCCCTACACACTCGCCAAAGACCACCGCACAAGCTTTGAGAGCGGAAATATAAACGCGGTTATGGACGGAGAGCTGGACGGATTTATAAACGCTTTCCTTAAAATGCAGAGCCAGAAGCAATAATCGGAGGTCAGGAAAATGAGCTTTTACGAAAACCGCGAGCTTTCGTGGCTGAAATTTAACGAGAGGGTGCTTGAGGAGGCGTTTGACGAAAGCACTCCGCTTTTTGAGCGCCTGAGGTTTGTAAGTATTTTCTGCTCTAATCTCGACGAGTTTTTCATGATAAGAGTCGGCAGTCTTTTCGATAAGATGAGCTACGACCCCAAGGACCGCGACAACAAGACGAATATGACCGCCAAGGAACAGCTTTCGGCAATAGCGCAGAGCGTAAGAAAGCTTATTTCCGAAAAGGACAAGGCGTATGAAAATATAATGAACGGTCTTCTGGAATACGGCATCGAGCATCTTTCCGAAAGCTCCCTTACCCCGCAGGAGGACGCGTTTTTCAGGGCGTATTTCATGCGCGAGGTGCTGCCGCTTTTGTTTACGGGACTTGTCGACAAAAAACACCCCGTTCCGTTTTTCAAAAACGGCGAGGTATACATCGGCTGCAAGATACGCAAAAAGACGGAGACGCGCAGCACCTTCGGTATCCTGCCGGTGCCGGAAAATCTTCCGAGAGCGGTTTTCCTGCCGAAAAGCGGAAAATTTCTGCTTATCGAGGAGATAATCAGCCACTGCGCGAAGCAGGCGTTTTCAAACTTTGTGATACAGTCGCGCTGTATTTTCAGGGTAACGCGAAACGCCGATATTCCCATTGAGGAGGCGCTGTTTGACCACGACGTTGATTTCCGCGATATAATGTCAAAGCTTATCAAAAAGCGCAAGAAGCTCCGTCCCGTTCGTCTTGAATTCCGCGGAAATCCCGACAGCGACAGCGTGGAGCTACTGACAAAGGTGCTTGACGTTAAAAAGTCGTTTGTCTTTAAACAGAAAACGCCGCTTTCTCTTGGTTTTATGAACCTGCTTGAAAAGCGGCTTGAAAATGAAGAGAGCCTGTTTTTCGGGCATCTTTCCCCTCGTCAGCCATCCTCTGTCATGCGGGGCGTATCGCTTATCGAACAGATAAAGCGCAGGGATATACTGCTTAGCTATCCGTATGAGAACATAAACCAGTTTATAAGGCTGCTTGACGAGGCGGCGGTAAATCCCAACGTTTCGTCGATAAAGATAACGCTCTACCGCGTGGCTCGCGACAGCAAGATAATAAACGCCCTTAACAAGGCGGCGGAAAACGGAAAGGACGTTCTGGCGCTGGTGGAACTCAGGGCAAGGTTTGACGAGGAAAACAACATCGGCTGGTCTAAACAGCTCGAGGACGCGGGAGTCAATGTGATTTACGGGCTTGAGGAGCTTAAGGTTCACTCAAAGCTGCTGCTTATAACCCTCCGCGACGGATCGGACATAAGCTATATAACGCAGGTCGGCACGGGAAACTACAATGAGCGCACCTCAAAGCTGTACACCGACCTTACGCTTATGACGGCGAACCGAGAGATAGGCGCGGACGCTTCGGTGGTATTCAACGCGCTGACTGAGGAAAGCACAGTCACAAGCACCAACAAGCTGCTTGTCGCTCCCAAGGGGCTTAAGAGCCGTCTTGTAGGACTTATCGACAACGAGATAACATACGGAAGCGGCGGCTATATCGGGATAAAAATAAACTCGCTTACGGACAAAGACCTTATCGTAAAGCTTGTTGAGGCCTCAAGGGCGGGAGTAAAGGTAGAACTGCTGATAAGAGGGATATGCTGTCTTATCCCCGGAATTGAGGGGGAAACGGAAAATATCCGCGTAATCTCTATCGTAGGGCGTTTTCTCGAGCACAGCAGAATTTATATTTTCGGCAAAAACGACCGCCGCAGGGTCTATATTTCGAGCGCGGACTTTATGACGAGAAACACCGAGCGCAGAGTAGAGGTTGCGGCGCCTGTTCTTGACAAGGCGCTCGCGGACAGGGTATGCAATATCTTCAACACCTGTATGCAGGATAACGTAAAGGCGAGAGAGCTTATGTCCGACGGTAAGTACCGCCGCGTTGAACCGAACGGTATGCCGGCGCTCAACGCTCAGGCTTATTTCTACGAGCAGGCGTATATTGCCGCAAATACCGCGGGCGAACAAGAGGTGTCTGACAGCGCCGATTCGGAGCCGGTAAGAGTTAAGGTCCGGAAGGTCAGACTCAGAAGAAGGCAGTATGGCTGAGAATATAGTAAACCGCTGTTTCTGGGTGAATATGAAAAACCCGCTGTATGTGAAGTATCACGACAGCGAGTGGGGTGTGCCCGAGCACTCCGACCGAGCGCTTTTCGAGCTGCTTATTCTCGAGGGCTTTCAGGCTGGATTGTCATGGGAATGCGTACTGAATAAACGCGAAGCCTTCAAAAAAGCGTTTGACGATTTTGACGCCGAAAAGATAAGCGGATATGGCGAAGAAAAATGCGAATGGCTGCTTTCTCAGCCGATAATCAGAAACAGGCTGAAGATAAACGCGTGCGTTACAAACAGCCGGGTGTTTCTTGATATTCAAAAGGAGTTTGGCTCGTTTGACGCCTATATATGGGGCTTTACGGGCGGACAGGTTATCTTCGAGAGCTGTGATATCCGCACGACCTCTCCCCTGTCGGACGAGATCTCAAAAGATTTAAAAAAGCGCGGAATGAAGTTTACAGGGTCTACGATTATTTACTCCTACTTACAGGCAATAGGTATTATCAACGGGCACGCAAAGGACTGCGACTGTTATATCGGAGGTGAACAGAATGGACGATAAAGAGAAAACCGCAGAGCAAAAGCAGAATGACAAAGTCGCGCAGGACGAGGAAAAGATACGCGATATGAAGCAGGAGCTCGAGGACTATATGGAAGAGCAGGGTATTTATATCCGCCAGTGACCATAAAGTGTGAGGCGCGAGGACAAATGCCCCCGCGCCCCTTTGGGTATTTAAAACAGCCGTTGTAAGCCTCAGGCTATTCACGGGCATCGCATAGCTTTGCCACCATCGGCGCGGCTGTGGTTTTTATACCCTGCAAAAGCATTTTATGCCGCAACAGCCTGAGTTGTTAATTCAAACAAAAAGCCACCGCACAGAGCCTGTACGGTGGTTTTCTATTTCGGTAAAACAAGATGTGTCGTAAAAATCCCTGATTATTACAGCATACCTATCATCGCGTAATCATAATACATCTCGTCAAACAATGTGCCCAGCATTCCGAAGCTGCACGCAAACATCGCGGCGTAGAACAGGATAACGATTCCCAGCGCTATAGCTTCCCAGATGAGCATAGCGCGCGCGTAATTCTTCTTTGCCGTAGGCTCGGAAGAACCGAACGCCCACACAAACAGCAAAATGATACCGATAATTCCGAGCGACGACAGGAAGATCGTAAGTACCCACTGTCCTACTGTCATTTCCTCGGCGGGCGCGCTTACGCTGTTGTAGCTCTGCGGATAATTGGGCATCTGCGCGGTGTGGCTGTTCTGACTGTATGTATTTGACACGGTGTTGTTTACGATAGGATCTGAGGTACCCGGCATCGTTCCCTGAGAAGCGCTCGGCATAACATCGGGTTTTTCAAGGTTTACCGCGCTTTCAAGTCTCTCTCCGCAGGAAGGGCAGAACGCACCCGTTCCCTCAACAAGCGAACCGCATTTAGGACAAAATCTTTCCATAATTTACCTCTCATTACAAAATTTCATCAATTGCTCTTGACATTTGCGTGACAGTGTGTTATAATGTAACCATGAGAGGTAAACCGCTTGGCGGTTGACTCTTTGTGTGAAGATATTTAAAATAGAACCGTCACTTGCCAGAGTGGCGGTTCTGCTTTTTAACTCTAATCGTTACGGTAAAACAAAAGATATGTAACGTTATAGTTATCGGCATATGCATCACCTCGCTCTCGCTTGGTGTAGCTAACCGCCGCGCTCCCATGGCTACATTTTTATTATATCATACAAACACCTGTTTGTCAACAGTTATTTTCACTTGGATATCCATTGGCTCATGCCCGCGCCCCAGACCTCGTTGGGACGCTCGCGAAAACCGAACTGCTTGTAAAACGGCTCTTTGCCCGTGGCGGACATAAGATACAAAACAATGGTCTCGCCTTCTTCAAGGGTGCTTCGCATATAGTCCACCGTTCTTCGCATAAGCTCGGTTCCTATTCCCTTTTTCTGATACTCGGGAATAACCATGACATCGGTGATGAAATTCGCGTAGCTTCCGTCGGACAGCACGCGTATCATTCCTATGGCTCTGCCGTTATCACGGACGGTGGTGATATGAAAAGCGTTGTTGAGAGCGTTTTTGGCTATCCTGTCCGACAGATTCATAAAATTTACGGCTTTGCGCATTGACTTGTATTCTTCAAGCGTAGGAGCCTCGTCTATGTATTCTATCATAAAAAATCCCCTTAAATTTTTATCGGAGCTGACAAGCCTTCCCTGTCAGCTCCGAATGAATTATTCGTTATTATCTTCTGCCTTTGTTTCTTCGCTGTTTTCGTTCGTATTTGTTTCTTCGGCGCTTACGTCGGGTTTAGGCTCTTCTGTGCTATCATCAGCGGGAGCCGGCTCGGAAGGAGACTCTTCCGAAGTCTCGGGCTTTGAGAGGTCTATCCTGTCGCCGTCAACGGTTATCTCTCCGTCCATAAGCTTGTAGAAATCAGCGCCGGTTATCTTCTCGTGCTTCATCAGATACTGCGCGCATTTTTCGAGCATATCGCCGTGCTGTGTAAGAATATCCTTTGCCCTTTCATAGCCTGTCTCGATAAGCTCGCGAACTTCCGCGTCTATCTCGGAAGCAACGTTTTCCGAGTAGTTTCTGCCCTGAGAATAATCTCTGCCGAGGAATACCTCGTGGCCTGCGCTTCCGTAAAGGATAGGACCTAACTTTTCGGAGAAACCGTAGCGTGTTACCATATCACGCGCGCAGTTCGTAGCGCGCTCGATGTCGTTAGACGCGCCGGTGGAGATGTCGTCAAGAATAAGCTTTTCGGCGACGCGTCCGCCGAGCAGAACGACAATGGACTCTTCCATATAAGTCTTTGAGATAAAGCTTCTGTCCTTTTCGGGAAGATGCATGGTAAATCCGCCCGCCGAACCGCGCGGAACGATGGATACCTGGTGTACCTTATCCTGTGTGGGGCAGAAATAGGTGGTGATGGCGTGCCCCGCCTCGTGGTACGCGGTAAGACGCTTTTCGTCGTCGGAAACGACCTTGCTCTTTTTCTCGGGACCCGCAACGACCTTTATCGTCGCTTCTTCTATTTCTTCCTTGGTGATAGCCTTTTTGTTCTTTCTTGCCGCAAGCAGAGCCGCCTCGTTTACGAGGTTTTCAAGGTCCGCTCCGGTAAAGCCCGCCGTAGTAGCGGCGATAGTCTTGAGGTCAACATCGGGACCGACGTTTTTGTTTCTTGTATGAACCACAAGGATCTCCTCGCGTCCCTTTATGTCGGGATAGCTTACGACAACCTGTCTGTCAAAGCGTCCCGGGCGCATAAGAGCCGGGTCAAGGATATCGCGTCTGTTGGTGGCTGCCATAACGATGATGTTCTCGTTTTCGGTAAAGCCGTCCATTTCAACAAGCAATTGGTTAAGGGTCTGCTCGCGCTCGTCATGACCGCCGCCGAGACCCGCGCCGCGCTGACGTCCTACGGCGTCTATCTCGTCTATGAAGATGATAGACGGAGTGTGCTTTTTCGCCTGGTCAAACAGATCTCTTACACGCGAAGCGCCGACGCCGACATACATTTCCACGAAATCCGAGCCGGATATCGAGAAGAACGGCGCGCCCGCTTCTCCTGCAACCGCCTTTGCGAGCAGTGTCTTACCCGTTCCGGGAGGGCCTACAAGCAAAACGCCCTTTGGAACTCTCGCGCCGATATCGCGGTATTTTCCGGGATTTTTAAGATAATCGACGATCTCTACAAGTTCCTGCTTTTCCTCGTCGGCGCCCGCTACGTCCGCAAACGTGACCTTTTTGCCCGACATCTGGCGGACATTCGCGCGCGAAAAGGAACTTACCTTTCCGCCGCCCGTGGTCTGTCTGAATATCACTACGGTAAATACTACCATAACAAGAACCAGGAACAGATACGGAAGCAGATTGAGCCAGAACGAATTATCCGAGATGGGGATATAGTTTTCTATCAGCGGATGGTCGGGATTTGCCTCGTTATACCTCTGACGGTAATTCGCGATCTTCCCGTCGGTGGTATATCCGGCGTTGATGTCGTTTATGAAAATACTGACATTCGGGACACTGTAGGTCTTCATTTCCTTAGTGTCGTTTTCCGTACCCTTTATATAATACTTGAGCATCCCGCTGCCTAAATCAAGCTCGTAAGCCGAAACATTCAGCTTGTCAAACTCGGAAATAATATCCGAATAGGTCACCGCCGCCTTCTGAGAGCTCGAGCTCGCGAAGTTTAGCACGGACACCACTCCGACTATCAGCAGAATAATGATCAAAAAGTAAATAATAACGCCCGTCAGCTTATTTTTCTTCATTTAAACCGCCTTTCCTGACGCGTACCTATACGCGTGTAGTTTATTTAAATTATTGA
Organism: Oscillospiraceae bacterium; assembly: GCA_022508925.1. GTDB lineage: Bacteria > Bacillota > Clostridia > Oscillospirales > Ruminococcaceae > CAG-115. The sequence goes on along the minus strand of JAFLUF010000001.1, from coordinate 51,879 downwards.
TAATGTTTATTATTTAAGCCGCAGTAACCTGCGTTTATATTATATGTAATCAGCTCTTTAAAACTCCGATATACGGAAGATTTCTGAATTTCGCGTCGCAGTCGAGACCGTATCCCACCACAAACAAATCGTCTATCTCATATCCCGTATAATCCGCCTTAAAGCCCTCCACAGCCCTTCTTGACGGCTTATCAAGAAGCGCCGCGACCCTAAGCGACCTCGGTTTTATGTCAAGCAGCAGCGTTTTCAGCTTTGAAAGCGTTCTCGCCGTATCCACAATGTCCTCCACCAGCACAACGTCGCGTCCCGAGATATCGGGCATCTCTCCGCCGACCGTGACATCGCCGCTCGAGTTTGTTCCGACATAGCTCGAAGCCTTTATAAAATCAATTTCAAGCGGACACTCCACGTTTCTTATCAGGTCTGCGAAAAAAACGCTCGCCCCGCGCAAAACGCACAAAAACAGCGGATTTTTGCCGGAATATTCCTTTGTAAGCTCCGCGCCCAATTCTTTTACGCGGGCTGTTATCTGCTCTTCTGTGAAGAGCACCTTTTCAACCTCATTCGGAAAATACATATTATTTTTCCTCTCAACTGTCTATTATACCACAAAGCGGTGAAATTTGCAAACCTGTTTTCTGAATTTTTGCTGAAAATCTCTGTTTCTCCACAATAGTTTTAAACTTTCAGTCATGTTTTTCGTTAAAACCGCCGAATTTTTGCTCGATGTTTTCTATAAAGCAAATTCCTTTTCTTATTGTAAAGAATTTGTTCTTACAGGGATTATACCTTGCGCTCCGTTTTGAAAGCAGGGAAAGCGCGGTTTTTATTCTCAGCTCCGACGGCTCGACTCCGCCGTCTATCAGAATTTTCCTTATTGCCCTGCTTTTTATCGGTTCTTCGAGCTTGAAAAGCTCAAGCGCGTCATAGCCGTTCTGACGTTTGGCGCCGGCAAAAGCGTTTTCGGCAAGACTCTCAAGATAATCGCTGTCGCCGCGCAGAATTTTCGACATTCTCGAAAACGCCTCTATCGCGGACGGATTTATTTCAAGAATTTCGGGAAGAAGCTTCAGCCTTATTTTATTTCTGGTGTAATCCTCGGAAAAATTCGTGCTGTCGGTAACAAACGTCTGACCGCGCTCTTTCAGAAACTCCTCTATCTCGCTTCTTTTGGCGTAAATAAGCGGTCGGATAACTTTATCCCTGACGGGAGGGATACCGCATAGCCCTTTTAGTCCCGTGCCTCTGACAAGATTCAGCAAAACCGTTTCCGTGCTGTCGTTCGCGTTGTGCGCGGTGGCGGTGAGAGAATTTTCACCAAAGCGCTCCCTCGCCTCTTCAAAAAAACGATAGCGCAATTTCCTCGCCGTTTCCTCGACACTTTCATGTTTTTTGGCGTGATCTCTTACGTTGATTTTTTTTCTGTAAAGCTCAATGCCGAGACTTTCGCACAGCTTCGCGCAGAAGCTCTCGTCACGGTCGCTTTCCTCGCCGCGCAGCCCGTGGTTTAAATGGCAGGCTTTAAGCTTAAAACCAATTTCGCCCGACAGCTCCTTTAACACCAGCAAGAGCGCCGTGCTGTCAGCTCCGCCCGAAAGCGCGCAGACCGCCGTTTCTCCCCCGCGGAGCATATTGTTTTCAACGATCGCCGTTTTTACACTCTCAATCAGTTCCATTCCCAATCAGTAAAATTCCCTTATCCGCCTTTGAACTCGACGTTTACAAACTTTGTGTACTCGGCCTTCCAGCCTATTTTCGCCACGCCCGTTTCGCCGTGGCGGTTTTTCGCGACGTTGCATTCGCACAGCTCCTTGTTCGGGTTAGCCTGATCGTAATAAGCCTCTCTGTGCAGAAACAAAACAACATCCGCGTCCTGCTCGATAGAGCCCGAATCTCTCAGGTCGGACAGCATCGGGCTTTTGTTCTCGCGCTTTTCGGCAGCTCTTGAGAGCTGTGAAAGCACCATGACAGGCACGTTGAGTTCCTTTGCCATGACCTTTAAGTCTCTTGTTATCTCCGAGACCTCGGCGACCTTATTTCCGCGGTGGTCGTTTACTGAGGTCATCAGTCCAAGGTGGTCGATAATTACCAGACCTAAGTTTTTCATTCTTCTCAGCTTTGATTTTATGGACATAACGTTGCACACGGGGCTGTCGTCAATATAGATGGGAAGCTGCGACAAAACGTCCGCCGCCTCGGTTATACTCGTCCACTTGTCGTTTGAAACGGCTCCTGTCCTCATAGCCTCAGACGGCAGAAGCGCCTCTGAGGATATCATACGCGAAACAAGCTCTTCTCTTCTCATCTCGATGCTGAATATGCACACCGCCTTGTCGCGGTATCTTTTAGCGACATTTACCGCGATGTTCATCGCGAACGAGGTTTTTCCCATACCGGGTCTCGCGGCTAAGATAACAAGCTCCGATTTATTAAGACCGAATATCTTGTTGTCAACGTCCTTAAATCCGGTCTCCAAGCCCTTTAAAACCGGCTTGCCGCCGTTTTTCGACAGTTCCTTTGCAAGCTCGGTGAGGTCCTTTATCCTGTCAAAGACAACGCCGCTTACATGCGTAAGGCTTTTGTCCTCTTCGCCGGCTCTTATATCGTATATCTTACGCTCGGCAAGATCCAGCGCTTTTTCGGCTCCGTCAGCCTCAGACCCCGCGGAACGTATAATGTCGTTTGCCGCTAAAATAAGGCTTCGGAGCATATATTTCTCAATGACTATCTTGGCGTAAGCCGAAATAGCCGAAGAGCTCGGCGCCGCGTCCATAAGCTCCTTCGCGCATGACGACGCCTCGGCTTCGCTCTCAAAGATACCGTCCTTTATGCACTCGTTGAGGATAACGACCGCGTCGAGCCTTGTTCCCGCGAGATAAAGCCTTGCCATAACGCTGTAAATACTGCTGTGAAGCTCAACGTAGAAATGCTCGGCGCGAAGCGAGCTTATGACCTCGCTTAAAACGCCCTTTCTGTTGTTATCCGCGAAGACACAACCCAGCACGGATTTTTCCGCGCCGACATTGCACGGGAGATTTATGCCCTCAAAATCAGAGGCGGACATTATTTTTCCTCCTTTGTGACCTCAACGGAAAATTTCGCCGTTATGCCCGCGTACAGCTTTGCCTCGGCGGAAAACGTCCCAAAGCCCTCTATCTTCATGGGGATGTTTATTTTCTTTTTGTCCACGTCAAGTCCGAGCGTTTTCTTTATTTCGGCGGAGACTTCCTTTGAGGTTACTGTTCCGAAAAGGCGGTCGTTCTGTCCTGCCTTTGCCTTTACCGAAACGGTCTTTCCCTCGAGCTTGCCCGCTATGTCCTTGGCGTTGGCTATCTCAACGTCTATCTTGTGCTGGGCGGAGTCCTTCTGACCCTGAAGCAGGTTGAGATTTTTGGCGTTTGCCTCCTGAGCAAGACCTTTGCGGATAAGTCCGTTTATAGCGTAGCCGTCCTTGACCTCTTTTATCTCACCCTTTTTTCCTGTGCCTTTTACGTCCTCAAGCAATATTACCTTCATAGTTTTTATCTCCTTTCATTTGTTCACTTGACGGGTTCTTCGGGGACATTTGAGAAATATTCGTCAATCGCGTTTTCGAGCTTGTCAACAGCCTCGTCAACGGTACACCCGTAAAGCTGCGCGCCCGCCATCGACTGATGTCCGCCGCCGTCGTCGGGATTTGCTCCCAGGTTTTCCATAATTACCTGAACATTTATTTTTCCGAGCGAACGCGCGCTTACTCCCCAGCCGTTTTCTATCGGATAAACCGTAAACGACGCGTCTACATTCTTGATATAAAGCATTTCGTCCGCCGCCTGCGAGCATATGATACGCAGCGACGGAAAGCTCTCCTCGACCTTTGAGATAGCGCACTTCCCTCTGTATATCTCCGCGGATGACATTATCTCCGCTTTTCGGGCTTTGTTTTCCATTGAGGTGTCAAACAGCTTTTTCACGGCAATGGTATCCGCTCCCTGCTTTTTGAGGTATGCCGCCGCCTCGAAGGTCGAAACGCCCGAGCGCATTACAAAGTCCTTTGTGTCAAGCATTATCCCGGCGAGCAGAGCCTGCGCCTCGAGTGCGTTTATAAGCGAATCGGGGCTGAAATACTGTATAAGCTCGGTCACAAGCTCGGCGGCAGACGAGGCGTTGCTTTCCTGACATCTCACGCCAAACTCTGTGATAGCTCCCGCGCTTAGGCGGTGGTGGTCGACGATAACGACCCTGTTTTTCTGCATCATCGCGTAAAGCTCTTTATCCTCAAGCTTTTTTTCGACGTGAGTGTCTACAAGTATAAGTACGGAGCGTTCCGTGACCCACTTTTTCGCCTCTTCCGGCTCGATAGCCACCGACGTGTCATAATCGCTGAACATATCGAAAAGCGCCTTGGCGTTTGTTTTCTTCTCATCTCTGAACCATGCGACGGTGTAGGCCGGTATGCCCATTCTTCTTATCGCGCAGGTGAGACCTATAGCAGAGCCGGCGCTGTCGAAATCCGCGTAGCTGTGTCCCATTATGTACACAGTATCGGCGGTTCTGATAAGACTTCTTATATTCTCCGCCGCGAGACGGATCTTTACCTTTCCCGTGCGCTCTCTTCCGGGAGACGCCGCGCCGAAGGCGTTAAAGCCGTTGGCGGTTTTTATAAGCGCCTGGTCGCCGCCTCTTTCGAGCGCCTTTTCTATCATCTCGCTGGCAAACCGCTCGCCCTGCGCGAGCGACTCTGCGGTATCTCCCACGCCGATGGACAGCGTGACCGCCGCTCTTTCACGGACGATGATCTCGTGAGCCTTGTTTATAAGCGACATTTTTTCGCTTATCATCTCGTCAAGATACTGCCGCTCCAGAACAATAAGAAATTTGTCGCTTGTGATTTTTTTTAATACCGCGTGTTTCTCGGCGAAATATTCTTCTATCAGCCTGTCTACCTGAATAGTAACGTATGCTCTTTCGCTTTCCTTGGCTCCCGAAAGAAGCTCCTCGTAGTTGTCCACCATAACTATCATAACGACCGGCTTTGACTTTTCATGGGTGGATTTAAGTCTTTTAAACTCGCTTATGTCGCGGAAAATGAGCATTGTTATGGTCTCGCTCTCCTGCTCGGAGCGTTCGGAAGAAAATATCTGTTTGTTTAATATCTTGCTGTCAATGTCAAAGCCGTGCGGCTCGGAGTATACCCTGAACCACTTGTCCTCAAAGCATATCTCTCTTCCCTCGGCTCCGAAAAGCGCAAGCGGCATTTCGGTCACGTCGTCTATTGAAGAATGCTCTTCGTCGGGGGTAAAGAAAACCTCGTTGAAGCTTTCGTTGCTCCAGATAACGCATCTGTCATTGTCAACAATAGCCATGGGCATGGGAAAATTTATCAGAGAGTTTCTCTGCACTCCCTTTATCTCATCGGACAGCTGTTCAAAATACCAATACTCGCTCTGGCGTATCTGAAACAGCTTTCCGAGAGCTATTCCCGAAACACCGAGCAAAATAGGCATGGATATCCAGAATATAAGCAGCTCGTTCTGAAAAACATAAATGTCGATAACTATTACCGCCAGAATAAGCGCGCAAACCGCCGCAAACAGCACGTTGCTCTTATAGAAATTTCTCACAGAACCACCGCCTTTTCCGTTTCAAAAATATAAGCCGAAATCAGATCTCCATGATTATCGGAAGTATCATCGGGCTTCTCTTTGTTTTCGAGTAGATGTAGTCCGAAAGACCGTCGCGCATGGCTGACTTTATGTTTCCCCATTCGCGCACGTTTCTGGTCTCGAGTTCGTCCATGATATTCTTTACGACTTCCTTTGCCTCGTCCAGAAGCTCCTCGCTCTCGCGTACATAAACAAATCCGCGCGAAACGATATCGGGCCCCGCTACGGTCTTTCCGCTCTCGCGGTCGATAGTCGCGACAACGATGATAACGCCGTCCTCGGAGAGGTGCTTTCTGTCGCGCAGAACAACGCTTCCCACATCGCCCACTCCCGAGCCGTCCACCATGACCATTCCGCTCGGAACAGCCCCCGCGAACTTCATATCCACTCCGTCCGTTTCAAGAACATCGCCAAGCCCCGCGATAAAGGTGTTGTTTTCGGGAATGCCCATTCCCTGAGCTAAGATGGCGTGCTTTTTGAGATGCTTGTATTCTCCGTGGATAGGCACGAAAAATTTTGGCTTGGTGAGCGAGATCATCATTTTAAGCTCTTCCTGACAGGCGTGTCCCGAAACATGAACCTCGTACATACTCTCGTAAATTACCTCAGCGCCCTGCTTCATAAGCTCGTTTACGACCTTGGTGACAAGCTTTTCGTTTCCGGGAATGGGAGTAGCCGAAATTATGATGAAATCGTTCGGGGTAATAGTGACCTGCCTGTGATCCCCGCTGGACATTCTCGAAAGCGCGGACAGAGGCTCTCCCTGACTTCCCGTAGTCGCTATGACAAGCTCCTCGGGGTCGTATTTGTTTACGTCCTCGATATCGATGAGCGTATTGTCGGGAACACTTATATAGTTAAGCTCCACGGCCTTTGCGATGACGTTGGTCATGCTTCTTCCCGAAACGGCTACCCTTCGTCCGTGTCTTACCGCCTCGTTTATTATCTGCTGTATTCTGTGGATATTGCTTGAAAAAGTCGCGATGATTATCCTTCTGCCGTCGGCTCTGTCAAACAGCCCGTGAAAGCTCTCGCCTACCAGACGCTCGCTTTTGGTATAACCGGGCCGCTCTACGTTGGTGCTTTCGCTCATAAGCGCGAGAACGCCCCTGTTTCCAAGCTCTCCGAAACGCGCAAGGTCTATTATCCCACCCTCGATGGGTGTATAATCCACCTTGAAGTCGCCCGTGTGGACTATAACTCCCGCGGGCGTGTGAACAGCCACAGCGCAGGCGTCGGGGATAGAGTGGTTTACACGGATAAACTCAACGCTCATACAGCCCATTCTGACGTTCTGTCTCGGCTCTACGACATTAAGCGTAACGGAGGACAGCAGCCCGTGCTCTTTGAGCTTTCCCTCGACAAGTCCGAGCGTGAGACGGGTTCCGTATACGGGAACGTTTATTTTCTTCAGCAGATACGGAAGTCCGCCGATATGGTCCTCGTGTCCGTGAGTAATTACAATGCCCCTTAATCTTTCCTTGTTCTTCTCAAGATAGCTGAAATCGGGAACAACAAGGTCAACTCCGAGCATTTCCTCGTCCGGAAACGCGATCCCGCAGTCAACAATGAACATATCGTTTGAGCACTCGTAAACGTAAAGGTTTTTACCTATCTCGTTCAGTCCGCCGAGCGCCGTAAACTTTACGGGCGCGGAGCGCGGTATCTCGCGCGGCTTTTTCTGAACATAGGCTTTATTTCTGCCTAAGACCGGCTCTTTTGCGGGTGTTTTGCCCTGAAGGACAGACTGTTTTCCCTGCAATACGGGCTTTCCCTGTAAAACGGGAGCGCCGCGGCGCGGTCTTTCGGGCGCTCTCGGCTTTTTTACCGCCGAGGCGTTTTTCTGCTTTTCCGAGCCGGATTTTTTCGCAAATTTTTCCGATTCTCCGAGAAGCTTGTTATTTGACAATAATCCCATAAAAATTCCTTTCCCGCGAAGCCCTCCGAAGGCTCCGCAAACGCCGAAAACCCGATTGTTCGCAATATGCGCAGAAAATAAAAACGCGCACGATTATGTAACCGCGAATTACAGAGCCTGTTCACATTACCGCTCTTTTCGGGTAATGTAAACGCGCTCTTGTTGGAAAAAAGAAAGGCATAATTTACATAAGGAAAAAAGTGTTTCGCGGCTTATAGATATATGGGTTTCAGAAAAAAATAATATTGACCTTACTGAACTTTGTTTCAAAAATCAGGTCCGAAAACGACCGTATTTTCAAAATATTGTTTAAGTAAAGATATAAAAAGGGCATTCGCCCATAATTCCAAATATATACTTAATTATTATACCTCATTTTCCAAAAAAAGTCAAGTACATTTTATGCCATCGCATAACAGCCGAGCAAAAAATTTGGTTTCCTGAAAAATCGGCATAAGTTGTTTTATCCGTTTGTATTTTCCTTTGATATTGACGGCGGTTTGGCGAAATATATATTCGGCGGCGCGAGTGGAATTCCGCGCGCCTGTCTTTCAGAAAAATTCAGACACCGAAGGCGGAAAACGCCTTTTTGTACCGATATTCGTTTATCCCATAATATCCGGCTTAGGGATAAGCGGGTATCGGTATATGAGTGTATAAGTATATATCTGACCAAACAGTGAGCAGATAATTCTGGTTAAGTAGGTTAAGTGAACAATTATGGAAATTAAAAACATTTATTCTAAAATATTTTCCGGGGCATTCGCCGCATTGCTGTTATGCGCGGCGGTGTCGTTCGGCATTTACCGCGAGGCGCTTCCGTGCGTTATAAATTCTTCTCCCGACAGTCCGCTGTACGAGTGCGGATTTTCGGGAACAACGCTTCGTGAAACGCCCGACGGCTATGCTTATTATCTTGCGGATATCCCCATAAAAACCGCGCAGGTGGTGGAAAAACAGAGACAATCGGTCGTTTTGTACGGAACGCCGTTTGGAATAAAGATAAAATCCGACGGAGTCATGGTAGTCAAAACCGCCGAGCAGTCGCCCGCGAGATCAGCGGGAATAAAGGAAGGCGACGTTATCAAAACCGTAAACGGCGAGACTGTCCGTACAAACAGCGATATTTCACGGGCAGTACAGCTCAACGCGGAGGAGACCTGCGTCATTATAGAGAGGGCGGAACGCGAAATGAACTTTACGTTTTCGCCCAAACGCGAAGAAGACGGGCTTAAAATGGGCATTTTCGTCCGCGACAGCGCGGCGGGCGTCGGAACGCTGACATTTGTAGAGCCGCAGAGCTGTACCTTCGGAGGACTCGGGCATTCCGTAAGCGACGTTTCAACAGGTGAAACCGTTCCGCTTTTAAGCGGAGAGATAACCAAAGCCGAGATCTACAACGTTGTAAAAGGAACCAGCGGAACTGCCGGAGAGCTTTGCGGACTGATATTTCCCGAAAGCGAGACCGGAAAAATAAACCTGAACACCGAGGCAGGCATCTTCGGAGAATTCTGCGGAGAAATATCCGGAGAGACCTACCCGGCGGCGTTCAGGCAGGAGGTAAAAACAGGTCCGGCAAAGGTTCTTACAACGATCGACGGAAGCTGCGCAAAGCAATATGAGATCGAGATAGAGCGCATAAACCTTCTCGATCTGGACGGTCCGAAAAGTATGATAATCAGGATAACAGACCCCGAATTGCTTGAGCAGACGGGCGGGATAGTCCGCGGAATGAGCGGCTCCCCGATAATTCAGGACGGCAGATTCGTGGGCGCCGTAACGCACGTTCTTGTAAACGACCCGACGCGCGGATACGCTATTTTCGCGGAAAATATGCTTTCGGAGATTTTTGAATGATCAGAGACTTTCAGCAAGTATCCTCACGCCGAAATCCTCGCCCTGCGCGAAGATTTCGGCGCGCGATCTTTCGGGTATCTCCCCGGAGATCATCTTACTTCCGAGCATATCCTCGATCTTCGCGGTTATTTCACGTCTTAAGGGCCTTGCTCCCATGTTTTCGTCGAGAGAGCTTCGGCAAAGCGCCTTTACCGCGCTTTCGTCAAACGACAGCTCTATCCCGCAGAGCTGTGCTCTTTGTGAAACTCCCTTAAGCAGCTTTCGGCATATCTTTTCCATATTTTCCGACGTAAGTTTTTCAAACACTATGATATTGTCAATTCTGTTGAGCAGTTCGGGTCGGAACTGCTTTTTCAGCGCCTTTATCACATCGGCGCTTTCAGATGAAGAATTTTTCCCGAAGCCCATGGATCTTCGTTCAAGCTCTTCCGCGCCCGCGTTTCCCGTCAGAATAACTATGGTGTTGGTAAAATCCGCGCTTCTGCCGTCGGCAGAGGTGAGCTTTCCGTCCTCAAGTATCTGAAGAAGAATATTAAGCACATCCGGATGGGCTTTTTCCGCCTCGTCAAACAACACCACGGAATAGGGATTTGAGCGTACTTCCTTTATCAGCCTTCCCTCCTGCTCACAGCCCGCGTAACCGGGAGGGGAGCCTATAAGCTTTGACACGGAATGGCGCTCCGCAAACTCGGACATATCAAACCTCAACAGCCTTTTTCCGTCGCCGAATACCGCCTCGGCAAGCGCCTTGCACAGCTCTGTCTTTCCTACTCCCGTCTGACCGAGAAAGAAAAACGAGCCTATCGGGCGGTTGGGGTCGCAAAGCCCCGCTCTTCCGCGGCGGATCGCCTTTGCGGCAAGCGACACGGCGCGCTCTTGCCCGATAACCCTTTCGGACAGCGTACTCTCAAGATTCTGCAGCTTTTCACTTTCGTCAACGCCGAGCTTCTCCGCCGGTATGCCCGTTATCATAGCCGCCGCGCGCGCGACGTCGCTTTCGTCTACGACCACGCGCTCACGCCTTATCTGCTCCTTTACGGCGCGGAAAAGAGTGGTTTTTTCGCTTTGCCTGTGCGTCCTCGCGGACGCCGCCGCCTCGTCAAGCAGGTCGATTGCCTTATCGGGCAGTTTTCGGTCGTTTATAAAGCGCTCGGAAAGCCTTACGGCAGCCTCTACGGCACGGTCGGTTATTATAGCGCGGTGGTGCTCTTCAAGACGGGGTCTCAGTCCGTTTAAAATCCGCAGCGCCTGACGCTCGTCGGGCTGTTCCACATTTATCGGCTGAAAACGTCGCTCGAGCGCGCTGTCCTTTTCGATAAACCTACGGTATTCGTCGGTGGTGGTCGCTCCTATCAGCGTTATCTTGCCTCGGGCGAGCTGAGGCTTCAATATGCTTGCCGCGTCAATTGCGCCTTCGGCGGCTCCCGTGCCGACTATCATGTGTATCTCGTCGATGAAAAGAATAACGCTCGAATTTCCCGCCGCCTCGTCCAGCACGCTCTTCAGACGCTCCTCGAAATCTCCGCGGTATTTCGCCCCCGAAAGGCAGGACGCTAAATCGAGAGCAAAAACACGCTTTTCCAGAAGCTCGTCCGGAACGCTCCCCGCCGCTATCCTCTGCGCGAAGCCCTCTACAACGGCGGTTTTTCCCACGCCCGCCTCGCCGATAAGACATGGATTGTTTTTGCTTCGCCTAAGCAATATCTGCACAAGACGCTCTATCTCCGCGTCACGCTCGACGACAGGGTCGAGTTTTCCGTCCTTTGCGAGCGCGGTAAGCTCGGTCGCGTACTTGTTAAGCGCCGGAAAATCTCCTTTGCGGTCGGATCTTTTGGTTTTTCCGTCCTGTTGGTCAAAGCAGGGCGGTTCGTATTTTTTCACGTTTGACTCAGCGGCAAGCTTTATCCCCTGCTCGGACAGGATAGAATACGCCGCGCAGTCGCGGTCTGAAAGCATAGCCAGCAAAATATGCTCTGTTCCGACAAAGCCGTCGCCTCTTGACGACGCGCTGCTTCGCGCCAAGGAAAGCAGCTTTTTCAGACGCGGCGAAAAATCCTTTTCGCAAAGCTGAGCCGCCTGAGAAAAGCCCGCCCGTTCTTTTAGCTCCATAATAAGCGAGCGAAACTGAACGCCCTCGCGCGCCAATGCCACGCCTGCCGCGCTTTCGGGATTTTTCGCCAGCGCGCACAGCAAATGCTCGCTCCCGACATATTTATGACCCATTTGTCCCGCAATGGCAATGGCGCTCGCAAGAGCGCCCGCAGCTTCCGCCGAAAACGCGGGTATCTCCGAATTTCCCATAAAAACACCTCGCTTGAAAATTTTGGATAATTCTATTATGAGCCGAAGGTCAAAAACTTATGCGGCGGCGCAAATTTTAATCCGCGTGTTTTTTCGATAATTTACGAGTATTTTTTTTAATATTTTCTGCATATTTTATTACGATTTTTTATTTATTTTCATTATTTAAACCGCCATGATTTTTTATATAATTTTTTATATAATTTTTCAGGCGCTGACAGCTTATATTACAAGATTTTACGCATATAAATAATGTTAACAAAAAAACGCCTTTTCCGGTAGGAAAAAGGCGATGAATAATATTAAATTTCATATTGAATTTTTTTAAAATTTTATTCGGAATTTTTTGTTTTTTTAAACACGAATATTTTGCTGAAAATATAGTTTAAAACAATGACAATTATATTTGTGAAAATCTTCGCGAAAATCTCATACCATACAGCGTGAAATCCCGTAAGATCGACGAGCAGAAACATCAGCACGATGTCGACAAACAAAGTCGAAATTCTCGAGGCGTAAAATCTCAGCGCTTCGAGTATAATTTTTGAGGGAGTTTTATTCTCGCTTTTAAACACAACAAGTCTGTTTGTTATGAACGCAAATGTGCTCGCGATCATCCATGACAGAATATTCGGCAAAACGGTCCCGCTTTCGATGCCAAACCGCGAGGTAAGCGTAAATATCCACTTAAGCCAGTCGGGAACGCTTTCGGCATTTGGAAAAAACATTCGGAAAACAGCATAGCTTATTATCGACACAAGCGTTGTGGCAACGCCGAATATCAGATACATAACTATCTCGCGGTATTTTTTGAAAAGCTCACGCCTTCCGTCACGGGTTTTCATAAGGGAAAAAATCTCTTTGAGACGCTGCATAAAATTCACTTCCTAAAAGCCCAAGAGCAAATAATAGGATATTATATCACAAATCAAGTGAAAAATCAACCCCTTTAAAGGAACGTGTTGCAATAAGTATCGCACAATTCGAGCAACAACATTTGAAAACGTTTCACATATGAGACGGACAGCCAAAGGCGGCTCGCCTTTTACAGGCTGACTGACGGGTAAAAATTTGTCAAAACTATTGACAGGTCTATTATTTTGAGTTATAATATAGATGTGTGCCGGCGGGTGTTTTTATGACTTTTTTACACTTACACAGCCTGCCGAGGATCTTTGACGGAGGAATGAATCAAAAATGTCTGACTATATAAGACGGCTTCCCGTATACTTGCTTCTTGACTGCAGCGGCTCTATGGCGGGAGAGCCTATCGAGGCCGTAAAACAGGGGCTTAAAACGCTTTTGTCGGAGCTTAAGGGCGACCCTCAGGCTCTTGAGACCGCGTATCTTTCGATAATCACGTTTGACAGCTCCGCGAGGCAGATATGCCCGCTTACGGAGCTTATGGTGTTTAAAGAGCCCCAGCTCAGCGCGGGCGGAGCCACGGCTCTCGGCGGCGCGCTTAAAGTGTTGGCTGACTGTATAAAAAACGAGGTGCGTACTTCCACTGACACTCAGAAGGGCGACTGGAAGCCGCTGGTTTTCCTTATGACGGACGGCGCTCCGACAGATAATCTCGACGAGGGTATCGACGCAATAAAGCAGGTCTCCACGGGCAACATAATCGCCTGCGGAGCGGGCGCGAACGCCAACGCCAACGCGCTCAAGAAAATTACAAACAACGTGCTTATGATGAACAATCTTACGGCGGGAGATATGGCGCAGTTTTTCGCGTGGGTATCAAGCTCTATCCAGGTCTCGTCGAAGAGCATCGACGCAAAACCCGGAGAAGCCATCGAGCTTCCTCCGCCTCCACAGGGCTTCGTTATCGTTCCCTGAGACATTTATCCGCTTTCGTTTGATTTTCGGGAGGATTTTTAATGGACAACGATTTTTCCCGCAATATTTCCGAAGAGGAAGAGCTTGTAATTGACAGATCGGAAGCCCAGCTTTCGGTACTGATTGACGACGAGGATACGCTCGAAATCGCTCAGAAAGTAGCGGAAAAGGAAAAACCGCAGTTTGCTGACAATAACGGCGCAAAGGCTGCAAATGAAGATGAAAACAATGCGTCCGATGTGTCCAATGCGTCCGACGGGAACGATCAGCCCGGGGGCGGCGAAAATTCTTCGGACGAACAGCCTTTGCCGGTACATTTGTCGGATATGCAGGTTATGGAGCATACCGCCAATGTCTGGCAGTATATGGATATTGTCGACAACGGCACGGAAATGCATACTGAGTTTCACGAAAAGCTCTCGGAAATGCCGTTTGGGAAAATTATCGGCGCGAGGGTACGCGGAAAAGCGCACAAGCATAACGGCACCAACTGCGACGATTATTTTGAAACAGCGTACGGAGAAGACTTCGCGGCTGTGGCGGTCTGCGACGGCGCAGGCTCCAAGCCGCTTTCGAGAATAGGCTCGAGAGTAAGCGCAGAGTCCGCGGTAAAATTTCTGAAAGATAAACTCTCGGAATTGTTTAAAGACGAGCCGAGGCTTAAAGACGGGCTATGCGCCGATCTTCAATCGGCGGAGTTTATGGGCGCGTGCGGGAAGATCGCGTCGCTTGTCCAGCAGTCCGCGAGAGAAGCTCTTAAAGCGCAGAACGAGGAGCTTTCAAGGCTCGAAAGCGATGAAAAGTATATCAGCGCGCTTGGGAGAAAACCTATCCTCGCCGATATGTCAACGACGTTTCTGGCGGCGGTGGTTGTGCCGCTTGTCATAGGCGGGACAAAACAGAGGTTTATGGTGTGCGTGCAGATAGGCGACGGCTGTATCTGCGCGGTAAACAGCAAGGAGGACGGCGAGCACTCGGTAAAGCTTATGGGCGAAGCGGACAGCGGAAAGTTTTCGAGCGAAACGGACTTTCTTTCCTCAAAAAACACCATCGACGCGGCAATTGCCGCGAAAACGCGCGTGAGCAGGGGCGCTTCTGATGTTATCATGCTTATGTCGGACGGCGTCGCGGACGACTATTTCCCCGCTGTGCCGATGATGCAGAGGCTGTATCTTGATTTAGGTCTGAACGGAGTTATCAACATGGCGGGCGACGCTTCTCAGGCGGAGGATCCCGCGCCGATAAGATTCAAGAGCGTTTCGATGAGCAAGCAGAGCGTTGCGCTGCAATACGCGAAGCAATTGCTTTCGGACAGTTCCCCGGAAAGCATGAGGGCACTTTGGGATAAGCGCGATTCGCTTAAATGCCACTCGCTTGAGGCGTTTGGGATAAATATAGGCGACACCTCGGAAAAGCGTCTGAGAATATGGCTCGACAACTACAACGAACGCACGAGCTTTGACGACAGAACGCTTGTTATTATAGATTTCTCAAATTTTGATAAGGACGTGTAAAATGCGAAGCGGCGAAGTGATTTCCGCCGTGCTTGAAAACGGCGCATCAATAGAATTTGTGTTTGACCCGAACGCGCCGCGCGGCGGTATGAAGCACACGTTTTTTACTCCCGACAGGAAATTCGCGGTGCAGTTTTTCAACGACCCAAAGGACGCGAAAAATCCGCGTATTCAGGACAGAATAAGAACTATCACGGGAATATACAACCCCACGCTTTCCGAAGCCGACGGCGGGGCCGTAGGAAATACCGAGAAAACCGCGGAGTATTTCAGACAGCGGTTTTGCTGGCCTGTGGCGATAGTAAGACAGCCCGAATTCGGGATAGTATGCCCTACCTATCCGAAGAATTTTTTCTTTGGCGCGGACGCTTCTACGGTGCTTAATTTAAAGGGCAAGGACAAGAAATCAAACTGGTTTACGGGAAAGAACCGAAAATACCTTACACCCGCCGAGCGTGGAGATTTCCGGACTATCTTAGGTACGGCGATAAGCCTTTCCCGCTCGATAAGGCGAATGCATCAGGCGGGTCTGGCGCACTCGGATCTTTCCTGCAACAACGTGCTTATAGACCCTAAATCCGGCTCGGCGGTGGTTATTGACATTGACAGTCTGGTCGTGCCGAATAAGTACGCGCCCGAGGTAGTGGGAACACGCGGGTATATAGCTCCCGAGGTTTTGGCTACCATGGCGCTTGATTTCGGAAACCCCAACAGGGCGCTTCCGTGCGTGCAGACCGATCTGCACGCGCTGCCGGTGCTTATTTACGAATACCTTTTCTGCCGGCATCCGCTTATCGGACCGAAAATTTACAGCAACGCGAGCGCCGAAGAGGACGATTTTCTCGGGCTTGGCTCTATGGCGACCTTTATCGAAGACCCGAACGATACGTCGAACCGACCGCCCGACCTGAAAATAACGATAAACTCGCTTTCAAAGGGTCTGGAAAGGCTGTTTCTGAGAGCGTTTGTGGACGGACTCCACAATCCCTCCGAGCGTCCTACCGCCATGGAATGGGAACGCGAGCTGCTGAAGGCTTGGGATAAGTTGATCCCTTGCGCCAATCCGGGCTGTGAGAAAAAGTGGTTTATACTGCGCGACGAAAACAACCCCGTCTGCCCGTTCTGCGGAACAAAGGCGGCGGATAGGATAATACTTCTCAACCTCAAGCGCGAAATGCCCGGAAGAAAAGGCGTTTACCGCGACAAAAGCGAGGTCGCGGTGTTTGACAGAATGCCGGTTTTCGACTGGCACATATTCTCCAACGTTCATAACGACGAAAAGGCCGACCCGCAGATGCGCGCGTATATAGCGTATCACAACGGAATGTGGCTTTTGGTGAACAACGGCGCGGAGGGTATGATGTCTCCCTCGGGAAGGCTTGTTCCGAAAGGAAGCGCTATAGAGCTTAAAGACAGGGCGGTTTTCAGAATGTCCGCAAAGGAAAACGGACTGCTGTGCGAAGTAATGATCGGCTGAATGGCGATGAGTCAACAGTTGTTGGTTAATGCGCTGTGCGCGTGACATAATTTTAAGTTACTTTTAGAAAGGAACTCTGAAATGAAGAAATTCGGTTTAACAGATCAGGAGGCCGCCGAAAGCAAAGCGAAATACGGCGACAACTCCATGACAGAACAGGCAAGCGAAAGCTTCTGGGATAAGCTGAAGGGAAACCTCGGCGACCCGATGATAAAAATTCTTATCGTCGCGCTGCTGATAAACGTTGTGCTGGCGGTCCTCGGAATTACGGGAGTAATAAAAGAGGGCGCGCCCGAATGGTATGAGCCGCTCGGAATATTTATCGCTATATGCTTGGCGACGCTTGTTTCGACGTTTTCCGAATACAGAAACGAAAACGCCTTTCAGAAGCTTCAGGAAGAAGCCTCGAGGATAATGGTGAAAACCTACCGCAACGGCGTTATCTCCGAGGTCGCGATAAACGATATAGTTATCGGCGACGCTATTTTGCTTCAGTCGGGCGATAAGATACCCGCGGACGGAATCATCATCGACGGAGATATAAAGGTAGACCAGTCGGTTCTCAACGGCGAAAGCCGCGAGGCAAAGAAAAAGGCTGTCCCCGAGGGCTGGACGGATACTGACGAAAACACGAATTTCGACAACGAATACAAGGTTTTCAGAGGCGCGGTGGTTTGCTCGGGAAACGCGGTAATGCAGGTCACGGTCGTAGGCGACAAGTCGGTTTACGGCAAGATAGCAAGCGAACTTCAGACAGACGACGACAGAGAAACTCCTCTCAAACTCAAGCTCGGAAACCTTGCGGACGGTATTTCCAAATTCGGCTATATCGGCGGTATAGCGATAGCTATCGCGATGCTTGCGAAAACGATCTTCTTCGACACGGGCTTTGACCCAATGGCGTTTTTAGCTCCCGCGGGAGAGGTCGCGTGGATGGCGATAGTCGAAGCGGTAATTCAGGCGGTAATGCTCGCGGTAATCATCATAGTTATGGCGGTGCCCGAGGGTCTGCCGCTGATGATAGCGATAGTATCCGCGCAAAATATGGGCAAAATGTTAAAGGACAACGTTCTTGTGCGCAAAGTCGCGGGAATTGAGACCGCCGGCTCGCTTAACATTCTGTTTTCCGACAAGACGGGTACTATCACAAAGGGCAAGCTCGAGGCGATAGACTTCATTGACGGAGCGGTCAATGAATACAAGACCATGAACGACGTAAACGGAAAGCTTAAGGAACTGCTTGCGCTTTCCATTCATAAAAACACCCTCTCGATGATAAGCGGCGAGGGCAGTGAAAGACGCGTTATCGGCGGAAACGCCACGGAGCGCGCTATTCTGGGCTTTGGAATTGACAACCCCTCAAACGCGGAAATTGTCGCGGTGAACAACATTCCGTTCAACTCCACGAACAAGTATTCCGCGACGCAGATAGACGGCGAATACGAGCTGACGCTCATTAAGGGCGCTCCCGAAAAGATTCTCCAGAGATGCTCGCATTACTATGACGAAAGCGGAAATAAACAGCCGTTTGACATGAAGGCGCTCAACGCTAAGATAGACGAGCTGGCAAACCGTGCGATACGCGTGCTGGCGCTTGCTACAAGCGCGGACGCGCTCGGCGAGGAAGCTCTTCCCGACGGAAACAACTGGACGCTGGTAGGCTGCTTGGGAATACGCGACGAGGTTCGCCCCGAGTCCGTTACCGCCATCAAGGAAGTTAAGGGCGCGGGAGTTCAGGTAGTTATGATAACCGGCGACCGCAAGGAAACTGCTGTCGCGATAGCGAAGGAAGCAGGACTTATCGACGACGACTCAAACCTCATGCTCACCTCTGATGAGCTTTCAAAAATGTCCGACGACGAGATAAAGGCAAAGCTTAAGGATATCCGCGTAATAGCGCGCGCGCTTCCCTCGGACAAGAGCCGTCTCGTAAGGCTCGCGCAGGAGCTTGACCTTGTGGCCGGTATGACGGGCGACGGCGTAAACGACTCCCCTGCCCTCAAGAAAGCCGACGTAGGCTTTGCGATGGGCGGAGGCACGGAGGTTGCGAAGGAAGCCTCGGATATCGTTATTCTCGATGACAATTTCAACTCGATCGACAGGGCGATCCTCTACGGACGCACGATCTTCAACTCTATCAGAAAATTCATCGTATTCCAGCTTACGATAAACGTCGCGGCGGTGCTTATCTCGTTTATCTGCCCGCTTATCGGCGTGGCAAACCCGCTGTCTGTCATCCAGATACTCTGGGTAAACCTCGTAATGGATACCCTCGCGGCGCTGGCGTTCGGCGGAGAGCCGCCTCTCGAGCGCTTCATGCACGAGAAGCCGAAACGCCGTACCGAGCCGATCATCAGCCGCTATATGCTGTCTGAGATCGCAGTCGGCGCGGGCTGGTCGTTCATTCTTTCGCTGGCGATGCTGATATTAGGTTCTTTCCCGAGCGGCGATCCGACAAGCTATCTCGAAAGCTGGGGATTTTTGCGCGACGTTCATATCGAGAATGAGACTCACGCCATTCTTCACACGGCGTATTTCGCGTTCTTCATCTTTATCGCTGTATTCAACGCGTTTAACGCGAGAACCGACAAGATGAACCTTTTCGACAACTTAGGCAAGAACAAGGGCTTTTTGGCGGTATTCGGAATAATCACGGTAGTCCAGGTCCTTATGACCTACCTCGGACAGGGCATTCTCTCCGGCTGGGGACTTAATGCCACGGAGTGGCTGGTAGTGCTTATCCCCGCGATATCAATAATCCCCGTTGACCTTATCAGAAAGGCGATCGCGAAAGCGGTTTCCAAAAATAACTGAACAACGAATTTTAAGGAGGTTTAATCATTATGGCTGTTAATCTTTCAAAGGGTCAGAGAGTATCTCTTGACAAATCCGTTACAATGGCAAGAATAGGCTTGGGCTGGGACACAAACCGCTATGACGGCGGACAGGATTTCGACCTTGACGCCTGCGTTTTCCTGCTCGGAGCAAACGGAAAGGTGCTTAAGGACGAAGATTTCGTATTCTACAACAACCTGAACGGAAGAAACGGAGCTGTGGTTCACACCGGCGACAACCGCACGGGAGACGGCGACGGAGACGACGAGGCTATCATCATAGATTTTTCCAAGATACCCGCTGAGATAGAAAAAATCGCGGTAACTGTTACTATTTTTGAGGCTCCGCAGAGAAATCAGAACTTCGGTCAGGTCTCAAACTCTTATGTTCGTGTTCTTAAGATAGACAACGCCGACGATGTAAACGGCGAAGAGGTCCTGCGCTTTGACCTCGTAGAGGAATTTTCGATCGAAACGGCGCTTGTTGTATGCGAGATATACCGCTACAACGGCGACTGGAAGTTCAACGCGGTTGCCGCGGGATATCAGGGCGGCCTCGAAGCGCTTTGCAAAAGCTACGGCGTAAACGTATAATTCGTATCACTAATCTCTAAAAACTAACAACTAATCGGGGGTGGCGCTTTGGACGATAATTTGAACCTGATAATCGACCGAGCGCGCCCCAATACGGAAATAACACTGCCCGCGGGCGAGTTTGAGGGTCCTTTCGTTATATCAAAGCCGCTTAAAATAATCGGCGCTACAACCACGATATGGGCGAAAAAATCTCCCGCGCTGGAGATAAGATCGGCGGGAGTAAAGCTTGTAAACATCAGGGCGGAGCTTACCGAGTCAAGCCCCGAGGACGCGGTCATACGGACGGAATTTCCGTGCGATGTTAAGAATGTCGAGATATTGGGCGCGGTTTCGGGCTTTGGCAAAGAGGACGGCTTTTTCGACGTTCCGAGAACAATTCAGCTTGGAGAATTCCTCCCCGAAGAGGAAAACTCGTTTAAAATGACGGTGAATGTTCCCGATAAGACCGAGATACAGTGCGATATGCGGAACGTGGTCTTCGAGCCGAGGACGCTCTCGCGCGGCAGAAACGAGATAACCGTAAAGGTAAGCGGCATTTCGGCGCAGACCTATCTGTACACCGAGGTTTTGTTCAAAACCGGATTTATCCGGAGAATCTACCTTTTCGGAAAGCCGTCCGTAATTGCCGAAAGGGCGGTAAACAAGCGTGTTTATGAGGCTCCCGAGAGGGATTATTCCACAATGAAAAACGCGGGGGTTCTTCCGAAGGCTGAATCGGAAGTGAAAAGCGACGTTGTTTCAATGTCGGACAAGGCCGATCTGTCGCTCGAGGCGCTCGTGCTTACGCGCGGAATGAGAGTTCCGCTGACGAAATACTTAGGTACTAAATTTACGGTTTTCTTCAGCTGTAAGGAAATGCCGCGAGAGATGGATATAGACCCGTATATTTTTCTCCTTGATGAAAATGGCAAAGCGCTGGCTGACAGCAGTCTGGTCTTTTTCGGAAACGAGCGCTCGGAAAACGGAGAGGCGGTTTACTCCCAAAAGGACGGTCACGTCGAGATAGACCTCGCGAAAATCGACTATCGGGTAAAGAAGATCACGCTTGCTTATTCGATCTACGCGGGCGGAGAAGCAATGAACTTTTCAATGGTGAAAAATCCGCGTGTGAGTTTATGGACAGACCGCGAGCGCGTTTCGTTCGTTATGAATGAGCTTTCGGACGTCACGACGGCGGTTTCTTTTGAATTTTACGTCTACAAAGGCGAATGGAAGATCTCCGCCATAGGAGCCGGTTATCGCGACGGCATGGCAAGACTGTGCGAGTCATGCGGTATCGAGGTTGAAGAATGATTTCAGACTGTTGATAAACCCTCATCTGCTTTGTCAGAGCACAAAGCCTTGCCGCAGTACAGCAGGGGTTTGCAAAGCAAACTCCGTTCGCTTGCATCTGAGGGCTTCTCAACAGTCTTAAGGCGGGTTTCAATAGATTTAATTAAGTGCTAAAGGATGGTCGTTTGAAATGCAGGAATTTACGAGATATGTGGGATATGACAATCCCGACAGCTTTCGGGGTCTCCTGATCGAATTGTTTTCGGCTTCGCAGAAAAACGGGCTGTTCTTTAAAGAAAAGCTGCCGACGGCTTCAATGGACGAGATTACAAAGGCCTCGGCTTATACCGCGGCAAGCTTTGACAACGCGGACGACATAAAGAAAAGCATAGATATGTGGCTTCATGATGCGAATATCCCGTGCGACAGCGCGGCTGTGGCGGAGGTCATGGCGGCGGCTGTTGAAGAATGCGGCGCAAACAGGAAAAACAACTATTTTGTGTTTTTCTGCTGGCTTATGAAATATCTCGGAGCAAGACCGCAGACGCTGTTTTACATCGGAAGCGCTTCTCTCAAAGAGCTGTACCTTCTGCTTATGATGAGCGCGGCGGGCGTTAAAGTCACTCTCGTAAGCTACGGGCTTGATACGGAATATGTAAAGCTTAAATTCAAGGACAGAATAACCGTAAAAAGCGGACAGCACAACTCTCCCCTTCAGATAGACTTCAGCAAGATCGACCTTTCCAAGGAGGCGGCTCTCGCGCAGATGAGAGCGGAGGGAGAACGCGTGGAGGGGCTTGTAAAAAAGCTGTCCACCACAGCGGCGGGAGTTTTCGAGGATATACTTGTCGAGCGCAGAACCCGCGTGATAAAGGGCGGCGGCGTTTATACCGAGGACGGGGATATTCCCGTATACTGCGCGGCGCTGCTCGGGTATGACAACGACGACGTTTATACAAATATGCTCGTAAAGTTTAAGGAGAGCTTTGCGGGGCTGAAAAAACAGCTTATTTTTATTGAAAAGCCTTTATCAAATCCGAATGCCGACGAGGTAAAGGCGCTCGGCTCGGTTACAAGAGCCAGCACCTCGGAGATGATAGACGCCATGGCTATGCAGATAAATCTCCCGGGCGATAAGACCCGAACCGCCCTCGCGAGAAAAGCGCTCAAGGACCTGCTTTCGGAAATGACCACGGCAAACCAGACGGTCGTGTTTAACTACGCGATGAAGCTTGTAACGTGGCTTTACCGCTGTACACAGGCGAGAAAATACTCGGTGGTTTACGAGGATATCCCGGTGGTGCTGTACTACGGCGATATCTCGCAGTCGGAAGTTTATTTTCTGATATTCATGTCCATGTGCGGATTTGACGTTATTTATATTTCGCCCGATCTAAGCAACCAACAGACGGCGGTCGACAAAAACGTCGGCGGAAGAATTCAGATATTTGCGCTCTCTCAGAGCAAAGAAAGCGGAGAATTTCCGAAAAAAGCGGTAAAGATGAAGGTCTCGACAGTCGCGTACAACGCCGAACGCGATCTCGACACGATGCTCTACGGCGGAGACACGGGAATATACAGAAGCTTTCAGTTTCCGAACAGCCAGAGCGTTACGCTTAAGACCACCTTTGAGGAAATAGCTATTCTCTGGAAGCAGGAGGCGCGCTTCAGACCGGGATTTTCAACGGCGGGAAATCTTGTTTCGGTGCCGAATATTTTCGCCAAGATAAGCGGCGTTCAGGACGGAGACACTGGAAGATACTGGGACGACGTACGTGACAAGCTTACGCCCGAAACAATTCTCGTTGTAAAAAAGCCGAACAATAACAACAATACCGCGACGGATCTGTCCGCCTACAGGCAGTTTTACAGAAACGGCGAGATAGACGCGGAAAAGCTGAAAAACAGCACCCTCAACAAGTACAGCTATCTTCCCGACAGGATACAGGACATGCTGTTCTATAAGCTTCAGGAGACCTGCTCGAGCAGATTTCTGAGGCTTGAGGGAGACGAGCTTATGTGCTCGGTATTGCACTTCGGAATGAATTTAAGCAAGGAATTTTCACAGATAATCCAGCGGTTTGACTTTACAAAGAAAATACCCAAGCTTATATACATTGACGCTATTGAGGACACGTTTACGCTTGAAGAATGCATACAGATCGTACTTTGCAATCTTATCGGCTTTGACGTGCTGGTATATACGCCTTCGGGCTATAAAAACCTCGAGACCTACGTTAGAAACGACGCCTTCGAGGAGCATATAATGAACCAATTTTTGTACACAACGGAGGTTCCGAAATTCAAAATACCCTCCGAGGAAAAAAGCAGCGGTTTTTTCGGAAAGCTGTTTGGAAAACACTGAGCTTGCCTGCAAGCCTTTTCGGATAATGCAACAAGCTCTGATTGAAAATTGAAAGGAAAAAGATTATGGGACTTCAGTTTACTCCGGGTTCGGCACAGGCACAGCCTCAGACGGAGGTTGCAACAACAGCGACTGTTACCGCCGTATCAGACGCGGCACTCGAAGCAAAGATCGAGGAGGTAAAAAACTTTAACATCGTTGTAAAGACCGACGAGATCAAACAGCAGCTCGCCACAAGCGACGAAATAGACAAGCTCGTTTCCACCATTAACGTAAACGACAGCAACACTATCGTAAAGTTCGGAGCTGAGGCGGCTGACGAAATTTCCAAGGCGTCCGACCAGGTGCTTAATTCCATGAGCATCTCGCAGATAAACGATACGGGCGTTATGCTGAAAAACTTAGCGGCAATTATGGATCAGTTTGATATAAAGGAAATTCAGGACGATAAGCCCGGGTTTTTCGGAAATCTCAAGAAGAAGATCGAAAAGATCCTCAGCAAATATGACACAATGGGCAAGGAGATCGACAAAATCTACGTTCAGCTCAAGCAGTACGAAAATGAAATACAGCAGGCAAACACCAAGCTTGACGCAATGTACGACGCTAATATCGGCTACTATCAGCAGTTGGTTAAGTATATCATGGCGGGCGAACAGGGCGTAAAGGAGCTTGACGCGTTTATCGCTGACTATCAGAAAAAGGTTGCGGAAAATCCCGATGACGGAACTATCCGCATGGATCTGTCAAACCTCCAGCAGATGCGCGAGATCCTCGACCAGAGAGTCATGGACTTGAAAATCGCGGAGAACGTTGCGCTCCAATCTGTTCCTATGCTTAAGACAATGGAATACTCCAACCTCAACCTCGTCCGCAAGATAAACTCCGCGTTCATTATCACCATGCCTATCTTTAAACAGGCTCTCGCGCAGGCTATCATGCTGAAAAGGCAGAAGATACAGGCTGAAAGCCTCGCGGCGCTCGACGAGAAAACCAACGAAATGCTCCTTAAAAACGCTCAGAACACCGTTGAGCAGTCCAAGATGATTGCCTCCATGTCCGCAACCTCCTCCATCCAGGTAGAAACTCTCCAGAAGACATGGGAGACTATCGTAAACGGAATCGACGAGGTTCAGGCAATTCAGGATCAGGCACGCGAAAAGCGCAAGGCGGACGCGGTAGCACTTGAACAGATTAAGGCGGAATACAAAGCAAAAATGAAAGCATAATTAACTGAGGGGAAACTTTCTGTAGAAAGTTAGCGTTATGCGCCAAAGGCGCATAACGCGCCCTCAGACTCCCTTTCAAAGACTTTTTGTGCGTTTGCCTATAACTTTTTTTTCATATCGGCTCCGTGGCTTTTTCCAGCCACTTTTTTTCTTCCTCACCAAGCAGCGGCGAAAGCTTTTCAAATACAAGCCTGTGATAATCGTTAAGCAGCCCGACCTGACGCTCACTAAGATATCTTTTATTGATCCCGTCGCGGTCAAACGGAACAAGCGTAAGCGGACTGAAACGAAGAAAGCCCTTGTTTTCATCATTTTCGTCCTTTTCACAAAGCAAAAGGCTTTCGTGACGGATACCGTACTTCCCCGCTATATAAATCCCCGGCTCGTCGGAGGTTATCATCCCTGCCTGCATCGGCGCGTCATTCTGCGCGCGAAAGCTTATGCGCTGGGGTCCTTCGTGAACATTCAGCAGAAAACCGACGCCATGTCCCGTACCATGCCCGAAATCAAGACCGTTTTGCCACAGCGGCTCGCGCGCGGCATAATCAAGTGCGCTTCCGCGCGTTCCCTCGGGAAATCTTGCCGCAAGCAGGTTTAAATGTCCCGCCAGAACAAGCGTAAACGCGCGTTTTTCTTCCTGGGAGATATCTCCGAGAACGATAGTGCGCGTAATATCGGTCGTTCCGTCAAGATAGTGCCCGCCCGTGTCGGAAAGCAGCATTCCGCGCGGCTCTATAACGGCGTTTGTTTCTTCCGAGGCGGAATAGTGCACTATCGCTCCGTGCGCGCCGTAAGCCATGATAGGCGAAAAGCTCTGTCCGAGATAATTTTCACCGAGTTTTCTGAATCCTTCGAGCTTTTCGGCTGCGGAAAGCTCGGTTATTTTTTCGCTTGAAACCGACGTTTTAAGCCACTTCATAAAGCGCGTTACGGCAACTCCGTCTTTAAGATGCGCGTTTTTCTCGCAGCTGATCTCGGTCGGATTTTTCACCGCCTTCATCATCTCGACGGGGCTTGTTTTCTCAATAATTTTAGCGTCTTCAAGCGACATCAGAAAGCGGTGGTTAACAGCCTTCGGATCTGCCCAGACATTGCAGGAAAGGTCTCCCAGCGCACTGTAAACCTCACCGTAGCCGTAAATTTCAACGCCGTCCGCTTTCAACTTTTCAATAATTTCATCGCTGAAAATTTCTTTATCAGCAAACAATTTCGTCTGACTGCCGCCGCTGAAGATCATCATAAAGCCTAAAAACAGCGGGCAAAATTCTATGTCGTTTCCGCGAAGATTAAGCGTCCACGCGATTTCATCAAGCGCTGAAATTACAAGACAATCCGCGTGTTCAGCTTTCATTTTTTCGCGTATCCGTGAAAGCTTTTCAGCGCGGGAAACGCCGCAAATCTGCTCTGGAAGCTCGAAAACAGGCTCTGCCGAAAGCGGCGGCCGGTCTTTCCAGACAAGCTCCGCATAATCCGTTTCCGAAGAAACAGAGATATTTTTTTCGGAAAGCGTTTTACTAAGACGCTTCGCAAACTCGCACGAGAGCGTTCTTCCGTCAAAGCCGAGCGTGGAGTTTTCGGGCATTTTTTCGAGCAGAAACTTTTCGATTTTCGGCGTTGAGCTTTCGCCCATTTTCATAAGTTCAATTCCGCTGCCCGAAAGCTCGCGCTCCGCCTGCAAAAAATAGCGGCTGTCCGTCCATAGCGCCGCCTCACCGAGCGTTACTACAAGCGTGCCCGCCGAGCCCGTAAAGCCGCTGAGATACTCGCGCAGTTTGAAATATTCGCCGACATATTCCGAGCCGTGAAAATCGCTTGTCGGTATAATAACCGCGTATACCTTTTCGCGGCGCATAATTTCCCTTAGCTGTTCAATTTCCTTTTTCACCGGTTTTACACCTCGCCGTTAATACGCTGAATCTCTCGCAGCAAAGCCGTTTTGAAGTATAAAGCGGACTGTCAGATGCGGAATTATCATCAATGAAAACCTCGTATTCGTCGTCAAAATTCAGCGTTATAGTTTCGTTTGCGGGATTAATTATTATTACAAAGCGTTCGCTTTTTATTACAGCTCCGCCGCTTATTTCCAAAATCTCGCCGCCGCGAATATCATTTATAAATCGTTTACGAAACGCGATAAGCCCACGGTAATATTCGACAAGCTCCCGGTTTTCGTAAAGCATATCCCACTTTATTGAGTTTACGCTGTCGGGAAGATTATAGCTGTTGGAGCTGCCGTTTTTGGTTCGCATAAACTCCTGACCCGCGTGTAAAAACACAATTCCCGATGAAAGCATTAACAGCGCCGCCGCCATTTTTTCCGCGCGCGTTATTTCCTGCGAGTCCGTGCCGTTAAACGCGATATTCAGCCTGTCAAACAGAGTGTGGTTGTCGTGGCATTCGACATAATTTACCGTCTGCGCGGGGTTTTCCGTCCAGAAGGTCTTGGGATAATTCCCCGAAATCGCCCGCAGGACAGGCTGTGATTTTTGAGTATCTCCGCTTATAAAGCCGCGGTCGTTTACATCAAAAACACTTCCGCGTACGGCGTCGCGAAAGCTGTCGTTGAAAAACGCAAAGCCCGAAAGAAGTCGCGCGTTGTTCTGAACAGCGCGAAGCCGCTCTGAAAGAGGACTTAAACCGCCTGTCCACCCCTCGCCGTAAAGCAATATCGAGGGGTTTATTTTTTTCAGGCTACTCTCTATCTGCCGCATAGTCTTAATATCAAGCAGTCCCATCAAATCGAAACGAAAGCCGTCTAAATGATACTCACGAGCCAGAAATTCAACACTGTCCACAATGAATTTCCGCGCCATGATACGCTCGCTCGCAAACTCGTTTCCACAGCCCGAGCCGTTGGAAAACTCTTTATCGCCGCGGAAGAAATATCCGGGAAGCTGCTTTTCAAACGAGGAGCTTTCCGCGTCGTAAACGTGATTGTAAACAACGTCGGCTATAACCCCAAGCCCCGCTCTATGGGCGCTGAGAACCAGCTCGCGCAGTTCAAGAATTGGGTTGTTCCGCGAATAATATCCGCTCGGCGCGTTATAAAACCGAGGATTATAGCCCCAGTTGTACTCACTTTTATCGCTGTCGAAATCGAATATCGGCATAAGCTGAATATGCGTAACGCCAAGGGATTTGATATATTCAAGTCCGCACAGACCGCCGTATTTATTCTTTACGTTTTTCTCGCAGAACGCCGAAAATTTTCCGCGGTTTTTAAAATCCGCGCTTTCATCCATGGAAAAATCGCGCACGGAAAGCTCATATATAACAGGGTCATCAGCATTTATCGGCTTGTCGCTCTCCCAGCCGTCGGGCGCGTTTTTCCGCATATCGACGATAATTCCCCGCTTTGCGGTTTTGTCAACGAGGCGGGAATAGCAATCGGCAAACTCGCGCAGTTCGCCGTTTTCCAACACCGCGAAGCCGTATTGAATCCCATCCAAATCACCCGAGACCTCAAGCTCGAAAACGCTTTTATTCCTCTTCATTTCTAAGGAAGAAACAAGGGTGTTTTCCGCGTCGTAAAGCCGCAGAAAAGCCTTTTCGGCAAACGGCTGCCAGAGCCTGAACAGCGTTTTCTCCGGCGAATATACCGCGCCTAAATTTCCGCGGAAATAATCTTTTTCCGCTATGTCAATTTCCGCTTTGGTCATCATAACCGCATATATATCTCAGAAAAGCTGTGCAGCATTTTCGTGTGCTTTTTCTTGAGGGCTTTTTTCTTCATTCTCCAATTCCAATTTCCGCCGAGCGTCGAAGGAACGTTCATTCTCCCCTCTTTGCCAAGCCCGAGGATATCCTGCATGGGGATTATCGTAAGGTCAGCGGGAGAGGCGTACGCCGCGCGTATCGCGTATTCGTAAAGCGGTATGGAGAATATCTTTCCGAGATATTTTCTGCACATGGATCTCGTTTTCAGATCCGCCTCGCGATACCACTGCATAAAGGTGGCGTTGTCGTGAGTTCCGGTATAGCAAACACAGTTTTTCGGGTAATTGTGGGGAAGATGGTCGTTGTCGGCGTTTTCGGGATTAAAGCCGAACTGAAGCACGCGCATTCCCGGGAAACCGCTGTCCGAAAGCAGCTGCTTTACGCTGTCGAAAATATCGCCCAGATCCTCGGCGATTATGTCGGCGTTCGGGACCGCGTTCGCGATAACGTTAAACAAATTCATTCCCGGGCCCTTTTCCCAATTTCCGTGCTCGGCGGTCTTCTCGCCGAACGGAATGGCGTAATAGGTGTCAAACGCGCGGAAATGGTCGATTCTCAGCATATCGAAAAGCTCGGCGGATTTCTTTACGCGCGCGACCCACCACGCGTAGTCGTTCATCTTCATAGCCGCCCAATCGTAAAGAGGATTTCCCCAGAGCTGTCCGGTCTTTGAGAAATAATCGGGCGGAACTCCCGCGACGCGCTTCGGGTTGAGCCGTTCGTCAAGCTCAAACAGCCGGGTATTTGCCCAAACGTCCGAGCTGTCGGGAGAAACGTAGATAGGAATATCCCCGATTATTTTTATCCCCTTTTTAGAGCAGAAATCATGAAAGCGCGCCCACTGACGGAAGAAAATGTACTGACAGAATTTGTTGTAGCGTATCTCGCGCGAAAGCTTTTCGGAATATTCCGCCATGGCGTCCTTACGGCGGAATTTTATGCCGTCGTCCCACATTGTCCACGGCTTTCCGCCAAACTCGTTTTTAAGCGCCATAAACAGCGCGTAATCGTCCAGCCACTCCTTTTGCTCAAGCATAAAGCCCGTAAAGCCAACGTCGTCGGTGAAATTGTCAAACGCCTTATGCAAAAGCTCCGAACGGGTTTTCGTCACCTTTTCGTAATCAACGATAAGCGGGTCTGCCCCGAAATCAGCGCTCTCACACTCGCTTTTTGAAAGCAAACCCTGCTCGCAAAGCTCGTCAAGGTCAATTAAAAGCGGATTTCCCGCAAAAGACGAAAACGGCTGATATGGCGAATCGCCATAGCCCGTGGGTCCTATCGGCAAGACCTGCCAGTAGCTCTGTCCCGCGCTTTTCAGCCACTCGGCAAATTTCTCGGCTTCCTCGCCGAGCGTCCCTATTCCGTACTTTGACGGAAGTGATGTTATGTGCATCAAAACTCCGCAGCTTCTTTTATCCATAAAAATCTCCTTGAAATTATGTAATTTACCTGTTCCAATATTTCCTGTCCAAGCTCCTGAAGCTTATCGCCTGCGATATACAGGACTTGTCGATGTCCTCGAGACCCGCTAAATCGGCGCAGGTCCTCGCGACCTTCAGTATCCTGTCATACGCGCGCGCCGAAAGCCCGAGCTTGTCAAACGCGGCTTTCAGCATTTCGTCCGCGTCGGGCGTAAGCCGGCAGACATCGGCGATTATATCCGACGTTATCCGGCTGTTGGATCTTATATCCGTACCCTTAAAGCGCTTTGCCTGAATATCTCGGGCGCGCTGTACTCTCTCGGCTATCTGCGCCGAGCTTTCCTGCGCGCGGCGCGCCGACAGGTCGTCATACTCGACCGGCTTTATCTCGATCTGTATGTCTATCCTGTCAAGCACGGGCTGAGAAATTTTATTGAGATACATTGTCACAGCTTTTTCCGAGCAGGTGCATTTTTTCTTGGGATTTCCGAAATTTCCGCAGGGACACGGATTCATTGCCGCGACAAGCATAACGTCGCACGGATAACTGACCGAGCCGCTCGCGCGGGAAATTACTATCTCCCCGTTTTCAAGGGGCTGTCTGAGTGTTTCGAGCGCCCTTCTGTCAAACTCGGGCAGCTCGTCCAAAAACAATACGCCGTTGTGCGCGAGCGATATCTCCCCCGGTCGCGGAACGGTGCCTCCGCCGACAAGCCCCGCGCTGCTTATCGTATGACTTACCGGTCGAAAGGGGCGTGTCGTCACAAGCGGCTCTTTGGGATTTATCATGCCGGCGATAGAATGTATCTGAGTGGTCTCAATGCTCTCCTCAAAGGTTATTTTCGGCAGAATTGACGGTATACGTTTTGCAAGCATCGACTTTCCGGAGCCGGGCGGCCCGAGCATTAGGATATTGTGCGAGCCTGCCGCCGCGACTTCGATAGCCTTTTTCGCGGCGGTCTGTCCCATTACGTCGGCGAAATCCTCGCGACATATCAGCTTTTCCGCGCTCGGTATATAGTGCGGCTCGGGAGTAAGCACAGTCCTTCCGTTCAGAAAATCTATAATTTCTGTGATATGTTCTATTCCGTAAATTTCAATACCGTCCGCGGCGGAAGCCTCTTTCGCGTTTGATCTCGGCAGGAAAAGCCGTTTGATACCGTTTTGCGCGGCGGTAATAGTCATGCTCAGCGCGCCGTTTATGTGCGCTATTTTTCCGTCGAGCGACATCTCCCCGATAAACGCCGTGTCGCTGAGGTCGCAGTCGATCACCCCGCCGAGCTTCATAAGAGCTATTGTTATGGGCAGATCAAACATCGAGCCGATCTTTTTTACGCTTGCGGGAGCCAAATTTACGGTAACGCGCCCGTTTAACAGCTTCAGGTCAAGCTGACCCAAAACCGCGCGTATTCTCGCCTTGCTTTCCTGAACAGCCGCATCCGGCAGACCCACAACGTCGAAAATCGGCTGTCCGCGGGAGATACTCGCCTCTACCGATACGGGAAAAGCGTTCAGCCCGAAAAGCCCTACGCTGTTGATTTTACTGAACATAAATTACCCCTGTTTTACAAATTTCGCCGTAAAAAATATTTCCAAGAAGTATTTTACCATATTTTTGTATAAATTTCAACGGTTATGGTGTTTTTTTTGCGAAAATTTATCATAATGTTGCGTTTTTATTATTGAAATTTTATTCCACTTGTGTTATAATAGATAATGTATTATTGTGATTTGACAGCTTAGAGGAAAATTATGGTAAAAGACAGCGAAACACAGATCATCTTCGGACGAAACGCCGTGACAGAGGCGCTGCGCTCGGATAAGGAAATTGACACGGTCTTTATACAAAAAGACCTGAAAATAGACGGGATCTCGGCTCTGGCAAAAGAACGCGGCGCGGTAGTTAAGATCGTAGGCGCGGAAAAGATATCTTCGCTTTGCAAAACGCAAAAGCACGGCGGTGTCTGCGCTGAGCTTGCCGCGGCGGAATACGCCGAGCTTTCTGATATTCTTGAGGTCTCGAAACAAAGAGGAAAGCCGCCGTTTATCGTCATTGCGGACGAGATTGCCGATCCTCATAATCTCGGCGCGATAATAAGAACGGCAGAGGCGGCGGGAGCCGACGGTGTTATAATACCGAAAAGACGCTCGGCGGGGCTTAATTCTACGGTGTTCAAGACCTCCGCGGGCGCGGCGGCGTGGATAAAGGTGGCGAGAGTGCCTAATCTCACGGACGCGATAAAAACACTGAAAAAAAACAATATATGGGTCTACGGAATGGAGGCCGACGGCGAGCCTTATGACAAGGTCGATTTTTCGGGCGGCACGGCAATTGTTGTCGGCTCGGAAGGCTTCGGTCTTTCAAGGCTGGTAAGGGAAAACTGCGACGCGGTGGTGTCCCTTCCGATGAACGGCAGGGTCAACTCGCTCAACGCGTCTGTTTCAGCGGGAATACTCATGTACGAAATAGTTAAACAGCGGTTATGAAATAATATAAGGGGAAGTGCATTTTATGGCAGACAAGAACTACGATATCGATAATATCCTCAAGGAAGTTGACAACTCGCGCTTTGACGTTGAAAAAAGCGCTTATGACGGAAGCGTCACAGACATTATAAACGATAATGACCTTGATAAGATCTTACGTGCCGGCTCGCAGAAGAAAAAGAATGAGACGGATAATAAACCAAAACCCGATCTGAGCGTTACACAGCTTATAAATCAGTATTCCGACAAGCGCCGCGACACAGCCGCCGCAAAACAGTTTACCGAACAGCAGACCGACGAGCGGCGCTCTAAGGAGATATCTGACGCCATCGAGGCGGAGAGAAGAAGACGTCTCTTTGACGATACGGCCGAGGGAGAAACGGTAAAGGAATATTCAAACAACGGCGCCGCAGCCGTCGAGAATACACGGCTTGCCGATACGTCGGAAGATGTATACGTCGCCGGATATAATACCTCCGAGGGTGTTTATTCATCCGACAGAGAGGAAGACGAAGACGATATCATCTTCCATACGCGCGGCGACCTTGTGACGACGGATACTATGAAAATGCGCAAGCAAAAGCGCATTGACGAAATAAACAAAGCATTGCTCAAAGCTGACAACGAAGCGCAGAGCTCGGAGGAAATGCTCGATCTGATAAATCCCGCCGCAAAGCGCGAAAAGGTCGCGGATATGCTTAAGTCCGACGACGACACGACCGACACGCTCGCGATAGCGGGAAACGATTTTAAGAATATCGGCAAGGAAGAGCACGTCATTGAGTATAAGCCTTCTACCCGCCGCAAGGACGCGGAAGCTGAAAGTCCCGTAATCACCGGAAAGCAGATAAGCCGAAATGTCGGCGAGTCTATCGTAGACGCTCTGAACAAGAAAATTGCCGAGGATAACGGGCAGAAATCGTATACCATGAAGATCCCTCCGGATATGGAATATCCGACGGAGGACACAAGCTCGGGAAATATAAATGTTATCGCCTCAGCACAAGAACAGGCAAATGAGCCGGAGGAAGTAGAAAAGGTACGCAGAGCAAACGAGCTTGCTCAGAAGCGCAAGCGCAGAATAGCAAACTTTATCCTTGAAAACCCGAGCGAGGAGGAGGAATACAGATCCGAGGACGATTCCGAAGACGAGGATATCGACGAGCCGATAGACCTCGACGACGAAAACGTTATCCGCGACCGTCTCAGCCGTTCTTCGACGGGTCTTTTATGGAGACTTATAATCACGGGTATCCTGTTTGCGATAACGCTTGTTATCGGTATTTTAAACACCGCTAATGTTCAGGTTATGGGAACGCTCGGTACGATAATAAATCTGCGCTCCGCTACGGAAAACTATCTTTACTGTATGCTGACTATCGGCGTTTTGTCGTTCGCGACCTGCTCGTCGGTAATATCAAACGGCTTTTCGAGACTGTTTAAGCTGCGTCCCGACGGAGATACGCTGTGCGCGTTTGCTCACGGAGCGGCGATAGCTTCAATTGTTCCTTATCTTTTAAGAATAGAATATGTCCAGCGCTCGATGTCACACGTTTATCTCATGGTCTCGCTGGGTATTCTGTGCTTTAACACGCTTTCAAAGCTTATAGCTGTGAAAACGGCGAAAAAGAACTTTGAGTTTGTTTCAAAAGACGGCGCCAAATATTTCGCGGATTTCTGCGGAAAATCCAGCGCGGAAAAGCTTGGCAAGGGCGCGGTCCTGGGAGTGCCCATAACGGCGTCCGCGAGAAAGACCGAAATGCTTAAGGATTTTATCATCTCGACCTACTGCGAGGACGCTTATGACAGGATTTCCGGCAAGGTCTCCGTTTCTACTATCATCGCCGCTGTTATCGGCGCGATAATCGCTTTTTTCACAAACGGCGACGAGTTGTTTCTCAATAACCTTTCGTGGGCGTTTACGGTGCTTTCTGCTATCTGCTGTCTGGGTGCGGCGCTGTCCTGCTCTATGACGGTCACGATACCGCTTTTACTTGCTTCGTTTAAGGGCAGAAAAAACAACTTCGCTATCTTGGGATATGAAGCCGTTGAAAGCTTCAGCGAGACAAACTCTGTTCTGGCGGAGGCGTCCGCGCTCTTCCCGCCGCAGACTGTTGTGATAGATAACATTTGCGGCTATGACAAGCCCTCAAACCGCGGCGACGGAAAGGTAAACATCGACGAGGCGATAATTCTCGGAGCAAGCCTTGCTTACGCTACGGGAAGCATTCTCTCGGACGCGCTGTTCAATATGCTCGACTATAAAAAAGAGCTTCTGAAGGACGTAAACGGAATCGTATACGAAAACAACCTCGGCGTTATGGGATGGATAGACAGGCGCAGAGTTCTGCTCGGAACGCGCGAGCACATGATAGCTCACGAGATATCCGTGCCGAGCAATAAAAAGGAAGCCGCGGCAAATCCCAAGAACGACAACGTTATTTATCTCGCCGTGGGCGGAGAGGTCTGTCTTTTGTTTTTCGTTTCGGTTTCCGCTGACAAACAGGTAAAGGAAAAGGTAAACAAACTGGTTTCTCAGAACGTTTCGATCATAGTAAAGACAGTAGACGGAATTATTACAAACTCTTTTATAAAGAACACTTTCGGAATAAAAGACCGTGTGATCAAGGTTATTCCGTTTGATTGCCACGAGGAATTCAACGAGTCGACAAAATTTGTTTCAAGCGGCAACGCGGGACTTTCTCTTTCGGGAACGTTTTCGTCGCTTGCGGAGGGAATTTCGACCGCGAAAAAACTACGCACGAAAATTACTATCGGCTCCATAATCCAGATCTTTACGGCGGGTCTGGGCGTTTTGCTGGCGGTGATATTCATGCTGTTTAAGCTGTATGATATGTTCAACGGTCTGTGGATACTGATCTACGGGCTGATAAGCGCGGTCATTACCGTAGGTGTTCCGTTTTTCAAACGCTTATGATATTGACAGATGAGGAATATATGCAAAAGGCTCTCGCGCTTGCCGAAAAGGCGGCGCAGGCGGGTGAGATACCCGTAGGCGCGATAGTGGTGGATAATAACGGTGAGATAATCTCCGAAGCGTATAACGAGCGCGAGGCTCTGCAGTCTCCCACCGCTCACGCGGAGGTCTTGGCGATAGAACGCGCCGCAAAAGCTCTCAAAAACCGAAGGCTTTCGGACTGTACGCTTTATGTAACGCTTGAGCCGTGTCCCATGTGCGCGGGGGCGGTCATAAACGCGCAGATAAAGCGGCTTGTCTACGGGGCGTTTGACGAAAAAAACGGCGCGTGCGCTTCTGTGGCAGCGCTGTTTGACGAGAAATTTACGCATATTCCGAGAGTGAGAAGCAGAGTGCTTGAGGAAGAATGCGCAAAGATACTTTCCGATTTTTTCGGGAATTTACGCGACAAAAAAGACAAATGACATAATCGGGGAAAAAATGAGTAACAAGCCTGATTCGCAAAACAGATACCGAACCCTCGCGGGAAATATCGTCATTTTAGGCATAGGACAGTTCAGCTCAAAGCTGCTTGTGTATGTAATGCTGAAATTTTACACAAGCATGCTCGGGACTTCGGGCTATGGAGACATGACGAATCTCATAAACGCGGGGTCGCTTCTTATATCCGTTTTTTCGCTGTCCATTGCGGAGGGCGTGCTGCGCTTTGCTCTCGAAAAAAACAACGACGGCAGAATGGTGTTTTCTATCGGGATAAACATCGCGGTCTGCGGATGCGTTGTATTTGCGGCGTTTGTGCCGCTGGTGGGTCTTATTCCGATGCTTGCGGGCTATGAGTGGATGCTGTTTATCTACGTCCTTGCGGGCGCGATAAAAGAGGTCTGCGGTATCTTTGTCAGAGCGCGCGTTTCGGTAAAGCTGTTCGCGGTAGACGGTATCATAACCACCGTTTCGATGATAATTTTCAATCTCCTGCTGTTGGGCGTTTTCAACTTTGGGATAAACGGTTATCTCTGGTCGGTCATTCTGAGCAACCTCACCTCTGTCGTTTTTCTGAACATCGTTGCAAAGCTGTATAAGCAGTACAGACCGCTAAAAAACGACAAATCGCTGTGCGTTTCAATGATGAGCTACAGCATCCCGCTTATGCCTACCACGATAATGTGGTGGATAATAAATATGTCCGACGGATTTATGGTGACATATTTTCTCGGAAGCGACTCAAACGGAATCTACGGCTTTGCGTATAAATTTCCCAACCTTGCGGCAGTCGTGGTGGGTATATTCGCTCAGGCATGGCATATGTCCGCTATCACCGAGAGAAACTCGCGGACGGTCTCCAATTTCTACTCCAACATTTTCAGCATGATGCAGACGGTGGTGTTTATTGCCTGCGCGGGAATTATGCTGATATTAAGACCTTTTATCATGCCGTTTTTCGGAACGGAAGCCTTCGCTCCGGCGTATTTTTACGTTCCGGTGTTGCTGGGGGCGGTCATATTCCAGTGCTTCAACAACTTTCTCTCAAGCATATACGAGGCCTCGAGAAAAACCACACACGCGCTTATATCTTCGGCGATAGGCGCGGCGGCGAATA
Source organism: Oscillospiraceae bacterium (assembly GCA_022508925.1). Lineage (GTDB taxonomy): Bacteria > Bacillota > Clostridia > Oscillospirales > Ruminococcaceae > CAG-115. The sequence goes on along the minus strand of JAFLUF010000001.1, from coordinate 14,871 downwards.
TCGGTCTTAATTTTCTGATGATACCGGCTATGGGAATTATAGGCGCGGCGCTCGCGACGCTGGCAAGCTATCTTATCGTGTTTATTTACCGCGTTATCGATACGAAAAAGCTTTTGTACATGACTATTTACTGGGTAAAGGTAGTTGTAAACATAATTCTTCTTGCGGGAATGTCGCTGTCTATCATGCTGCTTGAGTACGGACTGTGGCAGAATGTGATAAACGCGGTTATTTTCATCGTTATCGCGGCGATAAACTTTAAGACCTGCGTTCAGGCGGTAAAACTTATCTTAAACAAGAAAAAGGAAAAGAAAGACAATACAAATGAAACAGTTTCTTGAAATAGCCAAAATCGTTTCTACACAAGGGATACGCGGAGAGGTGCGCTGTCAGTATTACTGCGACGAGCCGGAAATTCTCTGCGAGTTTGAAACGCTTTATCTGAATAAGGGTAAAGAACCCGTTGAAATTACAAGGGCGTATGTTCATAAAAACATCGTTGTATTAAAAATCGAAGGAATTGACTCTATCGAGGACGCGCAGAAGTATATCGGTAAAATGCTTTACATTGACCGCGACGATATGGAGCTTCCCGAGGGAGTTTATTTTATCCAGGATATAATCGGACTTACGGTGAAAAACGCGGATACGGGAGAAGTCTACGGTAAAATCTCGGACGTTTATCAGAACGGCGCAACAGACGTTTACTCGATAAAAAAAGAAAACGGAAAAGAGCTTATGTTTCCGCGCATTGATGATATCGTAAAGAAAATCGACACAGAGGCGGGAGAAATGCTGATAATTCCGCTTGAGGGATTATTTGACGAGGATAATTGATGAGGATCGACATAGCGACGCTCTTTCCCGAGATGTGCGAAAGGGTGTTTAAAGAGAGCATCGTCGGGCGAGGTATAAAAAACGGATTTATCGAGGTCTACGCGCATAATATCCGAAGCTACACCGAGGATAAGCACAGAAATGTAGACGACAAACCTTTCGGCGGCGGCACGGGAATGGTCATGCAGGCGCAGCCGATATACGACTGCGTAAAGGCAATTTCCGCGCAGCATAAATCCCCGCCGCGTGTTATCTATCTGTCGCCGCAGGGCGAAACGCTTACGCAGGATAAGGTACGCGAGCTTGCAAAGGAAAGCGGGCTTATTCTTATCTGCGGGCATTATGAGGGCGTAGACGAGAGAGTAATAGAAGAGCTTAACGCCGAGGAGATCTCCGTGGGAGATTATGTGCTTACGGGAGGAGAGCTGCCCGCGCTTATACTGACCGACGCCGTCGCGAGGCTTCAGCCGGGGGTTCTTCCCAACGAAGACGCTTACAGCATAGAAAGCCACTATGACGGGCTTTTGGAATATCCTCAGTATTCGCGCCCCGAAGTATGGAAAGGCAGAAAGGTGCCAGAGGTCTTGCTTTCGGGAGACCACGCGCAGGTCTTGAAATGGCGCGAAATGATGTCGCTTGAGGTGACGAAAAAAAAGCGCCCGGATATGTACAGGGCGCATATAAAAACACTTACCGAAAAATTTATAAGTGAGTTCAAGGCTTCGGCTGAGATTTCGGGAAATGTGGACTTCTCGACGCTTGCGCTTTCGGACGAGCTTTTGAAGCTTATAAAAAGAGGAAAAGCGCGGAGTATTGAAATTGCCAAAAACAGCAGGCTTGAAAAAGGAGCTTATGTTATTCTGACGGATACTTTCGGGGTTCCTAAATTTATTGTAATTATTACAAAACGGCTTGAAAATTCCGTTCAGTTCAGACTGTTATACAAACCGAAAAAGGAAGAAAGCAATGACTAAAAACGCATTTATCGCAATTACAGGCAGACCGAACGCGGGAAAATCTTCTCTTACAAACCTGCTGGTCGGAGAGAAGATTTCCATTGTAAGCGAAAAGCCGCAGACCACGCGAAACCGTATAAACGGCGTTCTGACACAGGGAGACACTCAATATGTGTTTATTGATACTCCGGGCTTTTTAAAGCCGAAAACAAAGCTCGGAGAGCACATGGTAAGAGCCGTAAGGACAAGCGTGGACGACGTTGACTGCGCTATACTCATGGCTGACGCGACGAAAAAGATATCCGCTATCGAGCGCGAGCTGTTGAAGTCATTCAAGTCGCACGAAACAAAGGTAATTCTGCTTTTGAACAAGATCGACCTCGTTAAATCCAAAGAAGAGCTTTTGCCGATGATAAACGAATATAACGAACTGTATAATTTTGCGGAAATTATACCTATAAGCGTAAAAAAACGCGTAAATACCGAGCTTATCATGCCTGTGCTCGAAAAATACGCCGTAGAGGGAGAGCACTTCTTCCCCGACGATATAGCCACCGACCGCACCGAACGCTTTTTGTGCAGCGAGATCATCCGTGAAAAGCTGCTCTGGACAATGCAGCAGGAAATTCCCCACGGAACGGCGGTAGACATAGAGAGCTTTTCTTCTCACTTAAACAAAAACGGCGCCGAGATAATCGACATCGGCGCGGTCATAATCTGCGAAAAAAACTCCCACAAGGGAATGATAATCGGAAAGGGCGGCGAGCGCCTAAAACAGATAGGCTCTCTCGCTCGAAAGGACATAGAAGAACTGCTTGACACAAAGGTAAATCTACAGATTTTCGTAAAGGTAAGAGAAAACTGGCGAGATAACGAAAGCTTTATACTCAGCAACAATATCGTTGACAAATAATCACAGCTTTTTTAATTCCTTCTCTACATTGTTGATGACCGAAAACAGCGCTGTGCTTTGCTTTGGGTATTCCTGCTCTATGCGGGAGTTGGTGATCTTTGCGTCGGCTGTGCCGTCCTTTTCGGCGGTATTTGCGGCGACGTCTTCAAGGCTGAGTTGAGCAAGGGTGATTCCCGAAAGACTTTCGCGAGGTATCGAAAACAGGTTTTCATCGTTTTCACCGCCGGCGCTGTATACCATTCTGAACGCGCGGTAAACAGCGGTGAGCATATAATTTCCGACTGCCTTCGCAAGCTTATTATTCTTGGTCTTTGTCAACAATGAAAACACTATTTCAAGCGCGTTTGTCGCGAGCTTTTTTCTCAGGAGAATGCCAGCGGACTCCGCGTTCTCGCTCGCGCCCTCGGAGACCGTGCTGTCCTCAAGCTCGTTTTCGGTGACGACCGTACCGTTTCGCGAGTTGCTTCTGCCGAGTATGTAGTCCACGGAAACGTTATAGAAATCCGCCGCCTGAACCAGAAAGTCCAGACCGCACTCGCGTTTTCCGTTTTCATAATGCGACAAAAGCGCCTGTGCGACGCCAAGCTTGTCCGCGGCTTCTTTTTGTCTTAACCCGCGCTCCTTGCGAAGCAGCTTTAATATTCTCGGAAAATCTTTATTCATGACCGTTAAATCTCCAAATATTACACATAATAATTTTATCGCAATGTATATTATATTACATTTATTCCGATATGTAAAGCGTCATAATTACCAAAATTTCGACAGCCCGATAGGATATTATTCCTAATTATACCATATATAGGAGGATACCCATGAGAAACTACTACTTATATCTTATCCGTCACGGGATAACCCAGGGAAATCTTGACGGCAAGTATATAGGACAAACCGACCTGTCGCTTTGCCCCGAGGGCAGAAAAACAATAGAAAACCTCTGCGCGAACGAGCTTTACCCCGAGGTCGAAAAGGTGTACTCCTCTCCCCTTTCGCGCTGTCTTGAGACCGCGGAGATAATTTACCCCGAGCAAAGACTGATGATAATAGACGAGCTTATTGAGATGAACTTCGGGGATTTTGAAAACAAATCCGCCGAACAGCTCCGTGATCTTCGCGAATACAAGGACTGGCTTAAAGGCGGGGTGGACTCCGCGCCGCCGAACGGCGAGAAATACGGCGACTTTATGCTGCGCTGTATAAACGGACTTGACAGCGTATTCAGCGATATGATGAAAAACGACCTGCAATACGGCGCTGTAATTACTCACGCGGGAGTTATCACAAATCTGCTGTGCGGCTATGGGCTGCCCAAAGGACAGCCGGCGGACTTTATGTGCGCGCCGGGAGAGGGCTTTGAGATATCGCTCACGCCGTTTCTCTGGCAGAAGGGTCCGACGTTTGAAATTACAAACAGACTTACTCTCAGCGGAAATATCAATCCTTGATAAAATATGACGTTACAATACAGCAACAGCGGGTTGCTTGTCTTTTTCAAACAGCAATGATATAATAATATTGAGGTGATAAATATGGAAACAAAGGATATCATTTTGGAATTGCGTAACAAGCACGGCTTATCACAGGAACAGCTCGCTGAAAAGGTATTTGTAACAAGACAGGCAGTGTCGCGCTGGGAAACGGGCGAAACCGTGCCGAACACCGAAACACTGAAGCTATTGTCAAAGCTGTTTGATGTTTCTATCAATACGCTGCTCGGTTCTCCGAGAAAGCTGATATGTCAGTGCTGCGGAATGCCGCTTGAAGATTCCTCGATCAGCAAGGAACCCGACGGTACATATAACGAGGAGTACTGCAAATGGTGCTACACAGACGGGAAATTCGTTTATACAAGTCTTGATGAACTGACCGATTTTCTCGTGGGACATATGTCGAACGACCAATTCCCACCCGAAAAGATGAGGGCTTACTTAAACGAGATGCTTCCGACGCTGAATCATTGGAAATAGGTCTATCGCAAAAACAGCTCCCCGAAACGCCTTCGGAGAGCTAAAAACGTATAAAACACCTGATTTCATACTGTCAAAATGTGTTCAGCTACTTATTATTTTTGGGGAAAAAACTTTCTGTAGAAAGTTTTTTCCCCAACCCCTTTTTCAAAGACTTTTTGTATGCTTCCTTATAACTTATCACGTTATGCCATTGTAAAAATCATCGAAAACAAATTGATGACCAGACAAAAAGCGACTCCTATTATCAGGGGGATAAAAAACGCGAGCGCCGCCCATTTCCAGCCGCCGGCTTCTTTTTTTATCGTAAGAAGCGTTGTCGAGCACGGAAAATGAAAAAGCGTAAAAATAATAACGCATATTGCCGTTATTACCGTCCAGCCGTTTTGCGTGAAAAGCTCGTAAAGCTGTTCGGTCGAAATTTCGGCAATTACGCCGCTTTGCTCGTAGATCATTACGATAAGCGGAATGACTATTTCGTTTGCGGGAATTCCGAGCAAAAACGCCGTTATTATAGCGCCGTCCATTCCCAAAAGCTGACCGAACGGCTCGAAAAAGCCTGTGATGTACGAAAGCAAGGTGTTTCCGAAAACGTTTATATTAGCCAAAAGCCATATCACCGCACCCGCGGGAGCCGCAACCGCCGCCGCTCTTCCAAGCACGAAAACCGTTCTGTCAAGGCAGGAGCGAATAAGTATTTTCCCTACCTGCGGTTTGCGAAACGGCGGAAGCTCAAGCGTAAACGACGACGGTTCTCCTTTGAGCAGCGTTTTCGCGAGTATTTTTGAAGTCAGAAACGTCATCATTATACCAAGCACGATAACCGCGGTGAAAATGACCGCCGACAATAAGCTTTCAAGTATCCCGCTGCCCTTTGCGCCGCTTACGAAAAACGCCGAGATAAGCGCCAATATCATCGGGAAACGTCCGTTGCACGGGACGAGGGAGTTTGTAAGTATCGCGATAAGGCGCTCGCGGCGGCTGTCGATTATTCTCGCGCCCGTTACCCCCGCGGCGTTACAGCCAAATCCCATGCACATACAAAGCGCCTGTTTGCCGCACGCGCTGCACTTATGAAAAGGCTTGTCGAGATTGTACGCGACCCTCGGAAGATAGCCTAAGTCCTCAAGCAGTGTAAACAGCGGGAAGAAGATCGCCATGGGGGGCAGCATTACCGAAACCACCCACGCAAGCACCCTGTACGCGCCGTCTACGATTATTCCCGAAAGCCAATCGGGAGCGTTTATCATTTGAAACATTTCGCCCATCCTGTCGCCGAGCCAGAACAGCGCTATCCCCAGATATTCCGACGGGTAGTTTGCTCCGATAATGGTTATCCAGAAAACCACAAGCAGCAGTAATATCATTATCGGAAAGCCAAGCGCCCGGCTTGTGAGGATCCTGTCTGCCTTTGATATTTCGCGGGGCGGCATGGTTACCGTCTTCTTACATATCTCCTCGGCGTTTTCATAAATACAGCCGACGATCTTATCCTGCAAAATATCCTCGTTTATGCCATTGTCCGATAGCAGCTTTTTCGACTGTGCCAGAGCTTCGGAGATAGCGGAATTTTCAAGAATGTTCCTGCCCGATCTTTTACAGCGCTCGCTTATTTCGTTTACCATAGAGCCGTCTATAAGCCTTAAAGCCGCCCATTCCGCGGGAATGCCTATTTCGGGAAGCTCAAGCGAAAGCTCGTGCTCTATGACTTTCGCGGTTATCCGGACCGCGGCTTCAAGAGGCTTTATGTACTTCAGCTTTCTTGGATGTTTAGGAGCCTCGGAAGAGCAAAGCTCGTCAAGTCTGTCAGTGAGAATTTTAAGCGTGCGCTTTTTATGCGCGGTAATTCCCGCGACAGGCACGCCAAGCTCTTTTTCGAGGAGCTTAAGGTCTATTTTTATTCCCGCGCGCTTCGCCTCGTCAAGCATATTTACGCAGACCAGAGTTTTCGGGCAGATCTCCATTACCTGAAGCACAAGGTTAAGTCCGCGCTCGAGACAGGTGGCGTCACAGACCACGACCGCCGCGTCCGCTTTTCCGAAGCAGATATAATCGCGCGCGGCTTCTTCTTCAGCCGAATGCGCTATAAGCGAATATGTACCCGGAATATCGACCAAACGATATGAAAATGCTTTGGTCTTGAAAAAGCCGCTCGCGGTCTCCACGGTTTTTCCCGCCCAGTTTCCTGTGTGCTGGTGAAGCCCCGTCAGAGCGTTAAAGACCGTGCTTTTGCCGACATTAGGGTTTCCCGCAAGGGCAATTGTTTTATCAAAAGAATCATTATTCATCTACATCTGTATCCTCCTTTAGAAGTTAGAAATCAGAATTTAGATATCAGAGGCTAAACCAAACGGTCAATACCCAACAACTTAACGAATTACATATCTAACCTCTTACCTCTAACATCTAACCTCTAACAAGCACGCTTCTGCTGTCGCAGTCGCGGATCGCAATGACCGCGCCGCGTACCAGGTACGCCGCGGGGTCGCCTAAAGGGCTTCTGCCGACGCATTTTACCGTCGCGCCCTCTACTACTCCTATATCAGAAAGCCGCCGTCTGAGCGCGCCGTGAGCCGAAAGGCTTTTTACAACGGCGCTTTTTCCCACACCAAGGCAGCAAAGCGGAAAATCCAACACAAAATCACCCATTTCACATTTTCTACACTATATGTTTCAGGAATAATTTAGTGAAAACCAAGTCGGATTTAATTCATCAATATCCTATTTCTCAAAATTCACCGGCAATTATGAAAGACAAAATCGACTTTCTTGCAAAATAATGCTGATTTCGGTAATTTAACGCCCATTTTAGAATTTTTAAAAGAGCTTGCCTGCATGATTTTTGTACAAAAGCGACAACAAAAAGTTTTTAAGTTAGTATTATTTGTTTGAAATCCCGATAGACAAAAGAAAAAAAATAGTGTATAATATGAAAGTAACAAAGAAACGACGGCGTTTCGAGGACGGGATAACCGTATCTTGACGCCGTTTTTTGTTTAGTAATTCTATATTCAGTATTCAGGAGGAACGGGACTATGGAAAACTTCAATGTTGTTGAACAGTTCGGTATCGACGTGTTCAACGAGGAAACAATGAGACAGCGCCTGCCGAAGAATGTTTTTAAGACGCTGAAGAAAACGATCGCCGAGGGCAAGGAGCTTGACAGCTCTATCGCGGACATCGTGGCAAACGCCATGAAAGACTGGGCGATCGAAAAAGGTGCCACGCACTATACTCACTGGTTTCAGCCGATGACGGGAATCACCGCCGAAAAGCACGACAGCTTTATCTCTCCCACAGGCGACGGAGCGATCATCATGGAATTTTCGGGCAAGGAGCTTATAAAGGGCGAGCCAGACGCTTCGAGCTTTCCCTCGGGAGGACTCAGAGCTACATTTGAGGCGCGCGGATATACCGCGTGGGATCCTACCTCTTATGCGTTTGTAAAGGGCGGCTCGCTTTATATTCCCACGGCGTTCTATTCGTACTCGGGAGAGGCGCTTGATAAGAAAACACCGCTTCTGCGCTCGATGGACGCTGTGTCCGACGCGGCGCTGAGAGTTTTAAGGCTGTTCGGAAATACCACAACAAAACGCGTTGTGGCAACTGTCGGCGCCGAGCAGGAATATTTCCTTGTTGACAAGAAAAATTACGATAAGCGCAAGGACCTTATTTTCACGGGAAGAACTCTCTTCGGCGCTCCCGCGCCCAAGGGTCAGGAGCTTGAGGATCACTATTTCGGAGTTATCAAGGATAGGATCGCTGAGTATATGAAGGACCTTGACGAGCGTTTATGGAAGCTCGGTATTACCTCCAAGACAAAGCATAACGAGGTTGCTCCCGCGCAGCACGAAAACGCGCCTATCTTCGCTCCCGCAAACCTCGCGACCGACCAGAACCAGCTTACAATGGAGCTTATGAAAAAGGTAGCGCTTGAGCACGGACTTGTCTGCCTGCTTCATGAAAAGCCCTTTGCGGGTATAAACGGCTCGGGCAAGCACGACAACTGGAGCTTATCCACAGACGACGGACAGAACCTGCTCGACCCCGGAAACTCTCCGATGGAAAACGCGCAGTTCCTTACCTTCCTCGCGGCTATAATCAAGGCGGTTGACGAATATTCCGACCTTCTGAGAATGTCGGTCGCTTCTCCCGGAAACGACCACCGTCTGGGTGCTAACGAGGCGCCTCCCGCTATCATCTCGATATTCCTCGGAGAAGAGCTTCAGGGAGTTGTGGACGCGCTTGTAGAGGGCAAGGAATACACCTCTAACGGCAAGCAGATGTTCAATGTGGGCGTTTCCTCCCTGCCCGATTTTCCCAAGGACAGCACGGACAGAAACAGAACCTCTCCGTTTGCGTTTACCGGAAACAAGTTTGAGTTCAGAATGGTCGGTTCCAACCTGAATATTGCAGGTCCGAACACGATCCTTAATACAATCGTCGCAAATTCGCTTACAGAATTCGCGGACGCGCTCGAGGGCGCGCAGAGCTTTAACGAGGCGCTTCACGATCTGCTTGTGAAAACTATAAGCGAGCACAAGAGGGTTATTTTCAACGGAAACGGATACGGCGCGGAATGGCAGGCAGAAGCCGAAAAGCGTGGTCTGCCGAATCTCAAATCTACGGTTGACGCTCTTTCGTGCATTACGGAGGCGAAGAACGTCGAGCTGTTCAAGAAGTTTAAGGTTTACAGCGAGGTAGAGCTGCACTCGAGACAGGAGATCCTCTTTGAAAACTACTCAAAGGTAATAAACATCGAGGCGCTTACCGCCGCGGATATGGTAAAGACCGAGATTTTGCCCGCGGTCATGAAGTTCGCTAAGGACGTCTGCGATATCGCCGTAAGCAAAAAGTCGGCAGGAATCGAGCCGACAGTCGAAGCTGCTCTGGCAAAGAAGGTAAACGAGCTTACTATCTCACTTTCCGATAAGGCAAACGAGCTTTCAGATGTGATCGTAAAGGCTCAGGCGATTGAGGGCGAGGCTGAAAAGGCGCGCTGTTATCACGACGAGGTCTTCAGCACAATGCAGTCGCTGAGAGCCGTAGCAGACGAACTTGAAACGATCGTCGGCGAGGAATACTGGCCTTATCCGACATACGACGAACTGTTGTTCAACGTTTAAGGCAGATTGCAGATTACATTTCTGTAATCTGAATAATAATCCCGCTCCCTTTTAATTCGGGCTGTCTGACAGACAGCCCTCTTTTTTTCAGCTGACAGTAAACAGTAAAATTAGCATTATTGACAACGCAGATCAATTATGATATAATTATCTCATATTGATTAAAGCATAAAGGTGATAAAATGACTGCCGAATGTACTATAATCTGCGGGGCGCCCTGTTCTTCGTTTGACAAAAGGCTTATTGAGGGATATGTCATTTGCGCGGACGGGGGACTTGACTATGCGCTCAGCGCGGGAATTACTCCCGATATCTGCGTCGGAGATTTCGACAGCGCGAAAAGCCCTGTTCCAAGCGGAGCTGAATGCATAAGAGCACTTCCCGAAAAGGACGAGACCGACGCGCTGTTAGCGGCGAATATCGCGGTAGAGCGCGGATATTCTCGGCTGAGGTTTCTGTGCGCGGCGGGCGGACGGCTCGGACACACGCTGGCAAATATCCAGATGCTTTACAGACTGAAAAAGCAAGGGATATCAGCCGAGCTTTTCGGTGAGCACGAGCGCGCCGAGTTGATTTTAAACGAGACGGTAAAAATCCCGCGTTTTGACGGATATCTTTCGGTTTTCGCGTATGAAACAGAAGCCGAAATTACCGAGCGAGGAGTGAAATATCCCGTTGAAAAACGCGTTTTTACAAACGATTTCCCACTCGGAGTAAGCAACGAAATTATCGAGGATTTTGCGGAAATAACCGTTAAAGGCTGTGCGGTAATTGTTGAGGAATATAATTATTGAGGTGAATTTATGAAGTTTATGATAGCTTCGGATATCCACGGCTCGGCATATTGGTGTGAGAAAATGATAGGCGCTTTTGAAAATGAAAAAGCCGAGCGCCTTATTCTGCTCGGAGACTTGCTTTATCACGGCCCGCGAAACGATCTGCCGAAGGACTACGCGCCGAAAAAGGTCATTGAAATGCTTAATACGCACAAAGATGAAATTCTGTGCGTTCGCGGGAATTGCGAGGCGGAGGTCGACCAGATGGTGCTGGAGTTCCCCGTTCTGGCTGAATACGCGCTTATAAGCGCCGAGGGCGCGGAAATTTTCGCGACGCACGGACATAAATGGAGCGAGGAAAATCTGCCGCCGCTGAAAAAAGGCAATATCCTGCTTTGCGGACATACGCACATTCCCGCCTGCAACATTCACGAAAACTATGTTTATATGAACCCGGGTTCTGTTTCAATACCGAAAGAAAACAGCTCGAACAGTTATATGACGCTTGAAAACGGCTGTTTTCTATGGAAGAATTTTGACGGAGAAACTTATAACAGATTTGAGATAAAATGAAGAAGAAAACGTTTATTTTAGCGGCGCTTCTGCTGTTCTCGCTTTTGCTCGGCGGTTGTGAGTTTTTCAGTGAAAAATACGAGCCTAAGCCCGTAGATCCGCCGTTTTTTACCGTAAGCGACGAAAGCACCGGCGGCGTGGTTTATCTGCTTGGGACAATGCACGTCGCGGAAAACGGAGTCAGCTATCCCGAGGAAATTTACAGAGCTATCGACGAGTGTACTATCGTGGCGGTGGAGGTCGACCTTATCGCGCTGGACAAAAACACTGCGGAGCTTAACGAGGCAATGAAGCTGCTTGAATGCAAATCGGGCACAACGGCGGATATTCTCGGAAATGATTATGAGAAGATAAAAAAGTTCTTCACGGAAAAAGGAATTTATATCGCGGCTTATAACAGGTATATTCCCGCTTTGTGGAGCGCTCAGCTATCAAACAAGATAGCGTCTGACTGCGGATATTATTCCGAAAACGGGACCGACCGCGCTGTCATAAAATACGCAATGGAAAACGGCAAGGAAATATACGAGTTTGAAAGCGTATATGAGCAGTATAAAATGAACTCCGAGGAAAGCGAAGCGCTTCAGGCATTCGCGCTTTCAGACGCGGTAAACACGCCGTATGACGAGCAGCTTTCGGCGATGAGAGAGCTGTACGAGGCGTGGAGCACAAACGACCTTGCGGCGCTTGAGGCAATGCTTGAGGGCGACGAGATACCCGAGGAGCTGAGCGATGATTTTGACGATTATTACGCCGCGATGTACACAGACCGCCAGCGGAAAATGGCTGAGCGAGTATCCGAATGGCTGTCTGAGGGAAAAAAGGTTTTTGTTGCGGTGGGGGCGATGCATTTAGTCGCGGAGCCGGATATTCTGGATTTTCTTGAATAAATAAAAACAAGGGAAAACCCTTTTGAAAAAGGGTTTTCCCTTGACCCTTTCCCAAAACTTTTTAATACCGCAGCTTGCGCGGCGGTCATAATCTCTTGTTATCGCAGTTTTATTAAAAGTCTTTGGAAAAGGGGGTTGGGGAAAAAGCCTTTCTTCAGAAAGGTTTTTCCCCAAAAACTTTTTATTTCATAAGCTCCGCAATAAGCTCCTTAAGGCGGCTTACGGCGGTTTCGGGATTAAGCTTTTCCGTGATCTTCTTATCTCTCGAAGTAAGCTCGTAAATTCCCTCGTCAAGATTTCTCGGGCTTATTACAACTCTCAGCGGCACGCCGAGCAGGTCGGCGTCGGAGAACATAACTCCCGCTCTTACATTTCGGTCGTCGTAAATCACTTCAACTCCCGCCGACTGCAAGTCGCTATAAAGCTTGTCCGCCGCGGCCCTTACGCGCTCGTCGTCGGAGCGCACAGCGCACAGATGGACCTGCCACGGAGCGATAGCCATAGGCCAGATAGGTCCGTATTCGTCGTGTGAGCTTTCCATAACCGACGCCGCAAGTCTGCCTACGCCTATTCCGTAGCAGCCCATAATTGGCGTCTGCGCGTTTCCGTCCTTGTCGAGATAGGTCATCTCCATGGACTTTGTGTATTTTGTTCCGAGCTGGAAGATGTTTCCGACCTCAATTCCGCGTGAAATGGAGATAGCCTTTTTCCCGCACTCGGGACAGATACCGCCGTCCGTAATTTTCGCGAAGTCGTGATACTCGGCGCTCGGAACATCGCGCTTCATATCAAGCCCGGTAAGATGATACTCGGGCTTATTCGCGCCGCAGGAAAGATTATTCGCGTTTTCGAGCGAGGCGTCGTAAAGCACGGTGTATTCGCCGTTTATCTTAAGGTTTACCGGTCCGATATATCCCGCGCACAGACCGCACTCTTCGGTGATTACAGCGGGGTGGATATCACAACCGAGGAAATTTGTAACCTTTGTTTCGTTTACGTCAAGGTCGCCGCGTATGAAGATAACTACAAAGCTGTCGTCGGCGTTTTTCTGGTAAACGACCGCCTTACAGCTCTTGTTGAGCGGCATTTTCAAAAACTCGCAGATTTCCTCGATGGTGTGGATATCGGGAGTCAAAACCTCTTTAAGCTCCTCGGAGCTTTCGTCGCGCAGGTCTTCGACTATCGACCTTGCCGCCTCGACATTCGCTCTGAAGCCGCAGTCGCTGCAAAGGGCGATACTGTCCTCGCCTACGGGAGTAAGAAGCATAAACTCGTGCGAAACGCTTCCGCCCATCATTCCGCTGTCGCTCTTTACGGAGATGACGTTTTTCGCTCCGCAGCGCTCGTAAATGCGCTCGTAAGCCTTGTGAACAAGCGCGTAGTATTCCTCTAAGTCCTCCTGCGATGTGTGGAAGGAATACGCGTCCTTCATGGTAAACTCGCGCACTCTGATAAGACCGCCGCGCGGACGAGCCTCGTCGCGGAACTTCGTCTGTATCTGATATATCATAAACGGATATTTGGAATAAGAATTGGCGTACTCGCGCACGAGCTGAACAGCCGCCTCCTCGTGAGTCATGCCGAGGACCATAGGCTGGCGGTTTCTGTCCGTAAAGCGCAGAAGCTCGCTGCCTATACTCGAATACCTGCCTGTTTCCTGCCAGAGCGCCGCGGGCATTACCACGGGAAACATGACCTCCTGTCCGTCAACAGCGTCCATTTCCTCTCTGATAATGCGCTCGATCTTAGCGGTAACGCGCTTGAGCGGAGGAAAGCTTGAAAAAATTCCGTTTGCGACGTACTTTATGTAGCCGCCTCTTACCATAAGCGCGTGGCTGTCTATCTGACAGTCGGAGGGACGCTCTTTAAATCTGTCTCCTATCATCTTGTCAAGTTTCATATTTTATAATCTCCCCTTATTTTAATTCGTAATTGGTAATACGTAATCCGTAATTATTATCATAGTCCATAACAGTTACAAAAATAATTACGCATTACGAATTAAGCATTACGCATTTTATCAACTATCTCCATAAGCCTCTCGGCGGATGTCTTAAGCTCCGAAAAATCCCCGTAGTTCTGCCTGTAAAGCTCTACAATAAGATTTCCGTCAAAGCCCTGTGATCTAAGCGCCTTTACAAGTTTCTCAAAATCAAAGCTTCCCGCGCCGACCGCCAGACAGTCGCGCTCGCTGTCAGCGTCGCTTATATGGCAGTGGGCGATGTTTCCGCCAAGCTCTTTTATATAATCGAGAGGATCATCGCCGCTTCTGCGCGCCTGCTTTAAGTCAAGCACGAATTTCGCTTTATCACCGAGCTCGCGTTTCATCATCTTAAGAAACTCGAGTCTTCCGCTGAGGCAGTAGCTTACGTTTTCCTGAACCACCGTAACGCCGTATTCCCTGCCCGTGTCGGAGAGCAGTTCAAACTGCTTTATATAATGCTCGTCGGTGCATTTGGAGCTTGAGATCGCCCCGTGAAGCACAAACAGCCTTGCGCCGAGTTTTTTCATGCTGGCGAAAAAGCTTTTGTAAAGCGTCATCATTTCATCTATTCTTCTGTCATAGGTAGAAAACAAAAACACGCTTTCCATAGGCGAAGAAAACGGGTGAAATGAGGGGATCTCCACATCGTATTTTTTTTGCATTGCGATTATTTCCGAAACGCACGGCTCTTCGCCTTCGCAGGTGCTGTTCGCAAACACCTCGATCGTTTTCAAACCCATTTCGCACAGCGTTTTAAAAGCGTCCTCGACGTGCAGAGGATAAAGCGACGCGGTAGATACTCCGACTTTCATACAATTCACCTCACATAACCTTTACCATTATACCATA